>NZ_JBHEVB010000007.1:0-209506 GCF_041925195.1 Flintibacter porci
AATATCTGTGTGTGCGTATAGCTTCTTTTGCCCATGATAATACCCCCTAATGTAGTTACTTTTATTTTCCTACATTAGGGGGTGTTTTGTCTATTGTCCGTTTTTAATGGACCTGTTCATAGTCTCCCAGCCGGGTTTTCTAATGAAAAATAAGTGGCAGGCAATGTTCCTTTACAGAGCGTTCAGGAAGCGGAGGAAGGCCTCCTTGCCCTCGGCGTTGCGCTTGTAGACGCCGGCGTGCTCCAGCACCTGGGCAAACACCAGACCGGTCTCCTTCTGGACCACGTCCAGGGCGTTATCGGCGGTGATCTCATACTTGCCCTTAAAGCCCTCAGCCCAGTCAGCGTGAGAGGCGGTGAGGGGATCGGCACGCAGGTCCTCGCCCTTGGCCAGCTTCTCGGCCACGGCGGCCAGTTCCGTCTTCAGACGGGCGGGCAGGACAGCCAGACCCATGACCTCGATGAGGCCAATGTTCTCCTTCTTGATGTGGTGCAGCTCCGCATGGGGGTGATACACGCCCAGGGGGTGCTCCTCGGTAGTCAGGTTGTTGCGCAGCACCAGGTCCAGCTCATAGTCCTCGCCACGGCGGCGGGCAATGGGAGTAATGGTGTTGTGGGGCTCGCCGTCGGTCTCGGCCAGGATCAGGGCCTTCTCGTCGGTGTAGCCGCGCCAGGCGGTGAGGATGTGGTCGGCCAGGTCGATGAGCCGCTGAGGATCGGCGCAGGTCAGGCGCACCACAGACATGGGCCACTTCACGATGCCGGCCTGTACGTCCTCATAGCCGGGGAAGGTGAAGGGGGTCTCTACGGGAGCCTTGGCCATGGCGAAGGTGTACCGGCCGCCCTGGAAGTGGTCGTGGGCCAGGATGGAGCCGCCCACGATGGGCAAGTCGGCGTTGGAGCCCACGAAGTAGTGGGGGAACTGGCCCACAAAGTCCAGGAGCTTGCCGAAGCAGGCCTTGTCGATCTTCATGGGAGTGTGCTCGCTGTTGAGGCAGATGCAGTGCTCGTTGTAGTACACATAGGGGGAGTACTGCAAGAACCAGGGAGAGCCGTTGATGGTGATGGGCACGATGCGGTGGTTCTGACGGGCGGGATGGTTCACCCGGCCGGCATAGCCCTCATTCTCCGCGCACAGCTGGCAGCGGGGATAGGCGGAGGCGGGCAGGTTCCGAGCGGCGGCAATGGCCTTGGGGTCCTTCTCGGGCTTGGACAGGTTGATGGTGATGTCCAGCTCACCGTACTCGGTGGGAGCTTTCCACTGCATGTCCTTGGCAATGCGGTCCCGGCGGATGTAGTTGGTGTCCTGGCTGAACTGATAGTACCAGTTGGTGGCCTTCTGGGGGTCTTCCGCACGCAGAGCCTGGAACTTCTCAATGACCTGGGCAGGGCGGGGAGTGAGAGCGCCCATGATCTTGGTGTCAAACAGGTCGCGGTAGACGATGGAGTTCTCCTTCATCACGCCCCGGGCGTAAGCATCGTCCATCAGCTCGTCCAGCACGGCGGGCAGGTCTACCTCACCCACTTCCTTGCCGGAGGGGGTGTAGCTGTCCAGCTCCAGCACCTCCAGCAGGGTATTCAGAGCCCACAGCTTCTCACAGGGCTGGATCAGCTCTTTTTCCAGAGCATAGGCAAGCAGTTTTTCAATGGCGTAGTCGATCATAATTAAGCCTCCTCATAGCCTCTGGGGTGGGCACTGTGCCACTTCCAGGCAGAAGCAATAATGGTGTTCAGGTCATTGTACTTAGGTTTCCAGCCCAGCTGCTCCACCGCCTTCTTGGAGGAGGCGATGAGCTGAGCGGGGTCGCCGGCCCGGCGGGGGCAGGTCTCGGCGGGGATGGGGTGGCCGGTGACCGCGCGGGCCACGTCGATAACTTCCTTTACCGTGAAGCCCACGCCATTGCCCAGGTTGAACACATCGCTCTCGCCGCCCTGGAGCAGGTGGTCCAGAGCCAGAATGTGGGCCTGGGCCAGGTCGGAGACATGGATGTAGTCCCGGATGCAGGTGCCGTCCTTGGTGGGATAGTCGTCGCCGAAGATGGAGATCTTCTCCCGCTGGCCGTTGGGCACCTGAAGGATCAGGGGAATGAGGTGGGTCTCAGGGTTGTGAGCCTCACCGATGGCGCCGGAGGGGTGGGCGCCGCAGGCGTTGAAGTAGCGCAGAGCCACATACTTCAGACCGTGAGCCCGGGAGACCCAGCGCATCATGTGCTCCATAGCCAGCTTGGTCTCGCCGTAGCAGTTGGTGGGATCGGTGCGGTCGGTCTCCAGAATGGGCACCCGCTCAGGCTCACCATAGGTGGCGGCGGTGGAGGAGAAGACGATCTTGTCCACTCCGTGGGCCACCATGGCCTGGAGAAGCACCATGGTTCCGTGGAGGTTGTTGTCATAGTACTTGAGAGGATCGGACATGGACTCGCCCACCTGGGAGGAGGCGGCAAAGTGGATCACGCCTTCGATTTTCTCCTTGGTGAACAGCTCATCCAGGGCGCTGCGGTCCCGGATGTCCAGTTGATAGAAGCGGGCCTTGGGATGGACCGCGGCACGAAAACCGGTGAGCAGGTTGTCGGCCACCACCACGTCCCGGCCGGCGTCAATGAGTTCATAAACGGTATGGGAGCCAATGTAGCCGGCTCCGCCCAAAACAAGAATAGCCATGTTCTTGTGCTTCCTTTCTGATTTGTTAAGCCAGAATGACGCAGCCGCCCTGAGGACGGATGTGGAGGATATGGCACATGCCGGTGCCCAGCAGCTTCTCCATGCCGCTCTTAAAGGCGGTCAGCTTCTCCACGGGAACAAAAGCCTGGATGGTGCCGGCAAAGCCGCCGCCGTGGACTCGGATAGCGCCGGTGCCCTCCAGCAGTTCCTGGCCGATGGCCAGAGCCATGGGGATGGCCTGCTGCTTGGGATCGGCGATGGACCAGGTATTCTGGAGATACAGGGAAGAGGAGATGCCGGAGGCATTCACCAGAGCCAGGAAGCGGTCAAAGTCGCCCGCCTCCAGGGCATCGGCCTCTTCTACGGCACGGCGGTCGTCGTCATAGAAGTGGAGCGCCCGCAGCACGGCACGGTCGCCGCAGCGTACCCGCAGGGAGGGAAGCTCCGCGCGGAACTGCTCCTCGGGCACGTCCCGCAGGAACTGTTTGCCGAAGTGGGCGGCCACGGCGCCCATTTCCTGGGTAATTTCGGCGTAGTCGTCGGTGAGGTCGGCATGGCAGGAGCCGGTGTCCACAATGCACAGGGCGTGGCCAGACTTGGAGAAGTCGTAGTCCACCTTCCGCACCACAGGGGCGGTGGGGTCGGCGAAGTCAATGGCCACCGCGCCGCCCACGGAGGAACCCATCTGGTCCATCAGGCCGCAGGGCTTGCCGAAATAGACGTTCTCGGCGTACTGGCCGATCTTGGCGATCTGAATGGGGGTAAGGGCGCCCTCGCAGAAGAAGTGGTTGACGATGTTGCCCACCAGCACCTCGTAAGCGGCGGAGGAGGACAGGCCAGAACCGGACAGCACGCTGGAGGTGGCCCAGGCGTCAAAACCGCCCACCTTGTGGCCCAGCTCCTGGATCTTGGCCGCCACGCCCCGCACCAGAGCGGCGGAGGTGTTGCGCTCCTCGGGGCGGGGGAGCAGCTGGTCCAGTTCTACCTCCAGGGCGGGGTAGCCCTCGGAGATGATGCGAATGACATTCAGGCCGTTGGGAGCGGCGCAGCAGATCATGTCCAGATCCACGCTGCCGCACAGCACATGGCCGTGCTGATGGTCGGTGTGGTTGCCGCCGATCTCGGTGCGGCCGGGGCCGCTGAACAGAGCGGCAGCGGTATCTTCGGCGGGGGAGAAAGCGGACTGGAACTCCTCCACCGCCCGCAGAGCGCGGGCGCGGGCGGCAGCCAGACTGCTGTCCGCGCCATCCAGGGCATACAGGCTGGCAAGGATCTGGTCACACTCTCCGGCGGACAGGGAACGGCGCAAAGATTCACAAGTTCGCATGGTGGTCACCTCATTTATATTTTGTTGTACCTAGTATATTTATTTTTTACTAAAAATTCAATCTGGCAGTTTGCATAAGAATTTATGTTGAATTTCGGCAGTTAGACGGACCGGTACTCTCCCGCAGAGAGAGGGAGGGGGGGACGACCACTTTTTGCGGCCAAGTGCGGGGGGCAGGGACACTGCCAAGCACCCGTTCGGCCAGCAGACGCAGGGCGGCGTTGGCCATTTCCTGGGTGTGGACGGATACAGAGGTAAGGGCAGGGCGCACCAGAGCGGAACGGGGCGTGTCATTGAAGGAGACTACCGAAAGGTCGCCCGGAATGTCCAGGCCCAGATGCTCGGCCGCGCGCACGGCGGCCAGGGCGATTTCTTCGTTGGCACACAGCAGGGCGGTAGGGCGGTCCTGGGGGTGGGAGAGCAGGTCGGTGAGGTTGGGCTCGATGGCCCGGCCCTGCATGGGGCAGGAGACCACCTGGCAGCTCAGCTGGGGCTGAGGCGCGGTGAGCTGGAGAAAAGCCTGGTACCGGGGCTCCGGTCCCAGCTGGCCGTAAGGCCGGTCCGCAGGGCCTGCAAAGGCCAGGCGGCGGTGGCCCAGAGCGGTGAGGGCCTCCAGAGCCAGACGGATACCTAGCTCGTAGCCCAGCTCCACCGAGTCATAGCGAATCTCGTCCGGGGAGAAGTCAAGAAAGACCAGATGTTTGGAAATGGTCTCCAGAGCCTGGATCTGTTCGGGCGGGAAGTAGCCGATGGCCACGATGCCGTCCACCGTCTCGCCTTCAGGCAGGAGAAAACCGCCCTCCCGGTGCTCCAGGGGGACACAGGCATATTTCCGCTCCTGACAGCCCTGGCGCACGTGGTTGCCCAGGTAGAGGAAGTAAGGGTCATCCAGCTGGCGGGAGCTGGAGAGCATTTCGGCCAGTCCCACGCGCATCAGCGGCTTGGGAGCCCGGCCCCGTCGGCTCTTGGAGGCGGAGTAATTCAAGCGTCCGGCCTCTTCCAGAACGCGGCGGCGGGTCTCCTCGCTAACAGAGAGGGTGGGGTCCGCGTTGAGGATGCGGGAGATGGCCGCCGGAGAGCAGCCGGTACGGTCAGCTAATTCTTTCAGGGTCGCCATGGTGATTCCTCCAGTTTCTAGTTCCCTTTAAAGATACCGCGTTTTATTCCAGGTGACAAGAGAAAAACCACAAAAAGGGGGATAGATGTACAAGGATAAGATGGAAAATCGCACAAAAGAGATTGACAGTAAAGTGTGTTACTTGTATAATACACTTAGAAAGTGTATTAGTCATATAATACGGTTGAAAGGAGGGAGGACCTTGCTTGCCTTTGATTCCTTCCGCATGGAAGAGGGAGTACCCATCTATTTGCAGATCATGCGCTTTGTAGAGCGCTCCGTGGCTGCCGGAACGGCTCGGGACCAGGAGGAGCTGCCCTCCCGCCGTACCCTGTCCGCTATGCTGGGGGTCAACCCCAACACGGTGCAGAAGGCCTACCGGCTGTTGGAGGAGGAGGGACTGATGGAGTCCCGCTCCGGAGCAAAAAGTGTGCTGACGCTGGACGAAAGGAAGGTGCGGGACGTGCGGACCAAGCTGTTGGAAGGCGAGATCGCCGTACTGGTGGCGGCACTGAAGGAGACGGGTAGCTCCAAGGAGGAGGCCCTGGAATTGGTGGCCCGGCTGTGGGACCGGGAAGGAGGAGAACTATGAGAACCTGTCGATCTTATTTATCCCTGATGGCCCGCAGTACCTTATATAAAGAATTGGCTCTGTTTGTGGTGATGGCAGTGGTGGAACTGGCGCTGTTTGTCCTGAAAATGGAGAAGCGATTCAGTGGAGTCGTGGCGATCGGAGAGAATGGAGAAGAGATCTATTCCATGTACTCCCTGCCCGTTGATGAGATAGCGGAAAACACCCATTTGCATTGGGTTTGGATTGCGGCTCTGGTGCTGCTGAGCTTGATTTTGATCCTTACAGCCGGACAGTGGAGAGACTATACCCTGGACCGTCTGGGAATCAGCCGCAGGCAAGGAAACTTGCTTTATGGCCTGTACGGTACGCTGTCCTTCTTGCTGCTGTGGGCCTTCCAGGCTGCTTTGGTTCTGGTCATGTGTCTGCTGTACCGACAGAACCTGCCGGCAGAGCAGGTGACGGAGCAGACGGTGCTTCTCAGTATCTATCGCACGCCGTTCTTTTTTAGTATGCTGCCTCTGGCTGGCTGGGCACGGTGGGTCACCAATACATGTATGATGGCGGCGCTGGGTCTGTGCGCTGCCAGCGGAGCAAGACTGCGACGCCTTGGCCGAGCACCTATGGCATCCATAGGCCTGATTTTAGTCCTTTTTTGGTCTGGATTTGGAGGAACCGGAGTTTCCAACCTGGACGGAGACGCAGGCTTTTTTGTCGTGGCATTTTGCTTTGCAGCGGCGGCCGTTGCCCGGATGACCGTGTGGGACAGTGAGGATAATGGGGAGGGGGAGCCCTATGAGAGACTGGACAATTAAATTTGAGCGCTGGCTAAAGCCACGGATCCCCCTTGGAATTTCTGCAGAGCGGGAGCGGGTCAACCTGATGCTGGGGCTGTTTCTGTCCGCACTTTGGGCGGTAGTGGCTTATATGGGAGCATATGCCATGGCGCTTTCTGATCTGTATACGACGAAGAACGGAAAACGGATTTTGCTTCTCGACTCCCGGATGGCTGACTTTGGCCAAGTGTTCCGGTTTGTGCCGGCAGGGTTCCTGATTCTGATCGGTTTGCTGGTAGCAAAAGGATTTTGGTTCCAGGCCTACCACCGTCAGGGCAGCATGAGCATCTATCTCATGCGCCGTCTGCCGGACCCCAGAGAATATGCCCGTCGGTGCTGGACGCTGCCGCTGATAGGTGTGGGGATATGCCTGGTACTGACGGCAGTGACCACAGCGGTATGTTACCTGATCTATATGAAGTGTACGCCGGCATCTTGTCTGGTGCCGGGACAGTGGACGCGCTTTTGGAGCGCGCTGGTAGGGAGATGAGCGCTATGTTGGAGTTGAAGCAAGTAATCAAGCAATACGGAAGCAAGACAGCTCTGGACGGGGTGGACCTGAAGATCCCACAGGGTGAGATCGTAGGATTGTTTGGCGAGAATGGCGCAGGAAAAACGACCCTGATGAAGTGTGTCTTTGGCTTTATCCCATATAAGGGTACCATCACCCTGGACGGAGAGCCCATCACCCCGAAAAATATTACCCGGCTCTCCTTTGCCACCTGCGAGCACTCCTTCTTTCCCAATCTCAGTCCGGAGAGCCACCGGCAGTTTTATCAGGAGCATTTCCCAAACTTCCGGGACAAACGGTTCCGAGCGCTGCTGGATTTCTTCGAACTGCCCGCCCATAAACCCGCCCGCTCTTTTTCCACCGGGCAGAAAAACCAGCTGGAAGTAATTTTGGCCCTGAGCCAGGGAGCGGACTATATTCTGATGGACGAACCCTTCGCAGGCAACGACGTATTTAACCGGGAAGACTTTTATAAGGTGCTGCTGGGAATTCTGGAGCCCAATGAGACGGTGCTGCTCTCAACTCATCTGCTGGAGGAGGTGGAGCATTTTATCGGTCGGGCGCTGCTGCTGCAAAAGGGCAAGCTGGTGGGAGATGTGACTACCCTGGAGCTGGAGGAGCAGGGCAAGACCCTGATGGACTTTGTCAAGGAGACCTACCGCTATAAAGCGGACCGGGTGGTTCAGGCTCTGAAAGATCTGACGGGAGAGGAGGAGCCATGAAAAAGAGTTTTCTGCTGTTCCTGCTGCTGATTTGTCTGGCTGTGGGTGGTCTGGCTGGGATGTCCGTTTGGGTGAGCAAGGATAACGAGGCGGTAGAAGTGACTCAGACTACCCTGCAGGGGGATCCCGCCGCCGCCCAGGGGCTGACCATTACGGTCCATAATCAGATGTTTAATCAGCTGTTCTGGGATACCAAGTTTCCTGCCGCAAATGCGGCGGAAGCCACAAGTGAATTTCGTTTTTCGCAGAAAGTTCTGAATTTCTACGAATTTCATGATTACCCGCCTGAGATGTCCATGCCCTCTTTTGGCGGCGGCATGTCCTCAGATATGAGGATCGATCTGGAGAGGGAAGACTGGGGAAACGGTGGTATACTGACCAGACCGGCCATTGATCTGGCTAAAACCATGGGTCCCAATGAGACTAAATCCAAAACGGTGTATTTGGCAGAGTATTATTCCTACTATCCTATCTTTCTGAGCGACTATCGATACTATGGGTACGAGGAATATAAGGAGCAGTGGCTGAAAGTACAGGAGGCATTCCAACGCTTTTTCAGCATCCCCATCCCTTCTCAAGTTCAGGTGACCTACACCATCACTACCAATGAGATGGGCGAGGTGATTGAGTTATACTGTGATACGCAATCCTGGTTGGAACTCAATACAGCGGTAGCTCAGGGCGATGGAGGATACTACTATATTCTGGACAGTCATGTCTCGGAGGATGAGGCAAAGAATGGGATGGTCCAGATGGACCTGAGCCATATCCAGGGAGGATATGGAGTGTACTTTGTTCCTTTCCTTGAGAATGAGGCCAGCGGATGGGCGGACCTGAAGATGGATCAGGTACAGACCGTCTATCAAGTGCCCCAGGGAGAGCGGACCGTGAACCTTTTTGCAAATGAAAAGGGAAACTTGCTACTGTACACGGTAGCGGGGGAAACGTGGTATCTCAATGTCCTCAGCAGCGATGGACGGCAGCTGCTCCAGCGGCTGGAACTGGGTCAAATGGGCAGCAATGGCTATATGGTCGATCCGCTGGAGGGGGAGGACCACATGCTGCTCTTCTTCAACGATCATCAGCTGATTCTGCTCACCTGGGATGGGAAAGAGTATGCCTTGGCGCATGCCTTACAGATGCCGGAGGATGAACAGTGGGATGACTCAGGCAAAGAACAGCTTGCCCACTGGGACGGTCAGAGACTGGCCCTGCTGGAGCGGAACAGTCTTTCCTGGGAAGATACAAGTTACCGTCTGACCGTGTGGCAGGGGGGAGAGCTGACCTACCAGGGTGTGTATACCATGAGTTTTGCGAAAAACAATGCCACACAGCGCTATTCCAATGCCATCATAAGAGGAATCGATGTGCATGCCATCGAATTAAGCGGATAAAACAGCGCCCCGGCGAAGTTCGCCGGGGCGCTGTTTGTGCTTTTTGTTAGACTTTGGATCTGGGGGTGGGGTCAAAGTTGCTCCGCTTCTTGCCCGGCTCGCCGGGGATAGGAGTGGCGGGAACGTCGGGGATCATGCGGGGCTTCTTCTCCTTCTTGGACATGTTCAATTCCTCCTTAAACGCGCTCACCGTGCAGACAGCGGTGGGCATAGTCCTTGAGACCTTCCAAATTTTTGATCCCGTTGGGCCGGATGCGCAGCTGGTCCTGGACGTAGTCAGGCAGAGCGTCAAAGAAGCGCTTGGCCTCCGGCTCGCGGCGGAACAAGGCGTACATGTCGCGGTAGTCCATGGTACATCACCTCGATGTCCAGTATGACCGCTGTCGGAGGGAAATATTCCAAGCAGAGAGAAATTTTTCGTTTAATCCGGATAGATCCCTTTGCCCTCGTTCCAGGCCCAGTTGCGGATCTCGGGCATGTCCTGGCCGCGGGTGGTGATGTACTGGTGGTGCTCAATGAGCTTGTCCTTCATCTCCTGGATGAGATAGGCGGCGCTGTTGCCCAGCTGGGGCAGGCGCATCACCGTGTCAATGACCAGATCAAAGCGGTCGATATCATTTTGGACCCGCATGTCGAAGGGAGTGGTGATGGTGCCTTCTTCCTTATAGCCGCGCACGTGGAGATTCTTGTTGTGGCGGCGGTAGGTGAGCTCGTGGACCAGGGTGGGATAGCCGTGGAAGGCGAAGATGATGGGCTTGTCCTTGGTAAAGATGGCATCGTAGTCCTCGTCGGTGAGGCCGTGGGGGTGCTCGGTGTGGGGCTGGAGCTTCATCAGGTCCACCACATTGACTACCCGGATCTTCAGCTGAGGCAGGTAGTGGTGCAGGATGGTCACCGCCGCCAGAGTCTCCAGCGTGGGGGTATCACCGCAGCAGGCCATGATCACGTCAGGCTCCACGCCCCGGTCGTTGGAGGCCCACTGCCAGATGCCGATGCCCTGGGTGCAGTGCTTCACCGCCTGGTCCATGGTGAGCCACTGAGGCCGGGGGTGCTTGGAGGCCACAATGACGTTGATGTAGTTGCGGCTTTTGATGCAGTGGTCAAAGCAGCTGAGCAGGCAGTTGGCATCGGGGGGCAGGTAGAGGCGCACCACATCGGCTTTCTTGTTAGCCACGTGGTCCAGAAAGCCGGGGTCCTGGTGGGTGTAGCCGTTGTGGTCCTGCTGCCAGACGTTGGAGGAGAGCACATAGTTGAGGGAGGCGATCTTCTGCCGCCAGGGGAGCTGACGGCACACCTTCAGCCACTTGGCGTGCTGAGCCACCATGGAGTCCACGATGCGGATAAAGGCCTCATAGCAGGTGAAGAAGCCGTGGCGTCCGGTGAGCAGATAGCCCTCTAGCCAGCCCTGGCACATATGCTCGGAGAGCATGGAGTCCATCACACGGCCGTCCTGGTCCAGATGGTTGCTCAAATCCTCCTGGTCCTGGTCAGTCCAGCGCCGGCCGGTGGCCTGGAGCATGGCGGAGAGCTGGTTGGAGGAGGTGACGTCAGGGCCGAAGACCCGGAAGTTCCGGGATTTCAGATTGCGTTTGATGAGATCCCGCACGTAGCCGCCCAGCACCTGGGTGTCCTGAGCCTCCACCGCACCGGGCTGGGGCACCGCCACACCGTATTCACGGAAATCGGGGGTGCGCAGGTCCCGCAGCAGCAGGCCGCCGTTGGCATGGGGGTTGGCTCCCATCCGCCGATCTCCCTTAGGGGCCAGCTCCTGCAGGCGGGGAATAAGAGCGCCGTGCTCGTCAAAGAGCTCCTCGGGATGGTAGCTGCGCAGCCATGCCTCCAGCTCCTCCAGGCGGCCGGGCTTGCCGTCCCATACGGGAATGGGGATCTGGTGGGCACGCCAGCTGCCCTCAGAGGGTTTGCCATCCACCTGGGCAGGACCGGTCCACCCCTTGGGGGAGCGGAAAACGATCATGGGCCAGCGGGGGCGCTCCACACTGCCGCTGCTGCGGGCGTACTCCTGGATGCGCTGGATCTCACGCACCGCCCAATCCATGGCGGCAGCCATCTTCTGGTGCATCTGCTTGGGATCGTCCCCCTCCACAAAGCGGGGCTCCCAGCCGCAGCCCTTGAAGAACATCTCGGTCTCCTCCCGGGTAAGACGGGAGAATACGCTGGGGTTGGAGATCTTGAAGCCGTTGAGATGGAGGATGGGCAGCACGGCGCCGTCGGTAATGGGATTCAAAAACTTGTTGGAGTGCCAGGAAGTAGCCAGAGGGCCGGTCTCCGCCTCGCCGTCGCCCACCACGCAGGCAGCGATGAGGTCGGGGTTGTCCATGACCGCGCCGAAGGCGTGGGCCAGAGAGTAGCCCAGTTCGCCCCCGTCATTGATGGAGCCGGGGGTCTCGGGGGAGGCGGTGCTGGGGATGCCGCCGGGGAAGGAGAACTGCTTGAAGAGCTTCTTCATTCCCTCCGTATCCTGGCTGATGTTGGGATAGATCTCACTGTAAGAGCCGTCCAGGTAGTCCTGAGCGACGATAGCATTGCCGCCATGACCGGGTCCGGAGATATAGATCATATCGAGATCATATTTGACAATGGCTCGATTGAGATGGGTATAGATAAAGTTCTGCCCCGGACAGGTGCCCCAGTGGCCCACAATGGAGCGCTTCAGGTGCTCGGGGCGCAGGGGCTCCCGGAGCAGGGGGTTGTCCAGTAAGTAGAGCTGGCAGGCGGACAGGTAGTTGGCTGCACGCCACCAGGCGTTGATGTCCCGGACCTGCTCCCGGGTAAGGGGGTCCTTCTTGGACATCCGGGCCGGAGCCTTGGGAGCAGATTTTGGGGCTTCTGGGGTTCTTGGCATGGGAAGACGCCTCCTCTGATGGTGTTTCTTATCTTAAGTATACCGTAAAGCAGTGAAAAGTCAATCATGTACGGGCTTTCGAGATATTAAGAGGAGGTTAAGATTCCTTATCTGGATACTAACGAGAAGAAAATGAATCAGAATTGGGGCTTTTCCGGGAAAACAGAGATAAAAACCAGGCGCTAAGAGAATATAAAGCCCGGTCTGGAGATTTCCAGGCCGGGCAAAAGAAGGTGATTTATTCCCGCTTGGCGCGGTTAATGGCGGACAGAATGGCGCGGAGAGGAGCCAGGTTAATGTTGTGAGACAGGCCCACGCCCCAATACTCTTTCCCATCCCGCTGGTCCTTCAGCAGGATATAGGCCACGCCCTGGGAGTCGGAACCGTCGGTGATGGCGTGGGAGGAGTAGTCCAGGAAGGAGAAGCGAGCCATCTTCTCGCCCTTGATGGCGTTGAAGAAGGCGTCGATGGGGCCGTTGCCCTCGCCGGATACCTTAAAGATAGTATCGGTGTGCTGGAGGGTGCCCCAGAAGGTGACGTGGGAGTGGCCCTCGTTGTCCACGCTCTCCTGGAAGGCGTGCTTAAGCAGCTTGTAGGGCTCCTTGACGTCCACATATTCCTGGTGGAACAGCTCGTTGATGCGCTCGGGAGTGATCTCCTTGCCCACCGCGTCGGTCTCTACCTGAACGATGTGGCCAAACTCCGGGTGCATGGCCTTGGGCAGATCGAAGCCGAAGTTGTGCTCCATGATATAGGCGGCGCCGCCCTTGCCCGACTGGGAGTTGATGCGGATAATGGGCTCGTACTCCCGGCCCACATCGGCGGGGTCGATGGGCAGATAGGGGATCTCCCAGAAGTCGCTGCCGCTCTCCTTCATATACTGAGTGCCCTTGTTGATGGCGTCCTGGTGGCTGCCGGAGAAGGCGGTGAACACCAGCTTGCCGGCGTAGGGCTGCCGGTCCCCCACGGGCATCTTGGTGCAGCGCTCGTACATGTCCTTGATCTTGTTGATGTTGGAGAAGTCCAGCTCAGGGTCCACGCCCTGGGTCCACATGTTCATGGCCAGGGTGACCATGTCCACGTTGCCGGTGCGCTCGCCGTTGCCGAAGAGAGTGGCCTCCACCCGCTCCGCGCCGGCCAGCAGTCCCATCTCGGCGGTGGCTACGCCGCAGCCCCGGTCGTTGTGGGGGTGCAGGGAGATGATGGCGCAGTCCCGGGAGGGGAGTTTGCGGCAGAAGTACTCCAGCATGTCGGCAAACTGGTTGGGCATGCAGTTCTCCACGGTGGTGGGCAGGTTCAGGATGACCTTGTTCTCCGGGGTGGCGTGGAGGTGCTCCAGCACGGCCTGGCAGATATCCACGGCGTAGTCCATCTCCGTGCCCATGAAGGACTCGGGGGAGTACTCAAAGCACAGGTTCATGCCCTCCTGGATCATGGGCTGGGACATCTCGTAGATGAGATCGGCCGCGTCGGTAGCGATCTTGGTGATGCCCTCCATGTCCATGTGGAAGACCACCTTGCGCTGGAGGGTGGAGGTGGAGTTGTAGAAGTGGAGGATGACGTTCTTGGCGCCCTTGATGGCTTCAAAAGTCTTCTTGATGAGGTGCTCACGGGCCTGGACCAGCACCTGGATGGTCACGTCATCGGGGATGTGACCGCCCTCGATGAGCTCACGGCAGATCTCATATTCCGTCTCGCTGGCGGAGGGGAAGCCGATCTCGATCTCTTTGACGCCGATATCCAGCAGGGTATGGAAATATTCCAGCTTTTCCTGAAGATTCATGGGGTCCACCAGAGCCTGGTTGCCGTCCCGCAGGTCCACCGAGCACCAGACAGGAGCTTTGGTGATGACATGGTCAGGCCAGGTGCGCCCCTCGATCTTCTGGGGCTGGAAGGGAATGTACTTTGTGTATCCGGGATTCATAATGCTTGCTCTCCTTTCCTGATTCCGCCGCGTTGGGGGGGCGGATCGTGCCGCGGGGGAGAAAATCAAAAACGCCCCCGACTTTTTCAAGTCAGGGGCGTTATACTAACGCGGTACCACCCTGGTTCAGCCGCCGGTCGCCCGAACGGCCCTCAAAGCCTCCAACAAGGCCGCGGCTGATAACGAAGCCAACCGTCCCACCTTACTGTTGTTCAGGCGGACTGCTCAGGGACCAGTTATACACGGAGGGGCCGCACACCGGTTCGCACCAACCACCGGCTCTCTGAAGAGGGACACGCGCCGTCTTTTTTCCCATCGTCGCATTTCTTATGGTAGATTTTAGCGGAGCAAAGTCAGTTTGTCAAGGGAAAGATTTTGCGTTGGATTTGGGAGGACGCGCATAGACATAGAGGGAGAGAGGGGGCGGGCCGTTTTGGGGGAGCTGTGGCCGCTGGCGGGCGGCGGGACCTTACGGGTACGGGAGGAGGACCTCTGGGTGTACCTGGAGGCGGTGCGCCCCGACGATGGCAAGGGAATTTATAAAGTATGGTGCACCGGACCACAGGGTGAATTTCTGTTGGGAACCCTGGTCCCCCAGGGAGGCGGCCTGCATCTGGAGCGGCGGGTGGCCAGGAAGACGCTCCAGCAGGCAGGGGCCTGGCCGCTGATTGGCGGAAAGACTGTCATGGTGTATTCCTTTACAGATAGAGATGGAGTGCAGGAGGCGTGGCACAGGGAGGACCATCCGGAGAATTTCTGCCAGGACCGGGTAGTGCGTGCATGCCTGAGGGGGGCGCAGGGGGTGCTTAGCCGGGAGAAGGGAGCGATTCGGCAGCTGGCCATACCTTTTTCGACCTGTAAACCAATTTTACTTAACACGTTGTTTTGCCTGGCGCAGGTTCGGGAGCGGCAGGGACAGCGCTATCTGGTGTGGAGCTTTGACTGGGAGGGACGGCCTATGCTGCCTGGGATACAGGGGGAGAAAGACAGGGAAAAATAAAACAAATCCATTGAAAAACCAGAAGGACTTGCGTATAATCAGGAAAGACTATAAGGAAGAAATGGAGCAGGACCTATGTACCGTATCGATATTATGACGTTATTCCCCGACGTGGTGGGGGATATGCTGTGTGAGTCCATTCTGGGCCGGGCTCAGGAGCGGGGCTATATCCGCATTGAGTGCCACCAGATCCGGGACTATACCTTAAATAAACAGCGGCAGGTGGACGACTACCCCTACGGCGGAGGCCGGGGGGCTGTGATGCAGGCCGATCCTCTCTACCAGTGCTGGAAGCACATCTGCGACGAGGCAGGGGAGCGGATCCACACCATTTATATGTCTCCCGCAGGCAAGACCTTTGATCAGGCCGACGCCCGGCGGCTGCGGGACGATTATGAGCGCTTGATCCTGGTTTGCGGCCACTACGAGGGAATCGACGAGCGCTTTATTGAGGAGTGTGTGGACGAGGAGATCTCCATCGGCGACTTCGTTCTCACCGGCGGAGAAATTCCCGCCATGGCGGTGGCCGATGCCGTTTGTCGGCTGGTGCCCGGTGTGCTCTCCGACCCCTCCTGCTATGAGAATGAGAGCCACTGGAACGGTATGCTGGAGGCGCCCCAGTACTCACGGCCTGAGGTGTGGCATGACCGGACTGTGCCCGCCATCCTGCGCTCCGGCAACCATGCCAAGGTGGACCAGTGGCGGCGCAAGCAGTCTATTCTACGTACCCGTCACCGCCGTCCCGACCTGTATGCCAAGCTGGATCTTACCAGCAAGGCCGACCGCAAGCTGCTCAAAGAGCTGGAGGAGGAGACGGGGGAGAAGTTCCTCTAAATTTTTCCCGATTTGTGAGGGGAATCGCTTTACATTCCCTTCCTTTTATGATATGGTAAATAAAATCTGATTTTTAAAATCACATTTGGAGATGAAACACATGAGTTTTAAGATTGTTGTGGACAGCTGCTGCGACCTGACCGCTCAGATGCTGAAAGATCCCTGCTTTGTCAAGGTGCCGCTGACCATTCACTCCAATGGCAGTACCTTTGTGGATGACGATACCTTTGACCAGGCCGACCTGCTCTGGTCTATGAAGCAGAGTGAGCAGGCTCCTTCCACCGCCTGCCCCTCTCCCCAGGCCTATCTGGATGCCTATCAGTGCGGCGTGGAGGACGTATATGTGGTTACTTTGTCCGCCTTGCTCAGCGGTTCCCACAACAGCGCCGAACAGGCTCGGGTGCTGCTGGAAGAGGACGAGCCCGGCGTCAATGTGCATGTGTTCAACTCTTGCTCCGCGGCCGCGGGTGAGGTGCTGGTGGCGCTGAAGATTCGGGAACTGGCCCAGTCCGGCATGCCCTTTAAAAAGGTCGTGCGGGAGGTGGAGCAGTATATCTATCAGATGCAGACTATGTTTGTGCTGGAAACGCTGGAAAACCTGCGCAAGAATGGCCGTCTGACCAAGCTGCAGGCGGTGGTTACCGGCGCGCTGAAAATCAAGCTGTTTATGGGGGCTACTCCTGAGGGCGAGATCTGCAAGCTGGGCCAGGCCCTGTCCATGAAGCAGGCCCTGAGCAAGCTGGTGGATAAGATCGCTTCCGACCCCAACCATGTGGGCCGCACTCTGGTCATCTGCCACTGCAACTGCAAAGAGCGGGCAGAGAAGGTCAAGGAGCAGATCCTTGCCAAGTGCCAGGTAGGTGAGATCCTGGTGGTGGGTGCGGGAGGTATCACCACTGTTTATGCCAACGACGGCGGTGTGGTCGTGGCCTATTGACAAGAAGAGAATTTGGTTTACACTGATAGAGGTGTGAGGAGTGCTCACACCTCTATCTTCACATTTGGGAGGAGATCACGATGACAAGAGAGCAGGCCTGGGCATTGCTGACCCAGTATAATAAGGAGCCCTTCCACCTCCGCCACGCCATTACGGTGGAGCATGTGATGGGCTGGTTTGCCCAAAAACTGGGCTACGGGGAGGAGAAGGAGTTCTGGTCCCAGGTGGGCCTGCTCCACGATCTGGATTTTGAGATGTGGCCGGAGGAGCACTGTGTCAAGTCTCAGGAGCTGATGCGCGAGGCTGGCGTGGATGAGGCCATCATCCGGGCCACTGCCTGCCACGGTTGGGGCCACTGTGTGGACATCAAGCCAGAGCACGAGATGGAGAAGGTACTCTTTGCCTGCGACGAGCTGACCGGACTGATCGGTGCCGCCGCTCTCATGCGTCCCTCCAAGAGTGTGTCCGATATGGAGCTCAAATCCCTGAAAAAGAAGTTTAAGGATAAGAAGTTTGCCGCCGGCTGCTCCCGAGATGTGATCGCTCAGGGGGCTGAGATGCTGGGCTGGGATCTGGATAAGCTGCTGGATCTCACCCTGTCCGCCATGCGGGATGAAGAAGAGGCCATTGAGGCCGCTGTGGCTGCTCTTTAACAGAGGGCAGGGGATTGGGGTTGACAACCGCTTTTTCCCATGTTACCATGAAACCACAAAGGGGAGTAGTCGGCACAGCGTCTGCTGTGCGGTAGGACCAACAAGCATGGGGGAGCCATCCCTCTGGTTTTGCCTGAAATGACCAGACCTGCGTTCCGAATCGGAACGCAGGTCTTTTTTCTTACCCGTCTGGGCAAACTCTACCGTGCGGAGCACTGTCTCCCCAAAATGCCGGCGCAGATCAACAAGGGAGGAAATCACATGGAATTTTTGTGGGAAAGCCTGCTGTCCATCACCTGGCAGCAGCTGGTCATGTATGTTGTGGGCGGATTGCTCATCTGGCTGGCCATTGAGAAAGGCTTTGAGCCCGCCCTGCTCTTGCCCATGGGGTTTGGCGCTATCCTGGTCAATCTGCCTACTTCGGGCGTGATCAACCAAGTGACCGCCGGAGTGGGGGAGACCCACGGCATTATCCAGTGGCTCTTTGAGGTTGGCATCAGTGCCAGCGAGGCCATGCCCATCCTGCTGTTCATCGGCATCGGAGCCATGATCGACTTTGGTCCCCTGCTGGCAAACCCCAAGCTCTTCCTGTGCGGCGCTGCCGCTCAGGCGGGCATTTTCCTCACCATCCTCCTGGCCGCCGCCCTGGGCTTTGATATGAAGGATGCCGCTTCCATCGGCATCATCGGTGCCGCCGACGGCCCCACCTCCATCCTGGTCTCCCAGGTGCTCCACTCCAACTACGTGGGAGCCATCGCGGTGGCTGCCTACTCCTATATGGCCTTGGTACCCATCATCCAGCCCTTTGCCATCAAGCTGGTGACCACCAAGAAGGACCGGGCCATGCGGATGCCCTACCGGGCCCAGGGCGTGTCCAAGTGGCTGCGCATCCTGTTCCCCATTATCGTCTCGGTGATCGCTGGGCTGGTAGCCCCCTCCTCGGTGGCTCTGGTGGGCTTCCTTATGTTCGGCAATCTCATCCGGGAGTGCGGAGTGCTCACCACCCTGTCTAAGACCGCCCAGAATGAGCTGGCCAACCTGATTACTCTGCTGCTGGGCATCACCATCTCCTTCTCTATGAAGGCGGACCAATTTGTAAAGCCTGAGACGCTGCTCATCATGGTGCTGGGCCTGGTGGCCTTTGTGCTGGATTCTGTGGTGGGTGTACTGTTTGTGAAGGTGCTCAACCTCTTCACTCCCAAGAACAAGATCAATCCTATGGTGGGTGCGGCGGGCATCTCTGCCTTCCCCATGTCCTCCCGTGTCATTGAAAAGCTGGGCCAGGAGGCCGACCCCCAGAATCATCTGCTGATGCACGCGGTGGCTGCCAACGTATCCGGACAGATCGCCTCGGTTGTGGCGGGCGGCGTGATCCTGCAGTACTGTGCCACCCATATGATCGGCTGAGCGTAAGGAGGAGACGAATATGAACATGGAAAACATCGGCCTGGCCTTGGAGATGATGGGCCAGGGAATGCTGGGTATCTTTGTGGTGCTGGGCGTCATTGCCCTGCTGGTGGCGCTGATGCAGAAGATCGACAACCGAAAGAAGTAAGAAGATATATTTCTAACAGCTCCGCTGCGGCGGAGCTGTTTTTATGGAAACCCGAGCGGACGGAGATAGCGTGGAGTTGTGAAAAATGAGAAGGGGAAAAAGTACACAAAAATGCCGGAATAAATGAAAAATCGCCGTTTTTTTCAGTAGAACAGAAAAAATGCACAAGTAAAACAAGGAAAGTATAGTGATTTTTGCCCTTGTTTCCGGGGCTCTATTTGGTTACAATGTGGTAACAAAAGTAACAGCCCGTTGCTTTTGATGTCATAATTGTTGACATAATTTTGTAACTAAATAGGAGTGAAGACAATGACACGAAAGCTGTTTTCGCTGACGCTGAGCGCCTTTGCCTTGCTTCTCCTGATGGGTGCCGGGGTGGAAGAGGATTCCGCCGGGCAGATCCAAACTGAGAAAGGGACCCGTGGGGCCCAGTTGGTTCAGACCAGCGAAACTCACGATCAGGAAGCAGACCAGGCGCACATGGTAACCGCAGTGGCGGGCTCCAGCGTGCTGACTCTGGTAGAGGACATGGACCGGACCTTGACGGTTGACGGCAAGCCGGTCTCCTCGGAGGTAAGCAAGACTCAGAAGAGCGGAACGACTTATGTGGCTCTGGTCCCTATGGCCAAGGAGCTGGACTCCTCCGTCTCTGTTGTTTGGGACGGCGGCAGCCAGACCGTGACGGTGCGCAGCAGCAAGCTGAATTTGACCGCCAAGGTTGGACAGCTGTATCTGGTGGCCAACGGCCGGTACCTGTACATCCCTGAGGGAGTACAGCTGGTAAACGGCCGGGTGACGGTGCCTCTGTCCGTGCTGACCGAGGCCTTTGACGCCTCCCTGACCTGGAACGCCGCCACCGGTGTGGTGGCTGTGACCCGGGGCAGCGGTGCGCTGACCCCCGCGGACCAGTATTATAACCAGGACGATCTGTTCTGGCTGTGCCGTATCATTTACGCCGAGAGCGGAAACCAGCCTCTGGAGGGCATGATGGCGGTGGGCAACGTAGTGCTCAACCGGGTCAACGACCCCATCTATCCCAACACCATCGTGGGCGTGCTGGCTCAGAAGAACCAGTTCACCACCTATCAGTCCGGTAAGCTGGCCTACCGCACCCCCAATGAGAACAGCGTCATCGCCGCCAAGCTGGTGCTGGACGGCGGTGTCGTGGAAGAGACCAAGGGAGCCACCCATTTTGACTCCTGCAGCAACAGCTGGGCCTCCCGACATAAGACCTGTGTGGCCGTGATCGGCGGTCATCGGTTCTACGCTTAAAAAACGTGATCCGTCCGGATTTCCGGGCGGATCACGTTTTTTCCATATTCAGGAGATTATGCAGAGAAGAAGGGAGCAGGGGTGCGGGTTTGTGAATTTTAGGGCTTCCTTTTTTGCATATTCATGTATATAATATACCTTGTGAAATCAGCGTTTCCACAAGTGCATGTTACTTTGGAACGAAAATGAACGCAGGTTACTGCGCCACGGAGGAGTCACTATGACAAGAAGTACGGCCCGCGAGATTGCGGTGCATCTGATCTTTTCTCTGGGCTTTGGCACCCAGAGCGCCGAGGAGGTCCTGGACAGCGAGCTGACCCGGGAGCGATTTGAGGAGCTGGGTGGGGAGTCCCAGCTGTATGCCCAGTTCCCCAACGAGAAGCAGGAGCGGTATATCCGTGACCTGGTGCGCGGGGTATTTGCCCATGGACCGGAGCTGGACGACTACATTGCCCGCTATGCGGTGGGCTGGTCCTTTGCCCGCATCCCCCGCATGGCAGCGGCTATTCTGCGCACCGCCATGTATGAGGTGCTGTATATGCCGGATATCCCCAACGCCGCCGCCATCGACGCCGCGGTGGAGATGACCAAGAAATATGAGCCCCAGGAAGTGGCCGCCTTTGTCAACGGCATTCTGGGTACCTTTGTGCGCACGGAGTTCCCCGATACCCCCGCTAAGCCGGAGAAGAGCGACTCTGCCGGCGAGGAGGAGTAAGTATGTCCGTCTTGGCGCTGGACACCAGCAACTACACCACCTCCGCGGCAGTCTTCAACGGCCGGGAGGGGGAGAACGTGGGCCAGCTGCTTCAGGTGCGCCCCGGTGAGCTGGGTCTGCGGCAGAGCGACGCCCTGTTCCAGCACGTCAAGCAGCTGCCTCAGCTGATGGAGCAGCTGGCGTCCCAGGGACAGCTGGAAAATATCCAGGCCGTAGGAGCCAGCACCCGCCCCCGGGCGGTGGAGGGCTCTTACATGCCCTGCTTTTTGGCGGGAACCAGCCAGGCCCAGTGCCTGGCCCGTACCTTGGGTGTACCCTTTTTTGCCTTCTCCCACCAGCAGGGACATCTGGCGGCGGCAGCCTGGTCCGCCGGGCGGCTGGATCTGCTGGAGGGGCCGTTTTTGGCCTGGCATTTGTCGGGGGGCACCACCGAGCTGCTGCGGGCAGAGCCGGAGCAGGATGGAGTAGCTATGACGGCGGAAATCCTGGGAGGGACCAGCGATATTTCCGCCGGGCAGCTCATCGACCGCACCGGTGTGCTGCTGGGTCTCCAGTTCCCCGCGGGCAAGGCTTTGGATGCACTCAGCGCCCAGGCGGAGAAGGTAAAACCGTTCCCGGTAAAGGTGGAGAACTGCACCTTCTCCCTGTCGGGTATGGAAAATAAGGTAAAGCAGATGGCGGAGAAGGGGGAGGCCCCGGAGACTGTGGCCCGCTTTGCTCTGGAGACCGTGGCCCGGGCGGTGGTGAAGGCCACCCGGCAGGCGCTGGAACGCTTCCCGGGACTGCCTGTGCTGTGCTCCGGAGGTGTGGCCTCCAATTCTCTGCTACGCCAGGTAATGGAGCGGGAGTGCGGAGCCATCTTTGCTCAGCCCCGCTTTTCCACCGACAACGCCATGGGTACTGCCATTTTGACCTGGCGGGCTCTGGAGCGGGAGAGAGCCCAATGAGACAGGAAGCGTCCATCCTCACCCCCAGTCAGGTGGGACAATATATCAAAGGCTTTATGGACCGGGACCGGCTTCTGTCCGGTCTGTTGGTGCGGGGGGAGCTGTCCAACTATAAGATGTATCCCTCCGGTCACCACTACTTTACCCTGAAAGACCGGGAGGGAGCCCTGCGGTGCGTGATGTTCCGGGGGAATGCTGCCTCCCTGCGTTTCCGGCCTCAGAACGGGATGCAGGTCATCGCCGCCGGGCGGGTGACCGTCTTTCCCCGGGACGGACAGTACCAGATGTACTGCGTCCGCCTCACTCCCGAGGGTGCGGGGGACCTGTTTGTGGCCTTTGAACAGTTGAAAGAACGATTGTTGCGCCAGGGACTCTTCGCCCAGGAGCACAAGAAGCCCCTGCCTCGGATGCCGGGGCGCATCGCTCTGGTGACCTCTCCGGCGGGAGCTGCGGTGCGGGACATGCTGCGTATCCTGGGGGCCCGGTGGCCCATGGCTCAGGTGCGGATCCTGCCCGTGCGGGTCCAGGGAGAGGGAGCAGCGGAGGAAATTGCCGCTGCCATCCGTTGGGCCAACCTTCATCAAGTGGCCGACCTCATGATCACCGGGCGAGGCGGCGGCTCCATGGAGGACCTGTGGGCTTTTAATGAAGAAGTGGTAGCCCAGGCGATTTATGACTCCAACATTCCGGTGATCTCCGCTGTGGGCCACGAGCCTGATGTGACCATCGCCGATTTTGTGGCTGATCTGCGGGCGGCTACCCCTTCCAACGCCGCCGAACTGGCGGTGCCCGACCAGAATGAGGTGTATGCCGCTTTGCTGGGCAGCAAGCAGCGCATGGAGCAGGCGATGCGTCAGCGGCTGCTGCGCGGCCGCCAGCAGCTGGAGCGGCTGGGAAAGAGCCGGATGCTTACCGATCCCAAGGCCTATGTCCAGGATAAGCGGGTGCTGCTGGACTACCAGAGCCGCCGCATGGATCAGGCCATGACCAATCTGTTGGCGGTTAAGCGGGCACGGACGGGACAGTTGGCCGCCGCTCTAGACGCCATGAGCCCTCTGAAGGTCCTGGGCCGGGGCTATGCCATCGCCCAGAAGCAAGACGGAGGCATCATCGCCCACACCGGCGATGCCGCGCCCGGAGAGCGATTCCGGCTGCGGGTGTCCGACGGGGAGCTGTCCTGCCGGGTGGAGGAGACCGACGCGTGTGATACGGCCCAATAACGGGCCGAGAAAGGATGTGCCCTATGGCGCCCAAGAAGAAGCTGAGTTTTGAGGAGTCCACCGCCCGGCTGGAGGAGATCGTGAGCCTGCTGGAGCGGGGTGACGCCCCGCTGGAACAGGCCATGGCTCTTTTTGAAGAAGGAGCCGGGATTTTACGAACTTGTACCGCTATGCTGGACCAGGCGGAACAGAAGGTTACGCTGCTCACCGCCGGACCCGACGGCCAGCCCCAGGAGCGGGAGTTTCAGGAGGAAGAGTAATGGAACAGGACGTATTTCGCCTGCACTATGAGGCCACCCAGGCTCGGGTGGAAGAGGCTCTGCGGGAGCGGGTAGGCCAAATGGGCCGCTACGCCGACCTGCGGGAGGCGATGGAGTACTCTCTGATGGCGGGAGGCAAACGCATCCGGCCGGTGCTGGTACTGGAGAGCTGCCGCATGTGCGGCGGTGATCCGGAGGCCGCCCTGCCCTTTGCCTGCGCGGTGGAGATGATCCACACCTATTCGCTCATTCACGACGATCTGCCCGCCATGGACGACGACGAGCTGCGCCGGGGTCGTCCCACCAACCACATGGTCTACGGGGAGGCCACCGCGATCCTGGCCGGTGACGGCCTGCTGACCGCCGCTTTCCAGACTCTGACCCAGGCCCAGCTCACCGCCCAGCAGGTGGTGGAGGCGGTGGCCTGCCTGTCTCTGGCCGCCGGGCCGGATGGCATGGTGGGCGGACAGGCTCTGGACATGGCCGGGGAGGGGCGCAGCCTCACCCGGGCAGAGCTGGAGCAGCTCCAGAGCCTGAAAACCGGAGCGCTCATTGCCGCGGCCGCGGAGCTTGGCTGTATCGCCGCCGGAGGCAGCCCCGAGCAGCGGGAGTCGGTGCGGCAGTATGCCCAGTGTCTGGGCCGGGCCTTCCAGGTCCAGGACGACATTCTGGACGTGACCAGCACCGACGAGGAGCTGGGCAAACCCACAGGTTCTGACCGGGAGAAGGAGAAGAACACCTTTGTCTCCCTGCTGGGGCTGGACCGCAGCCGGGAGCTGGTGGCAGAACTTACCGCTCAGGCCATCTCCGCTCTGGACGGGTTTGCCAGCCCGGATTTCCTGGTGTGGCTGGCCAACACCCTGGCTCAGCGTACGAAATAAGGCTTACCGTCTCCCAGCGGGAGAGAAAGGGGGCAGTATGGATCATACAGGCTTCTTGACGGAAAACCTGACCTTGGATCTGGCAATCTTCGCTTGGTTCATTGCTCAGGTGATCAAAACATTGATCCACTTCGTGGCAAACCGGAACCTGGATCTGAAACGTATGGTGGGCAGCGGCGATATGCCCAGCTCACACTCTGCCTTTGTCTGTGCGGCGACTATGTCCATCGGACAGGTGTGCGGATGGCGGGATCCTCTGTTTTCTCTGTCTGCTGCCATTGCTCTGGTGGTTATGTATGACGCGTGCAACGTGCGCCGGGCGGCGGGCGAGCAGGCCAAAGTACTCAACTATGTCATTGAGCACTGGAGCGAGATGCCCGAAGAGATGAAGCAGAAAAAGCGTCTGAACGAAAACCTGGGCCATACGCTGCCGCAGGTGATCATGGGCGCGCTTTTGGGGACTGTTATTGGTCTGGCAGGGCCGATCCTCCTTTAATGGATCACGCCAGTGAACGCACTGGGGAGATGTGAGGGGTTACCTTGACAAAAAAAGATGAGACAACTGAAAACAGACCGATTCTGAAGGATCTGACCGATCAGGAGGCCACGGCCCTTTGTGCCGAGCTTCGGGAAGAACTGGTGCGGGATGTCTCTCGAACCGGAGGACATCTGGCATCCAACCTGGGCGCAGTGGAGCTCACCGTGGCCATCCATCGGGTGTTTGATACCAGCCGGGACCGACTGGTCTTTGATGTGGGACACCAGTGTTATCTGCACAAGATGCTCACCGGACGCCGGGAGGAGATGTCTACCCTGCGGCAGTATGGCGGCATTGCCGGATTCCCGAAGCCAAATGAGAGCATACACGACGCATTCATTGCCGGGCATGCTTCCAACTCGGTGGCGGTGGCGCTGGGCATGGCTCAGGCCCGTACTGCTCTGGGGGAGGACTACAAGGTGCTTGCCCTGATCGGAGACGGAGCTCTCACCGGCGGCCTGGCCTATGAGGGACTGTCCAACGCCGGGCAGTGCGGTCAGCAGCTGCTGGTCATCCTCAACGATAACGGGATGTCCATTACCCGCAATGTGGGTGGTGTGGCCCAGCTTCTGGCCCGGCAGCGACTGAAACCGAAATACCTGCGCTTTAAGCAGAACTACCGCCGGGTGATGCACGCTTTCTGGCTTGGACGTCAGATCTATAAAGTGACCCACGAACTCAAAAGGGCTCTAAAACAGAGCTTGCTGCCCTGCAGCATGTTTGAAGATATGGGCTTTACCTATCTGGGACCGGTAGACGGTCATGATGTGGCGCAGCTGACCAAGACGCTGCGCTATGCAAGCACGTTGAATGAGCCGGTCGTCCTGCACATAAGAACAGTAAAGGGAAAAGGCTTTGCACCTGCTGAGGCCAATCCCGACGCCTTCCATGGTGTTTCTCCCTTTGATCCGGAGACTGGAAAGGCGCTCAAGAGCGGGGGAGAGAATTTTTCCGCCGTTTTTGGACGCACCTTGGTGCGCCTGGCCCGGACAGATCGTCGGGTGTGTGCTATGACCGCGGCAATGGTCAGCGGAACCGGACTGGTGCCCTTCTCCAAAGCGTTCCCGAAGCGGTTTTTCGATGTGGGTATCGCGGAAGGATGTGCCGTCTCTATGGCGGCAGGCATGGCCAAGCAGGGGGCAGTACCAGTGTTTGCCGTCTATTCCACCTTCCTGCAGCGCAGCTACGATATGCTCCTTCATGATGTAGCCATTGACAGACTGCATGTGGTCTTTGCCGTGGACCGTGCCGGTCTGGTGGGTGACGATGGAGAGACCCACCACGGTGTATTTGACGTGGCCTATCTGGATACCATCCCAGGCATGAAGGTCTATGCGCCGGCCAATTTCTCCGAACTGGACCGGATGCTGGAGCAGGCGGTCTGCCAAGACAGCGGCCCGGTGGCGGTGCGCTATCCCCGGGGCGGCCAAGGTGGTTATCAGGAAGACTCGGGCGAAGAAAATGCAGTCATATTAAGGACTGGCAAGGATATTACCTTGGCAGGGTACGGCATGGAGATAAATGAACTGCTCTCGGCGGCGGACCAGCTGGCCGGGCAGGGTATTCAGGCCGAGGTACTGAAATGGAATGTCATCACTCCTTTGGATTGCACTCTGGCGGTGGAGTCGGTCAAGAAGACCGGCGCACTGCTGGTGGCAGAGGAGTGTGCAGAGCAGGGCGGCGTAGGCCAGCGGGCTCTGGCGGCGCTGGAGGAGGCGGGGGTACCCGCCCGGATGGCGCTGGTCAACTGCGGCGCAGGCTACGTGCCCCACGGGGCGGTTTCCCTGCTGAAACGAGATTTGGGCCTGGACGGGGCAGGTGTGTTCCGTCGGGCAATGGAGGTGCTGGGCCGTGACCAATAAAAAGCGGCTGGATGTAGCGATGGTAGAACGGGGGCTGGCTGAGAGCCGCCAGAAGGCCCAGGCCATCATTATGGCCGGACAAGTCTATGTGGACGACCAGAAGGTAGATAAAGCCGGAGCTCCTGTGAAAGAAGAGCAGGTGATTCAGGTGCGCGGCAAAACTCTGCGCTATGTCAGCCGGGGTGGACTGAAGCTGGAAAAGGCTATGGCCTGTTGGCCCATCTCGCTGGAGGGCACCATCTGTGCCGACATTGGAGCCTCTACCGGCGGCTTTACCGACTGTATGCTGCAAAATGGAGCCAGCAAAGTGTATGCTGTGGATGTGGGTTACAACCAGCTGGACTACCGCCTGCGTACCCACCCCCAGGTGGTGTGCATGGAGCGTACCAACGCCCGCTACCTCACCAAGGAGCAGATCCCGGAACCCTTGGATTTCTTTTCTGTGGATGTGTCCTTCATCTCTCTGAACCTGATTTTGCCTGCCCTGCGGCCTCTCATGAAGGAGGGAGGCCAGGCGGTGTGTCTGGTCAAACCCCAGTTTGAGGCGGGAAAAGACAAGGTTGGCAAGAAGGGCGTGGTCCGGGACCCTGCGGTCCATCTGGAGGTGTTGGAGCATTTCCTGGAGCATGCCGCCAACGCTGGATTCTCTGTAAAGGATATTACCTTTTCCCCTATTCGGGGACCGGAGGGAAACATTGAATATTTGGGTTATCTCTATGCCGGAGAAGGCCCGGACTGTGAGGTGGATCTGAAAGCCCTGGTGGATGCCTCGCACCAGCAGCTGAAGGGGGGAGAGGAATGAGAGTTCTCCTCAGCTCCAATCCTTACCGGGACCGGGGGCTGCGGGCCGCCCTGGAGGCCCGGAAGATTCTGGAACGCGCCGGGGTGGAGACCGCCCTGTGCCTGCCTTTTGTGCCCAAGAAAGGGGACCGGCTGGAGCTGCCCCGCCACGCACAGCTGAAAAATATGGAGGAGGAGCTGCCGAAGGCAGACCTTCTCATCTGCTTTGGCGGAGACGGGACCATTCTCCACGCTGCCCGGGATGCCACCCTGCATGAGTTGCCTATCTTGGGGGTCAACATGGGCAGTGTAGGCTTTATGGCCGAGCTGGAGCGCTCCGAACTGGGCCGCTTGACCCAGCTGGCCAAGGGAGACTACACCACCGAGGAGCGTATGATGCTGGATGTTCGGGTCTACCGGGGAGACAAACTTCTCAGCCAGGACCTGGCCCTTAACGATGCGGTGTTCTCCAAGGGATCCATTGCCCGGGTAGCGGAGATGGAAGTCTTTGCCGACCAAGTGCTGATACGCCAGCTTATGGGGGACGGCGTCATCGTGGCTACCCCCACCGGCTCCACTGCCTACTCCATGTCTGCCGGAGGCCCTATCGTGGAGCCCACGTCCCAATGTCTGATCGTCACGCCCGTGTGCGCCCACCAGCTGGCGGTGCGGGCCATGGTGCTGGGAGCGGAGCGCACCATCACGGTGCAGCTGCCCAAGGGGAACCGGAAGAGCATCTATCTGTCGGTAGATGGTGGCAAGGCAATACGCCTTACAGGAAATGAACGCGTTGAGATCAGCCGCTCTGAGCATACCATCCGCCTGGTGCGGCTGGTAGGGCGGAGCTTTTATCAAGTGGTCAATCAGAAATTAGGAGGTTATGTGCCATGAAGCGAGCTCGACAGGCTGAGATTTTGAAGATCATCCAATCCGTGGACGTAGAGACCCAGGAGCAGCTGTTGGACGAGCTGAAGCGACGGGGCTTTGCCTCCACTCAGGCCACCATTTCCCGGGACATCAAGGAGCTGCGTCTGGTCAAGGAGATGGCCGGAGGCGGCTACCGGTATGTGGTCTCCGAGCGTAAGGGAATGGTGGATTCCGATGTTCGCCTGCGCAATATCTTCAAAGAGGGCGTGGTATCGGTAGATCTGGCCCAGAATATCGTGGTGGTGCGCACCATGCCCGGTCTGGCCTCGGCGGCCTGCTCGGCCCTGGACAGCATGGACATTCCGGGGATGGTGGGCAGCCTGGCAGGCGATGACACCGGAATTCTCATTATGCGGGACAACGCTTCCGCCGAGCAGTTTAACCGGGAGGTCCATAAGCTGCTGAAGTAAGCGCGGAAGAGATGGGGGTGATTGTTTGCTTTCCCTGCTTCATATTGAAAATATCGCCCTGATCCAGTCAGCGGATATCCGCTTTGAACCGGGCTACAACGTGCTCACCGGTGAGACCGGTGCAGGTAAATCTATTGTCATTGACTCCATCGGCGCTGTGCTGGGGGAGCGTACCAGTCGGGAACTCATCCGCACCGGGGCCAAGTCGGCTCTGGTGACGGCAGTGTTTACCCAGGTGCCGCCCCTGCCCTGGCTGGAGGAGAACGGCATTGCCCTCCAAGATGGGGAGGTGTTGCTCCAGCGGGAAATCCAGGGGGATGGGCGCAACGTGTGCCGGGTAGATGGACGGTTGGTGACGGTAGCCCAGCTGCGGGAGCTGGGCCGACAGCTGCTGAATATCCACGGCCAGCACGACGGCCAGCAGCTGTTGGACCCCGCCAGCCACCTGGGATATCTGGACCGCTGCGGCGGACACACCGAACTTTTAGAAAACTACCGTACTGCATACCAGACCTGGAACGGCCTGCGCAAGCAGATTGCTGCCCTGGAGATGGACGAGGCAGAGCGCGGCCGTCGGGTGGATACCCTGAACTTTCAGATCCGGGAGCTGGAGCGCGCCCAGCTGCGCGCCGGAGAGGACGAGGAGCTGGACCAGCGCCGGACGCTGCTGCGCAGTGCGGGTAAGCTGATGGACGCCCTCCAGAGTGCGGAGTACGCCCTGTGCGGAGACGACGAGGGCGGAGGAGTTTGTTCTCTGCTGGCTGACGCAGAGGGGGAGCTGGACAGCGTGTCTCAGTTCAGCGCAGCCTTGGAGGAATTGGCCCGGCAGGTGAGCGAACTGCGCAGCGCCGCCGACGATGCGGCAGACACCCTGCGGGACCTGACCCGTGAGATGGAGTTTTCTCCCGGCGAACTGGATGAAGTGGAGAGCCGCTTGGATATTCTCTACCGCCTGAAAAAGAAGTATGGCGCCACCGTGGAGGAGATGCTCCAGTATCTGGATAAGTGCCGCAAGGAGTTGGACGAGATCCAATTTGCTGACGATACCATTGCCCGGCTCACGAAAGAACTGGACAAGGCTCGAAAGGAAGCGGACCGGGCGGCACAGGCCCTGTCCCAGCAGCGCCGCAAGGCGGCGGAGAAGCTGGAAAAGCGGGTCCAGGAGGAACTGCGGCAGCTGGATATGCCGAAAGTGCGCTTCCAGGTGGAATTCTCCCCCATCGATAACCAATGGGGGCTGGACGAGACAGGCATGGATCAGGTGCAGTTTTTGATGTCGGCCAATGTGGGCGAGGCATTGAAGCCCATTCAAAAGGTGGCCTCGGGCGGCGAGTTGGCCCGCATCATGCTGGCACTGAAAAATGTACTGGCTCAGGACGATGAGATCGGCACCCTGGTCTTTGACGAGGTGGATACCGGCGTCTCCGGTCGGGCGGCACAGAAGGTGGCCGAAAAGATGGCTCAGGTGGCCCGGCACAAGCAGGTGCTGTGTGTCACCCACTTGCCTCAGCTGGCTGCTATGGCAGACACTCACTTCTCGGTGAGTAAGGGAGAACGGGAGGGCCGCACCTACACCAATCTGGAGCGGCTGGACCGGAAACAGCGCCGGGAGGAGCTGGCCCGGCTCATTGGTGGCGCGGCGGTGACTCCAGCTCTGTTGGAGAGCGCGGAGGAGCTGCTGGCTCAGGCGGATGCTTGGCGGGAAAAACATAAGAAATGAGAGCAGGCTCCCACGACAGCGTCGTGGGAGCCTGTTGTGCTTTACCAGGGAAGCCAGCCGTCCTCCTCGCGCTGGCTGAGCACGTCAAGTGCGCCGTCCAGCAGCATGGCGGCCTGAGCCCGGTCCAGACCGGTGGACAGGGCGGCGGAGTTGGTCTCCTCCACCCGGATCACGCCGGAGGCAGCCAGGTTGGCGGCAGCCTGTCCAGCCCAGTGGGCATCGGAACCTTGGGTAGAGAAAACTTCCAGAGGCACATCGCTGAGATTGAGCAGCTGATCCAGCATGACAGTGGCCTCGCCCTGGGTGATATTCTCCGAGGCATCAAACACCGGTGCGCCGGAGTCATCCCGGGACCCTTGGATCACGCCCGCCATCACGGCAGCGGATACCGCACCCTTGGCCCAGGTGGGGATGGCCGCATCATCGGTGAAGCCGGTGGTGGTCACATCTTCCAGGGGAGCCATGCCGACGGTGGCCATGGCCATGGTGAGAAATTCTGCTCGGGTGACCGGGCGGTCGGGGTCAAAGAAGTATTCCCCGTTGAGATAGGAACCGACGAAGATGCCCTCCTCGGCCAGGCGGATGGAGGCCTTGTAGGCGGGATCACCCTCCATATCGGCGTAGGTCACTTTGGTGTCCGGTTTGTTGATCTGAATGGTCACCTTAGCCTCGGAGGAGGTATTGCCCGCTGAGTCGATGGCCACATAGGTGAAGGAGTCTTTGCCAGTTTTGTTCTCGTAGGGAGTGTAGACAAACTTGGCCGAGCCATCCTCCGCCAAAGTCACAGCGCCTCGGGCAGGGGTGTCCATGAGTTGGAAGGTGAGGGTGTCGCCCTCGCTGTCCACTGCGTCAAAGTAGCCGGTGATGGCCACATTTTTATAGGTGCTCAGATCCATGTTCCGGGCAATAGGGGCCTCATTGGCGGCAGTGAGCAGATAGAGGGTGACAGTCGTAGGCTGCTTGGCCTGGGTACCGTCGTCAAAGGTAGGCAGGAAGGAAAAGGTTGTGTTAGTGACGGAGGGCTGAGACAGCGACTGGAAACGCAGCCCGGCCAGAGCACTGGCTTCCACCACGGAGTCTGCTGCCAGAGGCTGGCCGCCCAGAGTCAGAGTGCCTGCTCCTGGATCGGGCAGGGCGGTGATGGTGATCGAGGTCAGCTTGATGCCATCCCCGTTCTGTACGGAGAAGTCCTGGTCAGAGAAGGTGACTGTGTCGCCCACCAGAGCATTTTTGGAGAAATCGGGGATGGTGGGGGAGGACGCCTTTTTGTTCCAGAAGAAGGCGGAGACGGGGAGAGAGAGGGTGCTGAGCAGTACAAGGGAGAGGAGCAGCGCGCCGCTTCGGCGCACAAGCCAGAGACGTTTCAACGGGAAAACCTCCTTTTTTGGTTCAGGTTATCCCTAGTCTCTGCGATAGAAAGGAAACTATGCGCAAAAAAGGGGCGTCTGCTCCAGGCAAAGACTGGAACAGACGCCGCAAGATAGAAAATTTAAAGTGCGCCGCGATCCCGCAGCCAGCTGGGCAAGGCTCTGGCCTTGGCGCTGGATACCAAACCCATGGCGGCATAGAGGGTGATGATGGAGGAGCCGCCATAGCTGATGAAGGGGAGGGTAAGGCCCATAACGGGGAAGACAAACAGGCACATGCCCACATTGGCGGCGATCTGAACGATGAGCATACCAGCCATACCCATGGATACGTAGGCGTAGAAGGGGGAACTGGCGTGGCGGGCCACCCAGATGCACCGCAGCACCACCGCGGACAGCAGAGCCAGCAGGGCCAGACAGCCCACCATGCCCAGCTCTTCGCCGCACACGGCAAAGATAAAGTCGGTATCACGGGCGGGAAGGGTGGATTCATAGGCAGACTGGGTCATAGAGCCTTGGAGATATCCCTTGCCAAAAATCTGACCGGAACCGATAGCCAGGACGGAACGGGTTTGCTGGAAGCCAACGCCCTGAGGATCGTAGCTGTGGTCGAAGAGCACCCGGAATCGTTTGATCAGGTAGAGCTTATCCCAGGCCTCTGTTTTGGGCAAAACAAAGAACCACAATATCACAAAGGCAATGACAATGGCACTGCCAACCAAAACAAACCAGCGCAGTTTGACTCCGGCGCTCCAGGACATGATGGCAAAAATCATCGTGTAGACCACACACATACCCATGTCGCCGCAGATACCGGCAATGAGAGCCAGCATGAAGGCGGCGTGAGCTCCGATCTGGGCGACGGAAAAGACCGAGCCGATGTCGTGGCCCCGCTCCTGAAGCTTATGGATCTGCATGGCCAAAAGCAGGATATAAGGGATTTTCACCACTTCGTTGGGCTGGATCAGAATGGGGAAGCCGGGAAACTGCAGCCAGTTGCGGTTTCCGCCGCGGGTCACACCGAATGGTGTGAGCAGCAACAGCAGGAAAATGATGCTGAATCCCAGCAGCCACTTCCAGTTCTTCTCCACAAAAGACTCAAAGTCTACATAGGTACAAAGAATATAGACCAGGATACCCAGCAAGATGGCGACGATCTGGACGGCTACCTCTTTATTATTGTCATTGTAGCGGGTAGCGGAAAAAATAAGGGCCACGCCAAAGCCGCTGGCCAGCAGACACAAAGACAGCAGCAGCATATCCCCTTTTTTTAGAAATTCTTGGAGGGGAGAAAATAGGGTCTTCACAGCATCTCCTCGCTTTCCTAGGATACGGCCTTATATTTTATCACTTTTTGGTGGAAAGGTAAACCATATCTGTGCTATAATCTTTCCAGATTTCGAAAACAATCTATGAACGCAGGGGAGGACCCAATGGAATATTGTTCAAACAGTGAGCGAGATACCGAGGAACTGGGACGCCGCCTGGGTGAGCGGGTGGCGCCGGGGACGGTCATTGCCTACACCGGCGACCTGGGAGCGGGAAAGACTGCCTTTACCCGGGGGCTGGCCCAGGGACTGGGGGTGCCCGGTCAGGTGACCAGCCCTACCTTTACCATTGTCAACGAGTACGAGGGGGGACGGCTGCCCCTGTTCCACTTTGATATGTACCGCCTGGGCAGTGCGGATGAGCTCTTTGATATCGGCTGGGAGGACTACCTGGCCCGGGGTGGTGTGTGCGCGGTGGAGTGGAGCGAGAATGTGGAGGACGCTCTGGAGGAGGATACCATTCGAGTGGATATCCGTCGGGGCGATACCGACCAGCAGCGGCGCATCTCGATCCAGGGCGGACCGACCCTGGAAAACTAAGAAGAAAAGGGTATGATACCATGAAAATATTGGCTTTGGAATCGTCTGCCGTGGCCTGCTCCGCGGCCTTGTGGGGGGAGGAGGGGCTCATCGCCCAGAACCTTCAGCAAAGCGGCCTGACCCACAGCCGCACCCTGCTGCCTATGGCTCACGATCTGCTGAAAAACTGTGGGGTCAGCCTGTCTCAGGTGGATGTGATCGCCGTGGCGGCAGGTCCCGGCTCCTTCACCGGACTGCGGATCGGAGTGGCTACCGCCAAGGGACTGGCCTGGGGAGAGGACAAGGACTGCGCTGCCTGCTCTACCCTGGAGTCCATGGCCTGGCCGCTGGCTTTCTATCCGGATGCCGTGATCGTTTGCGCCATGGATGCCCGGCGCAAGCAGGTGTACAACGCCCTGTTCCAGACGGACGGGGAGAAGCTGGAACGCCTGTGCCCCGACCGGGCCATCGGCCTGGAGGAACTGGGGGAAGAACTGAAAAAAATCGAAAAACGAAAAATAGTCGTTGGAGACGGGGCCAAGCTGTGCTATAATACCCTAAGAAGTCAGGGAATCGATCTGGAGCTTGCCCCTGAGGCTCTGCGGCAGCAGAGCGCATGGGGGGTGGCCCGGGCCGCGGTAGAGCAGATCCAAGCCGGAGCCCTGGTGAAAGGAAAAGACCTGGTGCCTGTCTACCACCGCCTGTCTCAAGCTGAGCGGGAACGGCTGGAGCGGCAGGGCCGCAGTACACAAAAATAAAGGGGTTTTTGAGATGTTTGACAGCAAAGTACATGTTTTGGACCATCCGCTGCTGCAGCACAAGCTGAGCATCCTGCGGGATGAGCGTACCGGGGTCAAGGAGTTCCGGGAGATCGTCTCTGAGATCGCTGCCCTGGAGTGCTATGAGGCTACCCGGGATCTGCCCCTGGAGGATGTAGAGATCAAGACCCCCGTGGCTACCGGCACCTTCAAGCAGCTGGCGGGCAAGAAGCTGGCCATCGTCCCCATCCTGCGCGCCGGCCTGGGCATGGTGGATGGCATCCTGAATCTGATCCCCTCTGCTAAGGTGGGACACATCGGCCTGTACCGGGACCCAGAGACCCATCAGCCTGTGGAGTATTACTGCAAGATGCCCTCTGACATTGCCGATCGGGATGTGATCGTGCTGGATCCCATGCTGGCCACCGGCGGCTCCGCCTCCGCTGCCATCACCTTCCTGAAGGGCTATGGCTGCAAGCACATCAAGCTGATGAACATCCTGGCTGCCCCCGAGGGCATTGAAGTGATTCGCCGGGATCATCCCGACGTAGAAATCTACGTAGCTGCGGTGGATGAGAAGCTCAATGAGCACGCCTATATCGTTCCCGGCCTGGGCGACGCAGGCGACCGGATCTTTGGCACGAAGTAAGAAAAAAGTAATTTTTGCGGCAGGGCAAAAAAGGCTTGCATTGCTGGAAAAATTGTGATATCATCTTTTAGTCTGAAATAACGGGCGGTCCTCTGCCTGCGCTCCGCACAGGGGTGCGGACATCCGATTCGGAAGCGGCAAGAACGCCTATACAACAGGAGGAAATGACAATGGATTTGATGCAGGCTTTTACTCAGAAGCACCTCAAGGCTGAGGCTCCTCAGGTTCAGGTGGGCGACACCGTCCGCGTGCACCTGAAGGTTAAGGAAGGCAACCGTGAGCGTATCCAGGTCTTCGAGGGCACTGTGATCGCTAAGAAGCACGGCGGCATTGAGGAGACCTTCACCGTCCGCCGCATCTCCTATGGCATCGGCGTGGAGAAGGTGTTCCCTGTCCACTCCCCCGCCATCGAGAAGATCGAGCTGGTGCGTCACGGCAAGGTCCGCCGCGCCAAGCTGTACTACCTGCGCGGCCGCGTGGGCAAGGCAGCCAAGATCAAGGAGGCCCTGTAATCCAAGTGCGAGAAAGGAGCGGTGCAAAACCGCTCCTTTTTTCGTAGCTGACGGTAGGAGGAACGAGCGATGAATATACAGTGGTACCCCGGGCATATGACCAAGACCCGGCGGCAGATCGAGGCCGATCTGAAAAACGTAGATATTGTAGTGGAGATCATTGACGCCCGCATCCCCATCTCCAGCCGCAACCCGGACATTGACGCCATCTGCGCCGGAAAGCCCCGTCTGGTGATCCTGAACCGGGCAGATCAGGCTGACCCCGCCCAGAACAAGGCCTGGGGAGAGTGGTTCCGGAAGCGTGGCTGTTCCGTGCTGGAGACCGACGCCAAGACCGGCAAGGGAGTGGGCCAGTTCTCCGCGGTGGTCCAGAATGTGCTGAAGGACCAGATCGCCCGCTGGCAGGAGCGCGGCCTGGTAGGCCGTCCGGTGCGGGCCATGATCGTGGGTGTGCCCAATGTGGGCAAGTCCACCTTTATCAATAAGGTAGCCAAACGGAAGACCGCCAAGGCGGGCGACCGGCCCGGCGTGACCCGGGGCAAGCAGTGGGTCACCGTGGACCGGGGGCTGGAGTTGCTGGATACTCCCGGCATCCTGTGGCCCAAGTTTGAGGATGAGGAGATCGGCCTGCGTCTGGCCTTTACCGGAGCGGTGAAGGATGAGATCATGGATGTGGAGACCCTGGGCTGCCATCTGATGACCTTTTTGGCCACCTACTATCCCGACGCCCTGGCCGCGGGCTATAAGCTGCCCGCCGTGCCGCAGCGGGAAGAGGAAGAAAACGATGTAGCCTACGGCTACCGTTTGCTGGAGACCTGTGCCCAGAAGCGGGGCATGCGGATCTCCGGAGGTGAATTTGATACTGAGCGCATGGCTCGGGTGCTTTTGGATGAGTACCGGGGTGGAAAGCTTGGACGCTTTACCCTGGAACAGGCCCAAGAGAATTGACCTTTCGTCTCGTTGAGACAGGGGAGAGGAGGAAGAAGACGATGGCAGGCTGGGATTATGAGACGCAGGCCCGGGAGCAGGGCTATACCGCTGTGTGCGGCTGCGATGAGGCGGGCGCCGGCCCGCTGGCCGGTCCGGTGTATGCGGGCGCGGTGATCTTGCCCTTTGGGGTAGAGATTCCGGGGCTGGATGACTCTAAGAAGCTGACAGAGAAGCGCCGTGAAGCACTTTTCCCTGTCATTCAGGAACTGGCTTTGGCCTGGGCGGTCGCCAAGGTGGATGCGGAGGAGATCGACCGCACCGATATCCTCAGCGCCCGGATGAAGGCTATGCAGCTGGCCATTGACGCGCTGGAAGTTCCCGCCGACTTTGCCCTGGTGGACGGCAACCGGGACCATGGAAAGACGGCGGCGGTGACGACACCTCATCTCTGTGTTGTAAAGGGAGATTCCTTGTCTATGTCTATCGCAGCAGCGTCCATCCTGGCCAAAGTGAGCCGTGACCACTGCATGATGGAGATGGCTCAAGTGTATCCCAAATACGCCTTTGAAAAGCACAAAGGGTACGGAACAAAGCTCCATTATGAGCGCCTGCGGGCTTATGGCCCCAGTCCCATCCACCGCCGTTCCTTTTTAAAGAACCTGTGAGCGGGCAGGAGAGCCGCCTGCTGGGCAGGTGGGGGGAGGCCCTGGCGGCCGACTTTTTGCGGCAGCGGGGATATGAGATCGTGGCTGCGGGCTGGCGGTGCCGGTTTGGAGAACTGGACCTGGTTGCCCAGAGCAGGACTTATCTGTGTTTTGTGGAGGTGAAGCTGCGCCGCAGCGCCGCCTTCGGTACCGCAGCGGAGTTTGTGGATCCGCGCAAGCAGCAGCGTCTGCGCACCACCGCCCAGCTTTATCTTCAGCAAAATCCCACACAGCTTCAGCCCCGCTTTGATGTCATCGAGGTGCTGGCGCCTCAGGGAATGGATACAAGAGCTCCCAAAATACGACATCTTGCGGACGCTTTTTGAAAAAATTCTAAATGAAGTGTCAGCTTTTCTGCTGTGGAACTTGACCTGCCCGGAGAAAACTGGCATAATAATAGCTTAGAAAACCGTTCTCCGGTTCCCTGCCGGAGGCAATCCTTAAAAAGATTGGAAGGAATCACCATGCAATACATCAGCACAAGAGACCGGGAACAGCAGTTCTCCGCCTCCCAGGCCATTGCCAAGGGTCTGGCTGACGACGGTGGTCTGCTCACCCCCGTGTATCTGCCCAAGCTGCCCCGCCGCGCCCTGGAGGAGCTGAAGGACATGTCCTATCAGCAGCGGGCAGTGTATGTGATGAAGCTGTTTTTGGATGAGTTCACAGTAAAGGAGCTCACCGACTTTGCCAATGCGGCCTACGGTCCGGAGAAGTTTGACACTCCCGCTGTGGCTCCGGTGCGCGGCCTGGACAGCAACACCTTCTGCCTGGAGCTGTGGCACGGTCCCACCTGCGCCTTTAAGGACATGGCCCTGCAGATGCTGCCCCACCTGCTCACCGCCTCTCTGCGCAAGCAGGAGGAGGAGAAGACGGTTTGCATCCTGGTGGCCACCTCCGGCGACACCGGCAAGGGCGCTCTGGAGGGCTTCAAGGATGTGGACCACACCCGTATCCTGGTGTTCTATCCCAAGGACGGCGTGTCCGCCATCCAGGAGCTGCAGATGGTCACCCAGGAGGGCGGCAACGTAGGCGTGTGCTCCGTGGTGGGCAACTTCGACGATGCCCAGACCGGCGTGAAGAAGCTCTTCTCCGATGAGAAGCTGCGCCAGGAGCTGGCCCAGCGGGGCTTCTTCCTCTCCTCGGCCAACTCCATTAACTGGGGCCGGGTGCTGCCTCAGATCGTCTACTACATCTCTGCCTACTGCGACCTGGTGCGGGACGAGAAGATCCAGCTGGGCGACCCCATCAATGTCTGCGTGCCCACCGGAAACTTCGGCAACATCCTGGCTGCCTACTATGCCAAGGATATGGGCGTGCCCATCAACAAGCTCATCTGCGCCTCCAACAGCAACAACGTGCTCACCGATTTCCTGCGCACTGGCGTCTATGACCGCAACCGCACCTTTTATAATACTATGTCCCCCTCCATGGATATTCTGATCTCCAGCAATCTGGAGCGTCTGCTCTATGCCATCACCGGGGAGGACCAGCAGGTGCGGGAGTACATGGATGAGCTGAACCGGACCGGCCGCTACGAGGTGAGCGAGCGGGTGAAGGAGAAGATCCAGCGCCTGTTTGTGGGTTACTGCTGCGACGATACGGTGACCCAGAAGGTCATCAGCACCATCTACCGCAGCTTTGACTACCTCATTGATCCCCACACCGCCGTGGGCTTCTCCGCTCTGACCCAGTACCGGGAGGAGACCGGGGACATGACCCCCACTGTGGTAGCTTCCACCGCCAGCCCCTTCAAGTTCTGCGACAACGTGCTTGGCGCGCTGGGCGAGACCAGCCTGCGGGATGGTCTGGATATTCTGGATCAGCTCAGTGAGAAGACCGGTCAGCCCGTTCCCGCTCCTCTGGCGGGCCTGCGTGGCAAGCAGCCCCGCTTCCAGCGCACCGAGGAGAAGGAGCACATGGTGGACGCGGTGCTGGACATGCTGAAATAAGGAAAAGGAGTTGCGTACATGGCCCTTTACGCCATTGGGGATACCCACTTGTCCCTGAGTGTGGACAAGCCGATGGATGTGTTCGGCGGAGGCTGGCGCGGCTACGTGGATAAGCTCAGGGAGGGCTTTTCCACCGTCAAGGCGGAGGACACCGTGGTTTTGTGCGGAGATCTCTCCTGGGGCATGAGCCTGGAGCAGGCGGAGCAGGACTTCGCCTTTCTGGACGCCCTGCCCGGGCGGAAGATCCTGCTTAAGGGCAACCACGACTACTGGTGGACCACCGCGGCCAAAATGGAGCGCTTTTTTGCCGAGCATGGGTTTTCTACTCTGGAGATCCTGCACAACAACTGCCGCCTGTACGGCGAGTTGGCTCTGTGCGGCACCAGGGGATGGTTTTATGAGGAGGACCGTGGGGAGCACAGCGCGAAGATCTTTAACCGGGAGCTGATGCGCCTGGAGGCGTCGCTGAAAGCGGCAGGGGAGAGGGAGAAGTACTGCTTTCTCCACTACCCGCCTTTGTATCAGGGCTACCGCTGCCAGGAGATCCTGGACCTGCTGGAGGCCTATGGTGTGCGGCGCTGCTTTTACGGACATCTCCACGGCGGAAGCCACCGTCTGGCGATTTCCGGACAGGTCGGGAGCGTGGAATACCGCTTGATTGCGGCAGATTTCCTGGGGTTCCGACCGGAAAAACTGCTTGATTAAGCAACAAAACCGAAAAAATGCGGAAATTTCCGAAATTTAGTCTGGTCAAACAGAGCGTTATCTGGTAAAATACCATGGCGAAAGTATACAAGGCGTCCTTAGGACCAATGGGTCCCGGGCGCTCACAGGAGGAAAAGTTACATGAAGGTCACCAACGTTGAGAAGAAAGAAAAGAGCACAGTGGAGCTGACCATCCAGGTGGAGGCCGGCGAGTTTGAGGCTGCCGTTCAGAAGGCTTATCTGAAGAACCGCAACCGCATCAGCGTCCCCGGCTTCCGTAAGGGCAAGGCCCCCCGGAAGATCATCGAGAGCATGTACGGCTCCGGCGTGTTTTATGAAGACGCCATCAACGATGTGTACCCCGGCGCCTATGAGGCTGCTGTGAAGGAGCAGGGCCTGGAGGATATGGGCCACCCTGTCATGGACATCGTGGAGGTGGGCAAGGACGGCCTGACCTTTACTGCTCTGGTCTCCGTGCGCCCCGAGGTGAAGCTGGGCCAGTATAAGGGCCTGCAGGCTCCCAAGACCTTTAACGAGGTCACCGATGCCGACATCGAGAATGAGCTGGAGCCCTATATCAAGCGTGCCACTCGTCTGGTGAGCGTGGAGCGTCCCATCTCCATGGGCGATACCGCTGTCATCGACTTCGAGGGCTTTGACAATGGCAAGCCCTTCGAGGGCGGCAAGGGCACCGATTACAGCCTGGAGATCGGCTCCGGCTCCTTCGTGCCCGGCTTTGAGGATCAGCTCATTGGCCTGAGCGTGGGCGATGAGAAGGATCTGGACATCACCTTCCCCGAGGACTACGTGAAGGATCTGGCCGGCAAGGCTGTGGTGTTCCACGTGAAGGTCAAGGAGGTCAAGGAGTCCCAGATCCCCGAGGTGGACGACGAGTTCGCCAAGGACGTGTCTGAGTTTGAGACCCTGGCCGACTTCAAGAAGGACCTGGGCGAGAAGCTCAAGCAGCGCCGTGAGGCCCAGGCTGAGAGCGCTTTCGAGAGCGCCGTTCTGGAGCAGCTCATCGACAACCTGGAGGCTGAGATCCCCGACGGCATGGTGGAGACCCAGCTGGACAAGGTGATGGACGAGTACGCCATGCGCATGCAGAGCCAGGGCATGGCCATGAACGACTACCTGAAGATGATGGGCATGACTCCCGAGATGATGCGTGCTTCCGCTAAGCCCTCCGCTCTGCGTCAGGTGCAGCTGGAGCTGGCTCTGGATGCCGTGGCCGCTGCCGAGAACATGGAGATCACCGACGAGGACTGCGCCAAGGAGATCACCAAGCTGGCCGAGCAGTACAACATCACCGAGGATCAGGTGAAGGCCGCTCTCTCCATGGATATGCTCAAGCACGACCTGCGCCTGCAGAAGGCCAACGACTTCGTCGTGGCTCAGGCTGTGGTGGGCGAGGCCCCCAAGAAGGAGGAGGCCGCCGAGGAGAAGGCTGAGAAGCCCAAGCGTACCCGCAAGAAGGCTGCCGAGGAGAGCGCCGAGGGTGAGGAGAAGCCCAAGCGCACCCGCAAGAAGAAGACCGAGGAGAACACTGAGGAGCCCAAGGCGGAGTAAAATCCAGCTTGATATCCACCCGGGGCGGCAGAAATTGCCGCCCCGGGCGTGTGTGCGTTATGGCAGGGGAGACCGGGAAGCCCGCAGAGGAAGCATAAATTCCGAAAAAGGAATCATGTTCCAATTTTGCGGGCATACTTTGGTATCACTGTTTTGAAAAGGAGTCATTCCCATGAGTTTAGTTCCTTATGTAGTAGAGCAGACCAACCGGGGCGAGCGGTCCTATGACATCTTCTCCCGCCTGCTCAATGACCGCATCATTTTCCTGTCTGAGGAAGTCAACGACACCACTGCTTCTCTGGTAGTGGCCCAGCTGTTGTACCTGGAGAGCCAGGACCCGGACAAGGACATTCAGTTCTACATCAACAGCCCCGGCGGCTCCGTCACTGCGGGCATGGCCATCTATGACACCATGCAGTATGTCAAGTGCGACGTGTCCACCATCTGCATCGGTCTGGCCGCCAGCATGGGAGCGTTCCTGCTCTCCGCCGGCGCCAAGGGCAAGCGTCTGGCTCTGCCCAACTCCGAGATCATGATCCACCAGCCCTCCGCCGGTACCCAGGGTCAGATCACCGATATGGCCCTGCACCTGAAGCGGTTGGAAGTGGTGAAGAAGCGCATGAACCGCATCCTGGCTGAGAACACCGGCAAGAGCATCGAGCAGGTCACTGCCGACTGTGAGCGGGACAACTTCATGTCTGCCCAGGAGGCCCTGGAGTACGGACTCATCGACCGGGTGATCGAGAAGCGGTGAGAAACCGGCGCGCGCCGTAGTTTGGGCGCGCACCCGGTATCACAGAGAATTTGAGGTAATAGTTTCATGGCAAAAAACGACGAAAAGCGGTCTGTCCGCTGTTCCTTCTGCGGAAAGCATCAGGATCAGGTGCGCCGCCTCATCGCCGGGCCTGGCGCTTATATCTGCAATGAGTGCGTGCAGCTGTGCATGAGCATCCTGGAGGACGAGGGAGAGCTGACCCAGGAGGCGCTGGAGAGCGCAATCCCTGACGCCATCCCCACGCCCCGGGAGATCCACGCTGTGCTGGACCAGTATATCATCGGCCAGGAGAAGGCCAAGGTGGCCCTGTCCGTGGCGGTGTACAACCACTATAAGCGTATCTACTTCGGTGGAGCGGAGGATGTGGAGCTGCAGAAGAGCAACATCCTGCTCATGGGCCCCACCGGCTGCGGCAAGACTCTGTTTGCCCAGACTCTGGCCCGGGTGCTGAAGGTGCCCTTCGCCATCGCCGACGCCACCACCCTTACCGAGGCGGGCTACGTGGGCGACGACGTGGAGAACATCCTGCTGCGTCTGGTCCAGGCCGCCGACTACGACATCGAGCTGGCCGAGCGGGGCATCATCTATATTGATGAGATGGATAAGATCGCCCGTAAGAGCGAGAACACCTCCATCACCCGCGACGTGTCCGGCGAGGGTGTCCAACAGGCGCTGCTGAAGATCCTGGAGGGTACCGTAGCCAATGTGCCTCCTCAGGGCGGCCGGAAGCACCCCCACCAGGAATTTATCCAGATCGACACCAAGAACATTCTGTTCATCTGCGGTGGTGCCTTTGACGGCATCGATAAGATCATCGAGAGCCGCCTGGATAAGCGCTCTCTGGGCTTTGGCGCTGAGATCCAGAGCAAGAAGGAGCGCAACGTAGGCGAGCTCATGAAGGAGATCCAGCCTCAGGACCTGCTGAAGTTCGGCATCATCCCCGAGCTGGTGGGCCGTATGCCCATCATCACTACGCTGGAGTCTCTGGACCGGGATCAGATGATGCAGATCCTCACTGAGCCCAAAAATGCTCTGGTGAAGCAGTATCAGAAGCTGATGGAGTACGACGACGTGGAGCTGGAGTACACCCACGACGCCCTGGAGGCGGTGGCCGACCGGGCCGTGGAACGGGGCATCGGCGCCCGTGGCCTGCGGGCCATTCTGGAGGAGGTCATGACCCAGGTCATGTACGATGTGCCCTCCGACCCTACCATCGCCAAGGTGACCATCAACGCCGCCTGTGTCAAGGACGGAGCCGAGCCGGAGATCCTCCGGGATCCCCAGCGCACCCAGCGCCCGCCCTTGGGAAAAGCGTCTCTGCACGCAGAGCGGGGCGGACTGCCCGGTACCCACGCTGGCTGACGAACACAGTAACAGCCCCGCGGTCCCCGGAAAACGGCGGGCCCGGGGCTGTTTTATCTTATGACAGGGGAGCTTTCTCCTGTGAAATACCCCTAGAGAGGAAGTGATTTTCATGGAAAAGGACTGGACGACCCAGCAGGTCGAAACCATGCCTGTGATTGCCCTGCGGGGCCTGACGATTTTTCCCAATGTGCTGATCCACTTTGACGTGGCCCGGGAGATCTCCATCAAAGCCCTGGAGGAGGCCATGACCGCCGGCTCGCCGGTGTTCCTGGTTGGCCAGAAAGATATGGCCGTGGAGAAGCCGGAAGCAAAAGACCTTTACACTGTCGGCACCGTGTCCAAGGTGCGGCAGATCCTGCGCATGCCCGGAGATAACGTGCGTGTGATGGTGGAGGGTCTGTGCCGGGGCAGCCTGGATGAGCTTAAGCGCACCAGCCCCTATCTGGAGGCAGTGGTGCGCACCATCCCTGCAGAGAAGGCGGGCAACAACTCCGCCAAAACGGAGGCCCTTATTCGCTCCACTTACGAGATGTTCCAGCAGTACACCGAGCTGGCCCCCAAGACGGCCCCCGATCTGCTCATCAACGTGCTGGCCAGCGAGGACCCCGGGTACATCGCCGACTTTATTGCCCAGAACATCGCCATGCGCAACAGCGACAAGCAGGCGGTGCTAGAGGAGCTGCGCCCGGTGCGCCGTCTGGAGCGGCTGTACCGCCTGCTGTGCCGTGAGGTGGAGATCCTGGGTCTGGACATGGAGATCCAGAACCGGGCACGGGAGCAGATGTCGGATAACCAGCGGGACTACTACCTTCGGGAGCAGCTCAAGGCCATTCAGGCCGAGCTGGGCGAAGGGGAAGGGGGCGCGGACTCCGAGCTGGGCGACTACCGCAAGAAAATCGCCCAGGCTAAGCTGCCCGACGATGTACGGGAGCGGCTGGAGAAGGAAGTAAGCCGCCTGGCCAAGCAGCCCTACGGTTCCTCCGAAGCTACCGTCATGCGCAACTATCTGGATGTTTGCCTGGAGTTGCCCTGGGGCAAGAAGACCAAGGAGAAGATCAGCGTGGAGAGCGCCCAGAAGGTGCTGGACCACGACCACTTCGGCCTGGAGAAGGTGAAGGAGCGGGTGCTGGAGTTCCTGGCTGTGCGCCAGCTCACGCCCGACTTGAAGGGGCAAGTAATTTGCCTTGTCGGACCTCCCGGCGTAGGCAAGACCTCCATCGCCATGTCGGTGGCCCGTGCCCTGCACCGTAAGCTGGGCCGTATCTCTCTGGGCGGCGTCAGCGACGAGGCCGAGATCCGGGGTCACCGCAAGACCTATGTGGGCTCCATGCCCGGCCGGATCATCAGTGCCATCAACCAGGCGGGCAGCTGTAACCCTCTGCTGCTGCTGGACGAGATTGACAAGATGGGCAGCGACCACCGGGGTGACCCCGCCGCCGCCCTGCTGGAGGTGCTGGACGTAGAGCAGAACAGCACCTTCCGGGACAACTTCCTGGAGGTGCCCTTCGATCTGTCCGACGTTCTCTTTATTACCACTGCCAACACTACCGAGACCATTCCCCGTCCGCTCCTGGACCGCATGGAGGTCATTGAGCTGCCCAGCTATACCGACGAGGAAAAGCTGCAGATTGCCAAACGCCACCTGCTGCCCAAGGAGATGAAGCGCCACGGGCTGAACAAAACTCAGCTCAAGGTGTCCGACGGCGCCATCCGGGAGCTGATCGCCTCCTATACCCGGGAGTCGGGCGTGCGTGTGCTGGAGCGGAATCTGGGCAGCCTGTGCCGCAAGGCGGCTATGAAGCTGGTATCTGAGGATGTAAAGCAAGTTCGCATTACAGATAAGGACCTGAAAGATCTGCTGGGCGCTCCCAAGTACTACCCCGAGCGGCAGGTGCTGGAGGAGCGTGTGGGCGTGGTCAACGGCCTGGCCTGGACTTCCGTGGGCGGCGAGCTGCTGGAGGTAGAGGTCAACGTGGTGCCCGGCTCGGGCAAGGTGGAGCTCACCGGCAACCTGGGCGACGTGATGAAGGAGTCGGCCCATGCCGCCCTCAGCTTCATCCGCAGCCAGGCCGACCGCCTGGGCATCCCCGCCGACTTCTACAAGGAGAAGGACATCCACGTCCACTTCCCCGAGGGCGCTGTGCCCAAGGACGGCCCCTCTGCTGGTATTGCCATCACCACTGCCATGGTGTCTGCACTCACCGGGGCTCCTGTGCGCCGCGGCATCGCTATGACCGGCGAGGTCACCCTCCGGGGCCGGGTGCTGCCCATCGGCGGTCTGCGGGAAAAGACCATGGCCGCCCTGCGCAACGGCATCCAGACGGTGATCATCCCCGCTGACAACGAGAAGGACCTGGACGAGATCGACCAGACCGTGCGCAATGCTCTGAACTTTGTGCTGGTGGATCAGGCGGAGCAGGTGCTGGCCCAGGCTATCCTGGCCCCCGGGGGCGCGCTGGAACGGGACAAGGCTCTGGACGCCAAGCTGCCCGATTCTCAGGGCCGGGGGCACGCCCGCCTGCGGCAGTAAGGAGGAGCAATATGGCCATCAATCTGCAAAAGGCGGAGTTCATTCTCTCCGCCGTGGCACCGAAGTTTTTCCTGCGGGACGGACTGCCCCAGGTGGCCTTTTCCGGCCGTTCCAACGTGGGTAAGTCCTCGGTCATCAACCGCCTGCTCAACCGGAAAAATTTTGCCCGGGTGGGTGCCGCGCCCGGCAAGACCACCCAAATCAACTATTTTAAAATCGACAACGCCTTCTACCTGGTGGACCTGCCCGGCTACGGATACGCCAAGGTATCCAAAGCTGAGCGGGACCGCTGGGGCAAGCTGATGGAGAGCTACTTTGCCGACCCGGAGCTGATGACGCTGGGTGTGATGATCGTAGATTCCCGGCACAAGCCCACGGCGGACGACTGCACCATGGCTCAGTGGTACCGAGAGGCAGGCTGCCCCTTTGTGGTGGTGGCCAATAAATTGGACAAGCTGAAAAAGAGTCAGGTGGAGCCCAACCTCCAGGTGATCCGGGAGACCCTGGAGCTGGGGGAGGGGGATGTAGTCATCCCGTTCTCCGCAGAGAAGGGCACCGGACGCCAGGAACTGGTGAGCGCCATTCTGGCCAGCGTGGAGGGCCGTAAGATCCCCGGCGCTTGTCAAGGGGAGCAAAACTTGGTATAATCCCAATATTAACTCTCCATTCGATGTTTTTTCTCTGGCGGAAGGAAAGGTTCAATCATGGGTGCGCTGACGGAATTTTCAAACTATATGGACTGGCAGGGAATGCTCATGTTTCTGATGAGCGCCGTGGCCTGTCTCATCTGCCTGACCATCCACGAGCTCTCCCACGGGCTGATTGCCCGGCAGCTGGGGGACCCCACCGCCAAAGTGAATGGGCGGCTCACCCTCAACCCTCTGGCCCATATCGACTGGGTGGGCCTGTTCTTACTGCTGACCGTAGGGGTGGGCTGGGCCAAGCCTGTGCCGGTAGATATGCGTAACTTCCGCAATCCCAAAGCGGGCATGGCGGCTACCGCTCTGGCGGGTCCCATCTCCAATTTCCTGCTGGCTCTGGTATGTATTTGCCTGGGCGGCTTTGTGCTACGGGATGGCATGGGAAGGGCCTGGTCGGCCTATGTACTGCTGTTTTTATGCCAGCTGGCGGTGCTCAATGTGGGACTGGGGGTATTTAACCTCATCCCCATCCCGCCGCTGGACGGCTCCCGGGTGGTGAGCGCCTTTCTGCCCGACCGGGCCTACCTGTGGCTTATGAAGCGGGAGCGGTTTCTCATTGTGGCGGTGGTGCTGCTGGCCTGGTCCGGCCTGCTGGGCGGGCCGCTGGAGGCTGCCATCGCCTGGGTCATGAAGGCCATGTGCCATGTGGCCGGATTCCCCTTTGCCATTATGGAATTCTACTTCTTCTAAGGGAGGGGCGGGATTGGACAGTCCCATCTATCATTTGCAAGGGGTGGTCAAGGACCGCTCCGAGGATCTGCAGGACTTTGTGGGGCCTTTGGACCTTATTTTGCACCTGCTGAGCAAAAACAAAATGGAGATCAAGGACATCCAGATCTCCCTGATCCTGGACCAATACCTGGCCTGGATGAACCAGCGCAAGCAGCTGGATCTGGAGGTGGCCAGTGAGTTTGTTACCATGGCTTCCCATCTGGTGTATATCAAGACCCGGATGCTCCTGTCCATCCACGACGAGGAGGCTATGAGCGAGATGGAACAGCTCATTGCCACCCTGGAGGCCCATCAGCGCAACGAAAACTATCTGAAAATCAAAGAGATCGTTCCCCTGCTGGACCAGCAGTTCAGCTATGGCCGGGACTTTATCACCAAGACCCCCGAGGCCATCCAGCCCGATCGGGCCTACCGCTATATCCACCCCAAGGAGGATCTGCGGAAAGCCATGGGGGATGTTCTGGCCCGCTCGGACAATAAGCTGCCCCCGCCGGTGGCAGCCTTTCAGGGCATCGTGGGCCGGGAGCCCTATCCGGTGGCCGAAAAGGCCGCCGAGATCATTCAGCGGCTGGTCCATCTGGGGGTCACCCGGTTCCGCGCCCTGTTCCGGGGCAACCGGAGCCGCTCGGAGGTGGTAGCCACCTTCATTGCGGTGCTGGAGCTGTGCAAGGCCCACCGCCTGCGTCTGGCGGGCACCGAGGAGGACTGTACCGTCACCTGCATTCAAGGGGAGGAGGCCCAGCCTCTGGATATCACCGCCGATGCACCGGAGGAATAAGGGGGGAGAGCCATGGAAGTGAAGGAATTGGAGGCCGCGCTGGAGGGCATCCTGTTTGCAGCGGGAGAGCCGGTCGGCGTGGAGCGGCTGTGTCTCAGCCTGGAGACCGACCGGCCGACCCTGGACGCGGTAGCCCGCCAGCTCATGGACCGCTACCGCTATGAGCGCCGGGGCATCCGCATTGTGCGTATGGACGCCAGCTATCAGATGTGCTCCGCCCCGGAGTATGCCCCCTATATCCGCAAGACCCTGGAGGGGCGCAAGCCGCCCCGCCTGTCCCAGCCTGCCCTGGAGGTGCTGGCTATCATCGCCTATTACCAGCCGGTGACCCGTGCCTATGTGGATCAGATCCGAGGGGTGGACAGCGCCTATACCGTAGGTCTGCTGCTGGAGCGGGAGCTGATTGAAGAGAGCGGCCGCCTGGCCGTGCCGGGACGGCCCATTTTGTACCGCACCACGAAAAATTTCCTGCGCTCCTTTGGCATGGCCTCTCTAGAGGAGCTGCCTCCGCTGCCGGATGGCTCTCAGGAGGGCAGCCAGATGACCCTGGAGCTGGAACAGGCGGTGGAGCGCCTGCGGGCTGAGGAGGCCGGGGAAGCGGCCCCGGAAGGGGAAAAATGACCGGCTGGATCATTGCCGGAGTGGTGGTCCTGCTGATTTGGCTCATTGGCCGTGTTCCATTGGGGGCAGGAGTCTCCCGCACCCGGGAGGAGGGAAACCGAATCTGGCTGCAGCTGGGTCCGGCCAGCATCACGCTCTATCCCCGGCCAAAAAAGACCCCGACAAAACCGGCCAAAGAGAAAAAAAGCAAACCGGCTAAGGAGAAAAAGCCCAAAAAAGAGGGCAAACCTCGAAAGCCCTTTACCCGGGAGCAGATCGTCACATTGGTGCGGCGATTTCTCGCCCTGGGTCTGGAGGCGGCGGGGAGCTTCCGGCGCAAGCTGTGTATCGATGTGCTGGAGCTGGACCTGATCGTGGGCAGCCCTGACCCGGCAGATGCGGCTATGGACTACGGTAAGGCCAGTGCGGCTCTGGGCGCCCTGTGGGGACCGCTCAACGAGGCGTTTCGGGTAAAAGATGGCCGAGCCCGGGTAGATGTGGACTTTCAGCAGGAGCATTGGGCTGTTTGGGGCCGGCTCCAGATGACCCTGACGATCGGACAGCTGGTATGGCTGGGCCTGCGCTACGGCGCGGCAGCCCTGAATATTTTGCGGGAGACCCGCAGAGACACAAATGACGCAGAGAAAGGCGGTCGCAACGATGGAAAAGCAGCATCCTCTTAATGATCTTATGAGTGTGGCGGCGGACAAGCTCCGCGCCCTGGCCGACTCCAACACCGTGGTGGGTCAGCCCATTCAGGCGGGGGACGTGACCCTCATTCCCGTATCCCGCCTGTCCTTCGGCATCGCCAGCGGCGGCACGGAGTACTCCACCAAAAAGCAGGCCGTGGGGGGCGACAATGCCTTCGGCGGCGGCACCGGAGCCAGCGGCAAGGTGGACCCGGTGGCGTTTCTCATCGTGCGGGGTGACAGCGTCAAGCTGCTGCCTGTGATGCCCCCGCCCGCTACCACCCTGGACCGGGTGATCGAGACCGTGCCCGAGGTGGTGGACAAGGTCACCGACTTTATTGACAAGCAGCAGGCCAAGTCAGCCGCCAAGGCGGAGACCGATCTGGCCGACTGATCCGCGCTTTTTTCAGCGCCGCTGCAAGAAACGGAGAAAACCGGTCATCCTAACCCCAGAGATCCGAAAGGAGGAGATGGGGTTGAGAAGAGGAACGGGAGTGCTGTTGGCAGCGGCGCTGTGTTTTGCCCTGCTGCCCCGAGCGGATGCGGCGGAGGTAACCGTTTTGGCCCAGAGCGCGGTGCTCATGGAGGCAGAGAGCGGCCGGGTGCTGTACGCCAAGGATGCGGACACCCCACGGCTCATTGCCAGCACCACCAAACTGATGACCGCCCTGGTGGCCCTGGAATCGGGGCACAGTCTGGAGGAGGACGTGACCATTCCGGCCGAGGCGGCCGGGGTGGAGGGTTCCTCCCTCTACCTGAAGAAGGGAGAAACTGTAAAGCTGAAAACCTTGCTGTATGGCATGCTTCTTCACTCGGGCAATGACGCTGCCACTGCAGTGGCCCTCACCTGCGCCGGCAGCCTGAAGGCCTTTGCCCAAAAGATGAACGAGAAAGCACAGCAGCTGGGCATGACCAACAGCCATTTTACCAACCCCACCGGGCTGGACGGGGAGGAGCACTATTCTTCTGCCTACGACATGGCCCTGCTGGCCAGGGCATGCCTGGCTGTGCCGGAGCTGAAGGAAATCACGGCCACCCGTTCCACCACCATGGAGGGGCGGTCCTTTGTCAACCACAACAAGCTTCTCTGGCGCTATGAGGGGTGCGTGGGGATGAAGACGGGCTACACCCAGGCGGCGGGGCGCACCCTGGTGTCGGCGGCGGAGCGAGACGGTATGACCCTTATCGCCGTCACCCTCAACGCCCCCAGCGACTGGGCGGACCACGCCGCCATGCTGGACTACGGGTTTGAAAACTACCACCTGGAAGAGGCGGTGACGGCGGGACAGAGTCTGTGCAGCCTGCCTGTCTCCGGCAGCTTGGTGCCCTTTGTTTCTCTAAAAGCGGAGGAGACCCTGCGCTGGCCGGTGGGACCGGGCGAAAGCCTGGAGACCCACCTGGAACTGGGCGGCCTCACCAGCCTGGAGGCTCCGGTGCAGGCGGGCGTGCCCATGGGTCGGGTAGAGGTGCTGCTGAACGGGGAAGTGGTGGGAGAGAGAGATCTCTCCTGTGCCATTGCGGTCCATCGGGACCGACAGGAGCATACCGGATGGCTGGATTGGCTGTTTGGATAAACAGATGAAACAAGAAAGGGGCGGTCTCCTTGGAGGAACGGCTGCAAAAATTGATTTCCCAGTGCGGATTGGCTTCCCGCCGTACGGCGGAGGAGTGGATCACAGCGGGACGGGTAACGGTAAATGGCCTTCCGGCTCAGCTGGGAGACCGGGCCGACCTGGACCGGGATCGGGTAGAGGTGGACGGCCGTCCTCTGCGGGGGGGCAGCCCCCGTACATACCTCATGCTCAACAAACCCAGGGGGTACGTGACCACCTTATCTGATGAGAAGGGGCGCAAAACGGTGGCCGCTCTGGTATCGGGCTGCGGAAAGCGGGTCTGGCCGGTGGGACGGTTGGACCTGGACTCCGAGGGGCTGCTGCTTATGACCGACGATGGGGAGCTGACCAACAGTCTGCTCCATCCCAGCCATCAGGTGGAAAAGGAATATCTAGTGTGGGTGACCGGGGATGTGGAAACCGCCCTGCCCATTCTGTCCGGCCCCATGGAGCTGGACGGAGAGCCGCTGGCTCCGGCCAAGGTGACCCGGGGCCGGGAGAGCGGCGGAGTGACCCAGTTGTCCATTACCATTTATCAGGGGAAAAACCGCCAGGTGCGGCGGATGTGCGCCCAGGCGGGACTGGAGGTCACACGGCTCAAACGTATCCGAGAGGGACAGGTGTCCCTGGACCGGAAGCTCAAGCCGGGACAGTGGCGGCCGCTGACCGCCCAGGAACTGGCGGCTCTGCGGAAGCATTTGTAATATCTTGGGAAAATGCAGGCAAATTTTTGCAAGATTCCAGCGCGGACTTGCAAAAATGGCTTGCATTTTTTTCTTGGAACCGTTATGATAGAGGATGGGAATTTTGCCGTTTCCCGGCATCCTTTCCCGGAAAACTCCCTGGTTGGCCGCCAAGAGCGGGGCAGGCAGAGCGGGGAGAGAGACAGACGGCTTCTTCCATGCAGGAAGGGGCCTACATTGTCAGGAGATGAAGGATTATGAATCGGGATATTCTGGCCGTGATCCAGGAAAATATGAATACCTTCTCCAAGGGGCAAAAACGCATTGCCAACTATATCTTGGAGTCTTACGATAAGGCGGCCTTTATGACCGCCAGCCGTCTGGGCAAGCGGGTAAATGTGAGCGAGTCCACTGTGGTCCGCTTTGCCGCGGAGCTGGGCTATGACGGCTACCCCAGTATGCAAAAGTCCTTGCAAAAAATGATCCGCAACCGGCTCACGTCGGTGCAGCGCATCGAGGTGGCCAATGACCGCATCGGCGACCAGAATGTGCTGGACATGGTCCTCCAGTCGGATATTGAGAAGATCCGTCTCACCCTGGAGGATATCGACCGGGACAGCTTTGACAAGGCTACCGACGCCATTGTGGCCGCCCGGCGCATCTACATCATCGGTGTGCGCTCCTCTGCGGCCATCGCTACCTTCCTGGGCTTCTATTTCAACCTGCTGTTTGATAACGTGGCCATGATCACCGCCAACACCCCCAGCGAGGTCTTTGAGAGCCTGCTGCGGGTAGGGGAGGGGGACGTGGTCGTCGGCATCAGCTTCCCCCGGTACTCCAGCCGGGCGGTGCAGGCCATGAATTTTGCCCGGGACCGGGGCGCTACTACCATCGCCATCACCGACAGTGACGCCTCGCCCCTGGCCGTCAGCTCCAAGTACACTCTGAAGGCCCGCAGCGATATGGCTTCCTTTGTCGACTCTCTGGTGGCTCCTCTCAGCCTGGTCAACGCCCTGCTGGTGGAGGTCAGCCGGAAGAAAAATGAGGATCTGTCCAAGACCTTCCAGACTTTGGAGCAGATCTGGGAGGAGTACGGGGTCTATCAGAAGGCTCAGGACGACCAGGTATGACAGATGTATTGGTAATTGGCGGCGGAGCCGCAGGAATGATGGCGGCTCTGGCCGCCGCAGATCAAGGCACCCAGGTGTGCCTGTTGGAGCGCAATCCCAAGGTGGGACGCAAGCTGTATATTACCGGCAAGGGCCGGTGCAACGTAACGAACCACTGCGGCGTAGAGCAGGTGCTTGCCAGCACCCCTAGAAACAGCCGCTTTCTCTACGGGGCCATGACCCGCACACCGCCTCAGTGGGTGGAGAACTTCTTTGAGGAGCTGGGCGTGCCCCTGAAGGTGGAGCGGGGAAACCGGGTCTTTCCCCAGTCTGACCGCTCTGCGGATATCATTGACGCATTGTTCCGCGCTCTCCAGCGCCGCAAGGTGCCCATCCTCCAGGATCGGGTACTGGAACTGCGTCCTCAAGAGGACGGCTCCTTCACCGCGGTGGGGGAGGGAGGCGAATATTCCGCCCGGACGGTGGTGCTGGCCACCGGAGGGGCGTCCTACCCCGCAACCGGCTCCACCGGAGACGGCTACGCTATGGCTGAGGCCCTGGGGCATACCATTGTTCCGGCCAAGCCCTCTCTGGTGCCTTTGGAGGCGGAGGAGTCTTTTTGTGCCCAGATGCAGGGCCTGGCCCTGAAAAATGTGGTGCTGAAGGTCAAAAACAAAAAGAAAAAAGTGATCTTCCAGGAGCAGGGGGAACTGCTGTTCACCCACTTCGGCATGTCAGGGCCCCTGGTGCTCAGCGCCAGCGCCCACATGCGGGACTTTGAGAAGGACCAGTACACCTGCGTCATTGACCTCAAGCCCGCCCTGGACGAGGAGAAGCTGGACCAGCGCCTTCTGCGGGAGCTGGGTGAGAACGCCAACCGGGACATGCACAATCTGCTGGGTGCTCTGGCGCCCCGGCTGTTGGTGCCTGTGCTGCTGGAACTGACTCAAATTCCCGGAAACCGGAAGGCCCACGATGTGACCCGTCAGGAGCGCCGGCGGCTGCTGGAGACCCTGAAGGGACTCACCATCCACGTAAAAGGTCCCCGCCCCATTACCGAGGCCATCGTTACCTCCGGCGGGGTAAAGGTGGGAGAGGTAGACCCCAAGACCATGGAGTCCAAGAAAGTTCCCGGGCTGTATCTGGCCGGAGAGCTGCTGGACGTAGACGCCTACACGGGAGGCTTCAATCTCCAGATCGCCTGGGCCACCGGCCGCTGCGCAGGAGAGAGTGCGGCCCATGCTGCTCAGGAAACCGGAGAAGAAAACGCATAGGGAGAGAGAACTATGGAAAATCGCAGTATCGCCATCGACGGCCCCGCCGGGGCAGGGAAGAGTACCCTGGCCCGAGCGCTGGCCAAAGAGATCGGCTATCTGTATGTGGACACCGGAGCCATTTACCGCACGGTAGCCCTGCGCTGCAAGCAGGAGGGAGCCGATCCCTCTGATCCGGAGCAGGTCGCTCCGCTGCTGGAGGGACTGGACCTTCGCATGGCTTACGGGGAAGACGGTGTACAGCATATGTACTTGTCAGGCAAGGACGTGTCCGAGGACATCCGGCACCATGAGATTTCCGGTATGGCCTCCCAGGTGGCCGCCCTGCCCCAGGTGCGTGCCTTCCTGCTGGACTTCCAGCGCCGTCAGGCTCAGGAGCACGACGTGGTCATGGACGGACGGGACATCGGCACGGTGGTGCTGCCCCATGCCGGGGTAAAGATCTTCCTCACGGCTGATCCCGAGGCCCGTGCCCGCCGCCGCTGTCTGGAGCTGGAGATGCGGGGAGAAAAGACGGAATTTTTTGAGATCCTCCACGATATCCAGCAGCGGGATTATCAGGATGCCCACCGGGAAGTGGCTCCCCTGCGTCAGGCCGAGGACGCGGTGCAGCTGGATACCACCCATCTGGATCTGAAGGGCAGCCTGGAGGCCTTGATCAATCTGGTAAGGGAGAGAATCGCCCTGTGAGTATGGAAACGATTTACCGGCTGCTGTACTGTATTGTAAAGCCATTTTTCTGTCTGTGCCACCCGGTGCGGTCCGTTGGCCGGGAGAATATCCCTGAGGGGGCTGTGGTGCTGTGCGCTAACCACACCGCCCTGACCGATCCCCTGTTTGTCTGCTTTGCAGCAAAGATGCGCTACCAGATCCGGCCTATGGCCAAGATCGAGTTGTCCCGGGTGCCCCTGATCGGCTGGCTGTTGGGCAAGGCTGGGGTCATCTATGTGGACCGCGGCCACGCTGATGTAAAGGCGGTCAAATCCGCTCTGGCCTGCCTGAAGGGAGAGGGCAAGCTGCTGATTTTCCCCGAAGGGACCCGAGTCCACGAGGGTGAGGATGTGGCGGCCAAGGGGGGTGCGGCCCTGTTTGCCACCCGCACAGGAAGCCCCATCCTGCCGATATATGTTACCCGGAAAAAGCCCTGGTTCCGGCCCACTACGGTGGTCTTCGGGCAGCCCTTCCATCCCCAGATTGCAGGGCGGAAAGCGACCGCGGAGGAACTGGACCAGATCACCCATACGGTGATGGACCAGATCCACCAGCTGGGGGAGGGGTTGGAATGAAGATCCGTCTGGCCAAGTCCGCCGGCTTCTGCTACGGTGTGAAGCGGGCGGTGGAGCTGGCTGAGTCGGCCGCCCAGTCCGGAGAGCCCTGTGTCATGCTGGGCTATATCATCCACAACAGCGATGTGGTGGACCGTCTGGCCAGCCAGGGCGTGAAGGTGGTAGAGGATCCCGACCAGGTGCCCCAGGGGTGCGGTGTGATCATCCGCTCCCACGGGGAGAGCTGGGAGACCTATGAGCGCCTGGAGAAGCGGGGAGCCCGTATCCTAGACGCCACCTGTCCCAATGTCAAGCGCATCCATCAGATCGTCTCCCAGGCGGAGGAGCAGGGGAGACAGCCGGTGATCATTGGCACGCCCCATCATCCGGAAGTGACTGCCATCGCTGGTTGGTGCAGCCATCCGGTGGTGCTCTCCGGCGCCCAGGAGCTGGAAGCGTGGCTCCAGGAGGACGAAAACAGGAAAAATCTTCCGCTGACTTTTGTCTCTCAAACCACCTCTACCAGAAAAATCTGGGACGGGTGCGTGAAAAAAGCAAAAAAAGAGTGTACAAACGCGGAATTTTTTGATACAATATGCGGAGCGACATCGAAACGCCAGGAGGAAGCCCATCAGTTCGCCGCGCAGTGCGACAAAATGGTGGTCATCGGCGACGGTAAAAGCTCCAACACCAAACGCTTGGCGGAGATTTGCCGGGAGTCCTGTCCGGATGTGCAGCTCATTGAGCGCGTAGCGGACTTGGATTTAAGCCGGCTGGCCCAGGCAGAAGTTGTCGGCATCACGGCGGGTGCTTCGACTCCCGCGTGGATAATAAAGGAGGTCTGTGACAAAATGAGCGATGAAATCATGGAGATCGAAAAATCCTTTGCGGAGCTGCTGGAGGAGTCGATCAAAACTTTGAATACGGGGGATAAGGTAACTGGTACTGTGGTTGCGATCACACCCACTGAGATCCAGGTTGATCTGGGCACCAAGCACGCCGGTTATATTCCCGTATCCGAGCTGACTGATGATCCCACTGCCAAGGTGGAGGATCTGGTCAAGGTCGGCGACGAGATCGAGACCTTTGTGGTCCGCGTCAACGACCAGGAGGGTGTTGTCACCCTGTCCAAGAAGCGCCTGGACGTTGTCAAGGGCTGGGAGGAGATCGAGACCGCCCGTGAGAACGAGACCGTGCTGGAGGGCGTGGTCACTGAGGACAACAAGGGCGGCGTGGTCGTGTCCGTGAAGGGCATCCGCGTGTTCGTTCCCGCTTCTCAGACTGGTCTGCCCCGCGAGACTCCCATGAGCACCCTGCTCAAGCAGAAGGTGCGCCTGGTGATCACCGAGGTCAACCGTGCCCGCCGCCGCGTGGTGGGTTCCATCAGCCGCGTGCTGCGCGCTGAGCGTGCTGCCGCCGCCGAGAAGGTCTGGGCCGAGATCGAGGACGGCAAGCGTTATACCGGCACCGTGAAGTCCCTGACTTCTTACGGCGCTTTCGTGGACATCGGCGGCGTGGACGGCATGGTTCACATCTCCGAGCTGTCCTGGTCCCGTATCAAGCACCCCTCTGAGGTGGTGAAGGTGGGCGACACCGTGGACGTGTACGTCATCTCCGCTGACCCCGAGAAGAAGAAGATCTCTCTGGGCATGAAGGATCACAGCCAGGATCCCTGGACTGTGTTCACCAGCACCTATCAGGTGGGCGACGTGGCCAACGTTCGCATCGTGAAGCTGATGACCTTCGGCGCCTTCGCCGAGATCGTTCCCGGCGTGGACGGCCTGATCCACATCTCCCAGATCGCCGATCACCGCATCGAGAAGCCCGGCGACGTGCTGGCTGAGGGCGATAAGGTGGACGTGAAGATCACCGACGTGGATATGGAGAACAAGAAGGTCTCCCTGTCCATCCGCGCTCTGCTGGAGGCTGCTCCCGCTGAGGAGGAGCCCGAGGTGGAGGAGTAATCCTCATACGCTCAAGCGCTGCATCCGAACCATCGGATGCAGCGCTTTTTTATGCTTCAATGAGCTCTACACCAGGGAAATAGAGGTAAAATATTTGTGAAACCTGGGGCAGAACTTGTCAAACGGGGAAAAAGTGGTTATAATAAAAAAGAATAAAGCCCTGCGGATACATATTTGCTCCCCTGTGACCCCAGGAGACGAATGACGAGAGCGCAGCCAACAAAGTGAGGGAATTGACGAAAGAGCCCCGGAGAGAACTGAATCTACCCAAAGAACAAGCGTGCACAAGCAGGTTCAGGCTTTTCCGGACTGAAGTGGAGGTGTAGGCGTTGTTTCAGATCGGAGATAAGGTGGTCCACCCCATGCACGGGGCGGGTATCGTAGACAGCATCGTACAAAAGAAGGTCAATGGGGTCATGCGGGAATACTATGTGTTGAAGCTGCCGGTGCGTGCCATGGTGGTCATGGTGCCCACAGAGAACTGTGAGGAGATCGGCGTGCGTCCCATTGTGGACCGGGAGCAGGCAGACCGGGTATTGGCAGCCATTCCGGACATCCAGGTGGAGATGACGCAGAACTGGAACCGCCGCTACCGGGAAAATATGGAGCGGATCAAAAGCGGTGACCTGTTCGAGGTGGCCCGGGTGGTAAAGGGACTGATGCTTCGGGATGTGCAGAAGGGCCTGTCCACCGGGGAGCGGAAGATGCTCCACTCCGCCAAGCAGATCCTCATCTCTGAGATCGTCATGTGCCAGAGCAGCAGCTATGAGGACGTGGAGGCGTGCATCGACCACGCCTTGGCTTGACATATCTGCCGGGGCAGAACAATAGGATGAGAAAGAGGGGCCGGAAGGGCTCCTCTTTTGCAAGGAGTGAGACATATGGCAGGATTGCTGTCCCGGCTGGGGCGGAAGCAGAAAAAAACGGTGCGTGCGGCGGTGGTAGTAGCTGCTGGCTCTGCCACCCGGATGGAGGGGATTGACAAGGTACTTACCCCTCTGGCTGACGTGCCGGTGCTGGTGCGTACCCTGCGGGTGTTCCAGAACTGTGACGACATCGACGAGATCGTGGTGGTCACCCGGGAGGACCTGCTGGTGGAGGTGAGCCAGCTGTGCAAGGCCTTTGCCCTGGATAAGGTGAGCAAGGTCGTGGTGGGCGGTAAGGAGCGGATCCACTCGGTGCTGTGCGGCCTGCGGGAAGTACGGCAGGACGCGGAGCTTATCGCCATCCAGGACGGCGCGCGGCCTTTCCTGACCCAGGAGGTCTTAGGGGAGGTGCTGGAAAAGGCGGAAGCCACCGGAGCCGCCGCTCCCGCCATCCCGGTGACCGACACCATCAAGCGGGTGGAGAACGGACTGGCGGTGGAGACCCCGGACCGCTCGTCTCTCTTTGCGGTACAGACGCCCCAAGTGTTTGAGGCGGGGCTCATCCGGGCAGCGGTAGAAAAGGCGGTGGAGGAGGGCGTAGCCCTCACCGATGACTGCGCCGCCGTGGAGCGGCTGGGGATGAAGGTATCCCTCACCCAGGGAAGCCGGGAGAATATCAAGATCACCACGCCATTGGACCTGTTCCTAGGCGAGGCGATTCTGGACGCCAGAGATGGGAGGGTACTGTGATGCGCATTGGACATGGATACGACGTACACCGCCTGGTGGAGGGGCGCAAGCTCATTCTGGGCGGGGTAGAGGTACCTCACACTTTGGGGCTACTGGGCCACTCGGACGCCGATGTGCTCACCCACGCAGTGATGGACGCCCTGCTGGGGGCGGCAGCTCTGGGCGATATCGGCCGCCATTTCCCGGATACCGATCCGGCCTATAAAGGGGCGGACAGTCTGGTTTTGTTGGACCATGTGATGGCTCTGCTGGACCAGGCGGGCTGGAAGGTAGGTAATGTAGATGCCACCATTCTGGCTCAGAAGCCCAAGCTGGCCCCCCATATCCCTCAGATGCGGGACAATCTGGCCCGACACATGGGAGTGGAGCCGGAACAGGTGAATGTGAAAGCCACCACCGAGGAGAAGCTGGGCTTTACCGGTGCGGAGCAGGGCATTGCCGCCCACGCGGTGTGCCTGCTGGAACGAAAATAAAATAAGCCCCCGCAGGGGCAAAGAGAAAAATAGAGCATAGACTGGTCCAGGGGAGAAGGACTCGGCATGGTCCCGGCCCCCGAGAAAGGAGCCATGTCATGCTCTATTATCTTATCATCTGCCGGTCCCTCACCTACGCCCAGCGCACCGCCGCCGCTCTGGGGCGGGCGGGGATCACGGCTCATATTTTCCGGACTCCCCGGCAGATTGCCGGAGAGGGCTGCAGCCACTGCGTCAAGATCCGCCAACATGATCTGGAGGACGCCCTGGCGGTGCTGCACCAGGTAGGACTTCCGCCCAAGCGGGTCTTTCTGGCGGATAACGGTGGCGGATATGAGGAGGTGCGCCTGTGATCTATTTGGACAGTGCCGCCACCACCCTGCAAAAGCCGCCTCAGGTAGCCCGGGCCTCGGCCTGGGCCATGGGGCATCTGGCCAGTCCCGGCCGGGGAGGGCACTCCGCCGCCATGGCGGCGGCGGATACCGCCTTTGCCTGCCGCCAGGAGGCCGCCCGCCTGTTCCACCTCTCCGACCCGGAGCGGGTGGTTTTTACCTTTAACGCCACCCACGGCCTGAACATTGCCATCAAATCTCTGGTGCGGCCGGGGAGCACTGTGGTTATCTCAGGCTATGAGCACAACGCCGTCACCCGGCCCCTTCATGCCATCCCTAACGTTACGGTGCGGGTGGCAGAGAGCCCTCTTTTTGACCGGAGGGGAGCGGTGGAGGCCTTCCGGAACGCCATCACGCCGGAGGTATCTGCCGTGGTGTGCTGCCACGTCTCCAATGTGTTCGGGTTTATCCTGCCTGTGGAGGAGATTGCCGGGCTGTGCCGGGAGCGGAACGTCCCTCTCATCGTGGACGCATCCCAGTCGGCAGGGTGCGTTCCTCTGGATATGGAGGCGCTTGGCGCGGCCTATATGGCCATGCCAGGGCACAAGGGACTCTATGGCCCCCAGGGTACCGGCCTGCTCCTGTGCGGCGACACGGCGCCACAGCCTCTGCTGGAGGGGGGGACGGGGTCGGCCTCCCTGGTGCAGACCATGCCCGACTTTCTGCCCGACCGCCTGGAGGCAGGGACCCACAATGTGGCGGGCATTGCCGGGCTGCTGGAGGGGCTGCGCTTTGTACGGCGAACCGGAGAGGAGAACATCGGCCGCCGGGAGAGCGCACTGATCCGCCGCCTGTCCGCCAATTTGGAGCAAATCCCAGGGATCACCCTGTTCCGCGCCCGGGACCCCAGAGCTCAGGCAGGGGTGCTGTCCCTCCAGGTGGAGGGAATGGACAGCGAGGAGCTGGGAGAGCGGCTGGGACGGCGGGGAGTGGCCGTGCGGGCAGGCCTGCACTGCGCCCCTCTGGCCCACAAGACGGCGGGCACGCTGGAGGAGGGGACCGTGCGCCTGAGTGTGTCCGCCTTCAACCAGCCCTGGGAGATGGACACCGCGGCTCGGCAGCTGAGGCAGGTCTGTTCCAGAGCCGGAGTATAAAACGAAAAGACACAAAATAAAAAGGACATCCAGAAGGATGTCCTTTTTGTTTTGGAGCAGCGAAACAGTGTAGATGGAGCAGCTGCTAGGTTTGCACCCAAAACCAAATTACAACCCAGCGTAAGCGGTTGTGATTTGGAAAGGAGGAGCAGCAAAATGAGCGCGCTCTGACTTATAAAATAAGTCGGAGCAAGCGATATAACGCTTGCTCCGACGTGGAGCAGGTGAGGGGAATCGAACCCCCGTGTTCAGCTTGGGAAGCTGACATTCTGCCATTGAACTACACCTGCAAGTTGATTGCCTGAATAATATAACATAAATTATTTCGGAAAGCAAGAAAAACTTACCTGTCGTTTCCGACTCGTTTCCCGGGGATGCCATGGAACGGAAAGAATTGATTTTTCCCCGGAAAGCAGATATAATAAGGCCAACCTCAGAAAGAGGTCTGAGGGGTAGGTTTTCCCTTTTGAAAGGAGCTGTTTTTATGGCTTTTGATCCTTATGACCTGGACCGGGACTACGGCGCGCCCAGCGGCGTAATTACCGAGGCACAATATACCACCCGCACCTTTCTGTGGATGATGCTGGGGCTGATGGTCACCTTCGGCGTGGCCCTGGTAGGCTGGATGACCAACGCGACACTGTATCTGTTTTCTGCGTTTCCTGCCATCCATCTGGTGATTTTGGTGGTGACGCTGATCTTATCGTTCAGCCTGACGGCCCGGATTGAGAAAATGTCGGTAGCCTCAGCACAGATGATGTTTCTTGTATTTTCTGCTCTGATGGGCGTTACCGCTTCTACCTGGCTGTACCTGTATCAACTGACCAGCATTGTGTTTATTTTCCTGGCCACCGCTCTTTACTTTGGCGCTCTGGCCGCCTATGGCCACTTTACCAACCGCAGTCTGGCCGGATACAAGTCGATCCTGCTCAGCGGACTTATTTTCCTTATCCTGTTTGGGGTGTTGTCTCTGTTTATTCCCGGTATGACCGCCTTTGACAGCATGATTTCTCTGTTTGGCATTGCCATCTTCCTGGGCTATACCGCCTATGACACCCAGCGCATCCGGGAGTTTTACTATTACTATTCCGGCTATCCCGATATGATGGAGAAGGCCTCCATTTTCTCTGCACTGCAGCTGTATATGGACTTCATCAACCTCTTTTTGTACCTGCTGCGCTTTTTGGGAAAGCAGAGAAACTGAGAAGCGGCTCAGCGTCGGACAAAATTTTACAAAATTACCTTTTTCCCTTGCGTAAAGATGCTCCCTCCGATAGAATAGCCCTGTGTGCTATTTTTTAGGAGGGAGTTTTTTTATGTACTTATTCAGGCCCCAGCTTCTGGAGTCGTTGGCGGACTATTCCAGAGCAAAGTTTATGAAGGACCTGGTGGCAGGCGTCATTGTGGCCATCATTGCCCTGCCTTTGTCCATCGCCCTGGCCCTGGCGTCCGGTGTTTCACCGGAGCAGGGCTTGTATACGGCCATTGTAGCGGGATTTCTGATCTCGGCCCTGGGAGGAAGTAAGGTCCAGATCGCCGGTCCCACAGCGGCCTTTGCCTCCATTGTGGCGGGGATCGTGGCCCGTAACGGGATGGATGGCCTGGCTGTGGCCACAGTGCTGGCCGGTATCCTGCTGATCCTGATGGGTGTGCTGCGTATGGGCAGCATGATCAAGTTTATTCCCTACACCATCACCACCGGATTTACCGCAGGTATCGCGGTGACCATTGTGGTGGGGCAGCTGAAGGATTTCTTTGGCGTCACCTTCCAGAACTCTCCCGTTGAGACGGTAGAGAAGCTGGAGGAGTTTTTTGCGTGCTTTTCTACCTGGAGCGTAAGCGCTGTGGCGGTGGGATGTGTGGCGCTGGTCATTCAGATCATCTGGCCTAGATTTTTTGCCAAAATCCCTGCCTCGCTGGTGGCAGTGATCGTCACGGCGGCCATGGTCAAGCTGCTGCACCTGCCGGTGAACACCATCGGGGATCTATATACCATTTCCACCGATCTGCCCCAATTTACTCTGCCCACGGTCAATTATGACATCGTGGCGGCGGTTCTGCCCGACGCCTTCACCATCGCCATTCTGGCGGCCATCGAGTCTATGCTGTCCTGCGTGGTGGCCGATGAGATGACGGGCTCCCATCATAACTCCAACATGGAGCTGGTAGCCCAGGGCGTGGGCAATACGGCATCTGCGCTGTTTGGCGGCATCCCGGCTACGGGAGCCATTGCCCGTACCGCCGCCAACATTAAAAACGGCGGTGTGTCCCCGGTGGCTGGCATGGTCCATGCGGGAGTGCTGGTGTTGGTGCTGGTGCTGCTGATGCCCTATGCGGCGCTGATCCCCATGCCCTGCATTGCAGCCATCTTGTTTGTGGTGGCCTACAATATGAGCGGCTGGCGCACCTTTGTACGGGTGGTCCGCCAGTCTCCCAAGAGTGATACAGCGGTGCTGCTGCTTACTTTTTTTCTGACGGTGGCCTTTGATCTGGTGGTAGCCATCGGTGTGGGCCTGACTCTGGCCTGCCTGCTGTTTATGAAGCGGATGGCCGATGTGGCTGTGGTGGAAGAGTGGGAATATGTGGAGGACACCCAGGCCGGAAAGGGACGGTTCAAGCACGTGCCTGTCCATGTGATGGTCTATGAGATCAACGGTCCCATGTTCTTCGGCGCGGCGGATAAGATCCCCCATATCGACGAGGGGGGAGAAAAACGGGTGCTGATTTTGCGCATGCGCAGCGTGCCCGCTCTGGATATCACCGCCCTGAAGGGGCTTCGGCGGCTGTGGGAGGAGTGCGGCCGTGCCGGAGTGCAGCTGGTCTTTTCCCATGTGAACGAGCAGCCCATGTCGGTGCTGAAAAAATCCGGGCTTTACCAGCAGGTGGGAAAGGAGAATTTCTGTCCCAACATTGACGCAGCGTTGAAGCGGGCTATGGAGCTATAAAGGAACAGCGACGGCATTGCCGTCGCTGTTCCTTTATTTCCAGGACAGAAGTACGTCTACACCCTTGCGCTTGGGAGCCCCGCCAACCTGGGCGGGATAACCCACGGCGATGAGCGCCATGAGCTCCTGATCCTCGGGGACCTGGAGATATTCCTGCAGCCGCTTGCGGTCAAACACGCCCATAATCACGGTAGCCAAACCCAAATCATGGGCGGCCAGACAGAAGGTCTGAGCGGCGATGCCGCAGTCGTAATACTGCCAGCCATCCTCCCGGTCGGTGGTGAAGGAGCCGTCCCGCTCGTAGCCGCAGCGGTTCTTTACGAAGGTCTGGGCCACCAGCAGGGGAGCGCTGCGGATGATGGCGGGGTTGTTGGCCCCGGCCAGGCAGTACTCTGCGGCGATAGTCTCCCGCACAGCGGGGTCTTCAATGGCCAGATAACGGCTGATCTGGGTGTTTTTCCAACTGGGAGCGTAGGCAGCCAGGGCTACCACATCCTCCAGCAGCTCGTGGGGCACGGGCTGGTCGGTAAACTGGCGCACACTGCGCCGGGTGAGAATACAGGTCTGAGCGTCCATATGGGTTCCTCCTGACTTGGGATTGAGAATAAAAGTATGGTAGCCCTCAGAGAGAGAAATGTCAAGGGCAGACCATGCTTGGCCTGCCCTTGATTCCTTATGGGATATCAAATTCTACCTCATAGAGCTGGGTATCATAGTCTCCTGTGTCCCGAAAATCCATAAACTCTTTGCTTAAGCGGTAGTGGCCGGGGGAGAGGGGACCGAAGAGCCAATCCCAGTCCACGGCCTGTTCCGTTTCTCCGTCCATGGTGACCAGATAGGCCATACCATCCCAGGCAAAGTTTCCATCCACGATGTCGGGGACGTTCTGCCATGTGCCGTCCTGCTCCACCTCCAGGGTGTAGTCGCTGCCGTACTGCAGGGTGCCGGTGGGGCTGCCGCCTTCCTGGGTGATAACCAAAGTCAGGCCGGTGGGGGTCACGTCTTTTACCGACAGGGTAAGACCCCAGGGATCCTCTGCGGTCTGGACAGAGGATGATTCAGAGGAGCTGGAGTTGATTTTCTGAGGTGCAGAGGAGCCTGCGCCGTCCGAACTGCCGCAGCCAGCCAGGGACAGGGCCAGCAGACCGGCCAGGGTAAGGGTAAGCCATCGTTTCATGTGAGATACCTCCCGGTGATAGACTTCTGTATTCCTTTAGACGGAAAAACCCGGCCGGAGTTCCCCAAAATTTGTTCTCCTTTTCATTTTGGGCAAACCGTGGTACAATGTCAACGTATCTTTTCCATGGGGAGGCATCCATGATCATCTTAGGCATCGACCCCGGAGTGGCCACGATCGGCTTTGGGGTCATCAAGGCCCAGCGAGGAAAAAACACCCTCATTCAGTACGGGGTCATCACCACGCCGCCGGGCATCCCTCTGTCCAGCCGACTGCTGCAAATTTCCAACGACATGGAGGAGCTGATCCGCACCTTCCATCCCGACGAGATGGCGGTGGAGGAGCTCTTCTTCAGTAAAAATATTACTACCGGCATCGCCGTGGCCCATGGCCGGGGAGTGATTCTCCTGGCGGCGGAAAAGCTGGGGGTGCCGGTGTTTGAGTATACCCCCATGCAGGTCAAGCAGGCAGTGGCGGGCTATGGAGGCGCGGACAAACGCCAGGTGATGCTGATGACCCAGCGGCTGCTAAACATGAAGCAAATTCCCCGGCCTGACGACGCCGCTGACGCCCTGGCACTGGCTATCTGCCATGGCCGCGCGGCCACGTCCCTTTTGAATACGGAGCGGGGCTTTGACCCCAAGAAATACGACACGAGGTAAGTGCCATGAAAACGATGGTCAAACAACCCAACCCCAACCCGCCTTACAGCCTCCACGACGCCTATATTTCGCAGCTGCAGGCGGAGGGGGATATTTTGCGCCTTATCACCCAGTGCGGCTATGTGTGCACCACACCGCCCTGTAATCAGGTGGAGGGAGACGTGGAGATCACCGGCATCGACTGGGACTTCTCCTGCGTCTATGTGATGGAGTACCAAGGCGTCCTGTGCGGCAACTACGGCTCTTTCACCGGACGGAAAATGACGGTGACGGACTTTTTGCGGGAGTACTCAGAAGCGATGCTGGATATCATGGACGAGACCTACGGATATCACCAGGTGAAGCTGGACGGTTTCCTCAACGTGGGGGAACGCTGCCTGGAGTTTCAGCTGGACATCTGCTACGCCGGAGAGTTCCGGTATTTGCTCAAAGAATAAATGCCGTCCATTGGACGGTTTATGGAGGAACTTATGTTTTACTATCTCAACGGCACCGTGGCCCACATCGAGCCTTACATGGTGGTCATCGACTGCGGTGGGGTGGGTTATGCCTGCCGCACTACCAGCTATACCCTGTCTGCACTGAAAAAGGGTGAAAAGGGAAAAGTCTTTACACACTTGAATGTCCGGGAGGACGCCATGGAGCTCTATGGCTTTGCCACCCAGGAAGAGCTGAATCTGTTTCAGCAGCTTATTTCTGTTTCTGGTGTTGGTCCCAAGGCGGCTTTGTCCATCCTGTCCTCCAACACCCCGGCCAATCTGGCCCTCAGCATCATCACCGGGGATGAGAAGGCACTCACCTGCGCTCAGGGTATCGGCAAGAAGATCGCCCAGCGGGTGATTCTGGAGCTGAAGGACAAGCTGGCCAAGGGCCAGGCGGTGAACGGGGCAGGGGAGACCTACGGCGGCACCGGAGTGACCGTCATTCCCGAAAACAAACTCTCCGAGGCCAGCGCCGCCCTGGCGGTGCTGGGCTACACCCAGGGAGAGATCAATGTGGCCCTCAAGGGCATCGACCTGGACAGTCTGACCCTGGAGCAGATCATCAAGCAGGCCCTGAAAAAGATGATGAAGGGGTGAGCCCCATGCTGATTGTCTTTCTGGGCATGATCGCCCTGTTTCTTGTGCTGGGGCTGATCTTCTCCCGGGGAAAGGGAGCTTTCCTCATTGCCGGGTACAACACCGCATCCAAGGCAGAGAAGGCCAGGTATGACGAGAAAGCCCTGTGCCGCTTCATGGGCAAAATCATGTTCGCCCTGGCCGGATGCCAGGGAATTATGGCACTGGGGATACTTGTGGTCGGCATGTGGCTGTTTTGGGTGGGAATCGCCGCCTTCCTGGCGGTGGCATTCGGGACCGTGATCTATGCCAACACCAGAAACCGCTTCCAAAAGAAATCCAAGTGAGATGATGAAAGGATGAGCACCTTGGAGACAAAGAAAACCACCAAGACCGTGGTGAAAAGCGGCATTACCTTCGGCACCTGCCTGGCCATGGTCATTTCCTATACCACCTGGCACTCGGTGGGATGGGCCATTTTCCATGGTCTGCTCAGCTGGGTGTATGTCATCTATTTTATCCTGCGATACTGATTTGGACAGATATATTTCGAGAGGAACCAAACGATTATGGCCATTGATTTTTCCAATCCAGAATTTGACCCGGAGGAGCTCAGCGAGCCTCTGGTGACCACCTCCCTCACCCGGGAGGACGAGGGGGAGTACTCCCTGCGGCCCAAAACTCTTCGGGAGTACATCGGCCAGGAGAAGGCCAAAGGCAACCTGGAGGTCTTTATCCAGGCGGCTAAAATGAGAAATGAGCCTCTGGATCATGTGCTGCTCCACGGCCCGCCCGGCTTGGGCAAGACCACCCTCAGCGGCATTATTGCAAATGAGATGGGGGTAAATGTGCGCATCACCTCCGGTCCTGCCATTGAGAAGGCAGGGGACCTGGCGGCGCTGCTCACCAATTTAAATGAAAATGACATCCTCTTTGTGGACGAGATCCACCGCCTCAACCGCTCGGTGGAGGAGGTGCTTTACCCAGCTATGGAGGATTTCGCCATCGACATCATCATCGGCAAGGGTCCGTCGGCCAACTCCATCCGTCTGGACCTGCCCAAATTTACCCTCATTGGAGCCACCACCCGGGCAGGGCAGCTGTCCGCGCCCCTGCGTGACCGCTTTGGCGTGACGTTAAGGCTGGAGCTTTACACCCCCGAGGAGCTGGCGCTGATCGTCAAGCGCTCTGCGGGTATTTTGGGCGTACCCATCGAGGACGATGGAGCCATGGAGATCGCCCGCCGCAGCCGCGGTACCCCCCGTATTGCTAACCGCATGCTGCGCCGGGTGCGGGACTTTGCCCAGGTACGGGCGGGAGGCGTCATCACCAAAAAGGTGGCTGATGAGGCCCTTACCGCCCTGGAGATCGACCACTTGGGACTGGACTCCATTGACCACCGGATGCTGCGCTCCATCATTGAGAACTACCGGGGCGGCCCGGTGGGTCTGGAGACCTTGGCAGCCACCATCAACGAGGAGGCAGTGACCCTGGAGGACGTGTACGAGCCCTATCTGATGCAGCTGGGCTTCCTTACCCGCACCCCCCGTGGCCGCTGTGTCACCCCCAAGGCCTATCAGCATCTGGGCCTCAGCGTTCCCGGAGAGTCCGGAGGGCTGGACCAGCTGAGTTTCTGACCCCGGAGGCGCTCTTTTGTGAAAGAAAAACTGAAAAAATTGCTGGCGGGCCTGTTGGGCAGCGGCATCATGATTTTGCTCTTGCTCGGGACGTTTGCAGTGGTTGCTCTGGTCGGCGGCAATGTGATGAGGCTGTTCGGGTTTCGCTATGACAGCGTGGGACAGCTGCTGCTCTACTTCCTGTTAGGGGAACTGATTGGCCTGCCTCTGGATCTGATCAGTACGGCTCTGCCTAAGGTGCTGTATCGCATGGGAAAGGTGGACCGTCGGCAGGGGAATTTGCTTTACATCCCAATGGACACCTTGTTTACCATCGCCGCGTTTTGGGTTGCGGACGGGTTGATGGCCAGTGTGTCCACCACCGGACTCTCTTTGTGCATTCTGGGCTTTGGAACGGCACTGATCACCCAGCCCATAAAGAAGGATGACTGACCGAAAGGGGAGAGGACGATGGGCTTTTGGCTGTACTGTACTGCCATGTGCCTGCTGGTGCCCGCTGTGATGCTGTACTTTGGATGGCGTTTTTTGAACAGACCGCCCAAAAAGATCAATGCCCTCTATGGTTACCGCACCAGCCGTTCTATGAAAAACCAACAGACCTGGGATTATGCCCACCAGGTATGCGGAAAGCTGTGGTTTCGGGCGGGGATAGTGATGCTGCCCCTGAGCCTTTTGGCCATGCTGCCCGGACTGGGCAAAGATACGCAAGTGCTGGGAATATGGCTTATGGGCGTGGTTTTGGTCCAGGTTGTGGTGATGATCGCCACCATTTTCCCAGTAGAAAAGGCATTAAAACGAAAATTTGACAAATTTGGCAGGAGAATTGGCTGAATAAGTGATAGACGGTAGGGAAATTTTATGCTATGCTTATTTTGTGGAAAAGCGGCATAAGATCCGGTCCTGAGGGAAAACAATTTCCAGATCAAGGCCGGAAAACGATGTCATATTCTGGAAATAATAGAACAAACCGGAATGAATATGGGAAAAACGCCAAATAATTTCCGATACCCCTTGACAAAACCAGTCAATTTGATTATTATGAGTTTTAACCGGAACAAAAAATTGGAAACGCCCCAGCCTCCGCCTCCCACAGACGAGGCGCTGTGTCTCCAGGCGGCAGCAGGAAGCGCCGCTGCGGAGGAAGAACTGGTCCGCCGCTACGGCCGCTTGGTGCGTGCCTGCGCCCGCCCCCTGTTTTTGGCAGGAGGGGACAGCGAGGACCTGTTTCAGGAGGGTATGCTGGGCTTGCTGTCCGCCATCCGCGGCTTTGATGCCCGGCGGGACGCATCTTTCCGGACCTATGCGGAGGTTTGTGTCCGCAACCGCCTGTACAGCGCGGTCCGCGCTGCTCAGGGGGATAAGCATCTTCCACTTAATCACAGTGTCTCTTTCGAACCCCCTCTTTTTGACGGCCCGAACGCGTATCTGTTTTCCAGCGAAGAGAGCCCAGAAGACGTCATCATCGGCAGGGAGGAACTGAGAGAGCGCCTTGACGCTCTGAAGGGCCAGTTATCTGAGCTCGAAGGGAAAATCCTGCCGCCCTACTTAAGCGGTCTCACTTGTGCAGAGATTGCAAAACGGGTCGGTCGGTCTCCAAAGTCCGTGGACAACGCCGTGCAGCGCATCCGCCGCAAGGTGGCCCGGCAAACTTCTTCCGGCGCATCCAGCGAGAGCTGATCGCAAATACAACCGTCCAATCCTTGAAATCTGGGTAATTGGGCAACGAGTCAAAGAGAGGGAAATCCAATGTACGAAGACAAGATCCTGGTATGCAAAGAGTGCGGCAACGAGTTCACCTTTACCGCTGGTGAGCAGGAGTTTTACGCTGAGCGCGGCTTCCAGAACGAGCCCCAGCGCTGCAAAGCTTGCCGTGACGCCCGCAAGAACGCTGCCCGCGGCCCCCGTGAGTACTTCACTGCCACCTGCGCTGCCTGCGGCGGCGAGGCTCGCGTTCCTTTCGAGCCCAAGTCTGACCGTCCTGTCTACTGCAGCGAGTGCTTCGCCAAGATGCGCGAGCAGCAGGGCTAATTTTTAGAACCAGGATAAAAGGGCGCCCAGCCGGGCGTCCTTTTTCTGTATTCAGGGAGAAAAATCGGGCTGTTTTTCGGCCGCAACTCCGGGTTGCGGAAGTTCCAGCCCAAGCTGGTAGTAATAGCAAAGCTGGTTTGCTAGGATAGGGCCGAAAGGAGGCGTGGGTATGACGACCGGAGAAATCATCCAAAGAGAGCGTACCCGCCTGGGCCTGTCCCAGGAAAAACTGGCCGAGCAGGTGGGGGTGTCCCGCCAGGCGGTGAGCAAGTGGGAGCTAGGGGACGCAGTACCCGACACGGACAAGCTGGTCCCTTTGGCACGGACGTTGGGCATTTCGGTGGACGCTCTGTTAGACCACCACCCTCAGAAGACAGAGGAGACACCAAAAGAGATAGAGGAGAAGAAGCCCGGGTGGCTGGCCCTCCACTGGTACTGGATCGGGGTGCCCCTGAGCTTGTGGGGTGCGGCCCGACTGATCCCAATGTCGTTTGCCGTCTGGTTCCTGCTGACGATGTCCCAGGCGTCCTCTGGTATCCTGTTATATCTGCCATACCTTATCCTGTTCCTAACAGCGCTGGCGGGAGGTGTGCTGATGGTGATTCTGGGCCGGCGTTCTGTCCGGCAAAGATACGGCCTGAAACCCTTGATACCGCCCCCCTGGAAGGGAGTACGGGAGCTGATCGCCCGGCGGTGGTACTGGTTGGGAGCCTTTCTGGCCGGAGGCGGTGTGCTGGGGGGCGTACTGCAGATGTCCGCTTCTCAAGCCCTCTATGACCAGATAGAAACTGATCGGCAAAACCTGAATATGTATCAGGGAGACGCGTTGTGGGAGCATCTCGACCAAATCCCGGAAGGGTATCTCAATGGGGATGGCTACTTACAGACAGTCGCCCTGCGCAATCAGGGTCTCTTGATCTTGGTGTTGGGTGTGGTTTTGGGCGCTGTGCTCTTTTTCTGGGGCGCCGGATCGTTTGCCGCCGCTGGAAAGAAAACGAGGAAAAATCCATTGCAAAATAGCGCGAGTTAGGATATACTATCATCATCCTAATGACTAACTGGAGGAATCCTGCTATGACCATTACTAAAGACACCATCATTGGTGATATTCTGAACATCGCCCCTCAGACTGCGCCCCTGTTCATGAACATCGGCATGCACTGCCTGGGCTGCCCCGCTTCCCGGGGTGAGACCGTGGAGCAGGCCTGCATGGTTCACGGGGTGGATCCCGACGAGCTGCTGGCCGCGGTCAACAAGATGATCGCCGAGGGCGAATAAAACCAAGGAATGAAAGATGGGGGCGGAGGGGTTCCGCCCCCATTTTTTGCGGAGGTGCCCGGTATGAAATTGGTGCTGTTCATGGGAAGCCCCAGAAAAAACGGCAATACTGCCGCCCTGGCGGCACCCTTCCTGGAGGAGTGCGGACAGTTGGGGATCGAGACAGAGACCGTTTGGCTCTATGACAAGACCATCCTGCCCTGTCTGGGCTGCAAGACCTGCCAGGACCGGATGGACGGCCTGGGCTGCGTGCAGAAAGACGATGTGGCCGACCTGTTCGGAACTATGGAGCGCAGCGATATCATCGTTCTGGCCACCCCCATTTACGGCTGGTTCTGTACCGCACCCATGAAGGCGCTGATGGACCGGGCCGTGTACGCCGGTACCAAAAATTACGGCCGGGTAAAGGGACCGTCCCTGCTCCGGGGTAAGAACCTTGCCACCATCGTTACCTGCGGGTATCCTCCGGAGAAGGGAGCTGACCTGTGGGAGGCTGGGCTGCGCCGGTGGTGCCGCCACAGCGGATTACATTGGCAGGGGATGCTCTGTGGCCGGGATATGGGCCCCGGCGTCCGATTTTTAACACAAGACAAGCTGGCCGCCGCCCGGGATTTTGCCCGGTCGCTCATTCAAAAGGCCGGCGGGGAGGACTTATGAAACAACATATCGAACTCTCGCCCCGGCTGCGGTTGGCGGCTGATCTGGTGCCCCAGGGGGCGCGACTGGCCGATGTGGGCACCGACCACGCCTATCTGCCCGCCTGCCTGCTGCTGGAGGGCAAGATCCCCTGGGCTATCGCCTCCGACCTGCGGAAGGGTCCGCTGGACCGTGCCCGTGAGACGGCCCGGCAGTATGGCTGCGGGGATAAGATGGCGTTCCGGCTGTGCAACGGCCTGGCGGGTATCCGTCCCGGTGAGGTAGACGTCATCGTCATCGCCGGGATGGGGGGCGAGACTATTGCCCAGATTCTGGAGGCTGCCCCTTGGGTTTTGGAGGAGAAGATTCCCTTGATTCTCCAGCCCATGAGCTCCCTGCCTGAACTGCGGGAGTGGCTGGGCCAACATGGCTACGCCATTGCCAAAGAACAGCTTGCCCGGGAAGGAGAGACCCTGTATGTGGTGATGCGGGTGACGGCGGGAGAGATGGGGACACAGACGCCCGGTCAGCTCTGGGCCGGTCGGCAGAGCCGGGACCCCCTGCGGGGAGAGTATCTGGACCATCTGACCCGGAAACTGCGCCGTGCTCTGGACGGCATGTCCAAGGGCAAAGGGGAACAGATCCAGGCGCGCCGCCAGGCGCTGGAATGCGTATATGAGGAAATGCTAGCAATGAAAGAGGAGTGGCAGCAATGGCAACTGTAAAGGATATTTACTGTGCAATGGATGAGTGGGCCCCCTTTGAGACCCAGATGGATTTTGACAATGCCGGTTTTCTGGTGGGCCGGGGAGAAGCTAAGGCAGACAAGATTCTGGTGGCGCTGGATATCACCCAGGAGGTGGTGGAGGAGGCGGCCAAGCTGGGCTGTCAGCTCATTGTGTCCCACCACCCGGTGATCTTCCACCCGGTCAAGGCGCTCACCGATGAGAGCGTCACCGGGCGCACCCTGTTGGCTCTGACGGAGGCGAAAATCGCCGCCATCTGCTGCCACACCAATCTGGACGCTGCCCAGGACGGGGTGAACGACTGTTTGGCCCAGGCGCTGGGTCTTCAGGAGGTCACCCAGCTCCACCCCGATGGAGTGGACCGGGCGGGCCGCACCTACGGCATCGGCCGGGTGGGGATGTGCCACCAGCCCGGCATGAGCGCGGCGGACTACGCCGGCCGGGTCAAGCTGCTGCTGGGCGCAGCGGGAGTGCGGTACACCGACGGAGGCCGCCCGGTGCGCCGGGTGGCGGTGGGCGGCGGCGCCTGCGGCTCCATGCTGGCCGATGCGGTGGCCATGGGCTGTGACACCTTTGTCACTGCCGATGTGAAGTATGACCAGTTCCTGGAGGCCCGGGCACTGGGTGTCAACCTGCTGGACGCCGGCCACTACGCCACCGAGAACGTGATCTGCGACCGGGTAGCTCAGTACCTGTCCCAGCGCTTCCCTGAGGTGAGCGTGCTGGTCTCCCACCGGCACAAGGAAGCCTGCGCCTGCGTGTAAGGAGGAAAAAACAGGGGAAAATTGTACCCTTGCCTTGTGCATTGGTGCTGCCTGTGCTAAAATAAAACACTAGCGTGTAGAATATACCAACACGGATCTTTGATCGCTGATATAGAGGTGTCGTTAAGGATGAAAATAGTGGTATTGGCTGGCGGCCTGAGCCCCGAGCGCAACGTATCCCTGTCCTCCGGAGCCATGGTGTGCGAGGCCCTGCGCTCCAAGGGACACAAGGTGGCCCTGATGGACCTGTTCTTTGGCGTGGAGGGGACCGACCGCACGGTGGACCCCTTTGAGGCCCCCATTCCCCAGGCCTTTAAAAAGGTCAGCCCCGAGGCTCCCGACCTGGCTCAGGTGCGGGCGAGCCGGAAGGATACCAGCCCCTCCGCCATTGGACAGGGCGTGCTGGAGCTGTGTGCCCAGGCTGACGTAGTCTATCTGGCCCTCCACGGGGCATGCGGAGAGGACGGCCGTATCCAGGCCACCCTGGATCTGCTGGGCGTTCCCTATACCGGTTCGGGCTGCCTGGGCTCGGCCATCGCTATGGATAAGGATATGACCAAGCGTCTGGTAGCCCACAAGGTACGCACCCCCAGCTGGTGCACCGTCACCGTGACGGAGGAGAACCTGGAGCAGCTCATGGAAGAGACCAAGCTGCCTGTGGTGGTCAAACCCATCGCCAGCGGCTCCTCCATCGGCGTGACCATCGCCCATACCAAGGACGACCTGCGCCGTGGTCTGGAGGAGAGCATCCGCCTAGGCGGCCGCACTGTACTGGAGCAGTACGTAAAGGGCCGTGAGATCCAGGTGGCGGTGCTCAACGGAAAGGCTCTGCCCTCCATTGAGATCATTCCCCAGGCCGATTTCTACGACTACGCCAACAAGTACCAGCCCGGCGCCGCCCGGGAGGTATGCCCCGCTGAAATTTCCCCGGAGTGGGAGAAGAAGGTAGGGAACGCGGCGGTGGCCGTGTTTGAGGAGTTGGGTCTGGCCGTATACTCCCGTGCCGACTTCATCGTCACCGAGGACGGAGAGGTCTACTTCCTGGAGATCAACACCCTGCCCGGCATGACCCCCACCAGCCTGGTGCCGCAGGAGGCGGCAGCGGTGGGCATGGACTATGCCACCCTGTGTGAGACCATTGTGGCCTCCTCCCTGAAGGCCCGCAAGGAAGGAGCATAACCGTATGGAGACCATCACTGTTAGCCAACTGCTGGAGGCGGTACACGGCACTCTGCTGGGCGGCTCCCAGGACATGGAATTGACCGTGAGCGGGGTGGATACCGACAGCCGGGACATCCATCCCGGCTCCCTGTTCATCCCCCTGGTGGGGGAGCGGTTTGACGGCCACGCCTATATCACCTCTGCCCTGGAGGCTGGAGCTGCGGGCTGTCTCACCGCCCGTGTGCGTACCGACTACCGGGAGGACAAGTTCTACATCCAGGTGGGCAACACCGAACGGGCCCTGCGGGACCTGGCCGCCTGGTATAAAGACCGCTTTCAGATCCCCTTTGTGGGCATCACCGGCAGCGTGGGCAAGACCACAGCCAAGGATATGATCGCGGCGGTGCTTTCCGTCAAGTACAAGGTACTGAAAACGGAGGGCAATTTTAATAACAACATCGGCCTGCCCCTGACTTTGCTGCGTCTGGACCACACCCACCAGGTGGGCGTGCTGGAGATGGGCATGGATAAACCGGGGGAGATCGACTACCTCAGCGATATCGTGCGACCCGAGGTGGGAGTCATCACCAACATCGGTGACGCCCACATCGAAAAGCTGGGCAGCCGGGAGAACATCTTCAAGGCCAAGTGCGAGCTGCTGCCCAACATCCGCAAGAAGAACGGCCTGGTGGTGCTCAACGCTGACGATCCCATGCTTACCACCCTGCGGGGCAACACTCCGGTGCAGGCGGTGTTCTGCGGCAAGGCGGAAGATGCCGACTACCGGGCTCAGGTTACCGGCGGCGACGGAGTCAGCCACATCCACTGCCACATTACCACTCCTAAAATGGAGCGGGATGTCAAGATCCCTGCTCTGGGAGAGCACATGATTTACCCCACCCTCATCGCTGCGGCGGTGGGTGAGCACTTTGGTCTCACCCCCGACGAGATCGAGGACGGCATTGCCCGTTTTGTCCCCACCCGCATGCGGATGAACGTGATCCAGCGGGAGGGGGAGATCACCATTTTGGATGACTCCTACAACGCCAATCCCCAGTCCATGCGGGCGGCCATCAGCGTGCTGGCCGACACCCACAGCAGCTGGAAGGTGGCGATTCTGGGCGATATGTTTGAGCTTGGACCCTATGCGCCCGCGCTCCACGCCGGAGTGGGAGACTACCTGGGCAAGCGGGGCATTGACTGCCTGGTAGCGGTAGGCAAGCTGTCTGAGCATATGGCTCAGGGGGCACGGGAGGCAGGGGTGCCCATGGTCTACTCCTGCGCAGACAAGGAGGCAGCCAAGGTGGTACTGCCTCAGGTTGTGCGCCCGGACAGCACCATTCTGGTGAAGGCCTCCCGGGGCATGGCTCTGGAGGAGCTCACCGCTCAGCTGCTTACCCTTTGCTGAAGAGAGAATAAACCACGTAAGAGGACGTTATGATCGATATTTCCGTATCCAATCTGGTCAAAGAATTTGAGGTTGGAAATAAAATATTGAATGGCCTGACCTTCCAGGTGGACACGGGGGAGCGGGTTGGTCTGCTGGGGCCCAACGGCTGCGGCAAGACCACCCTGCTCCGCATTCTCACCGGGGTCATGGACTACGACGAGGGAGATGTGGTGCTGGCCCCTGGAAAGCGGCTGGGCCTCATCTCCCAGATCCCTGTTTACCCTGCGGGCTACACCGTGGAGGACGTACTGGCTACCGCCTTCGAGCCTCTGCACCGCATGGAGGGGGAGATGACCCAGCTGGCCACAGAGATGGCCCAGGGAAACACCGACCCGGCGGTGATGAGCCGGTATGATAAGCTTACCGCCGCCTTTGAGGCCGCCGGAGGCTACGACACCCAGACCAAGACCAACAAAGTCTGCAACGGCCTGTCCATTCCCCAGGCCATGCGGGAGCAGCTCTTTGACAAGCTCTCCGGCGGGGAAAAGACCCGGGTGAACCTGGCCCGCCTCATTCTGGAGGACACCGACATCCTCCTGCTGGACGAGCCCACCAACCACCTGGACCTGCGGGCCACCGAGTGGCTGGAGGAGTATCTGGAGAAATTCAAAGGCACCGTGCTCACCGTCTCCCATGACCGCTACTTTTTGGACAAGGTGGTAGACCGGATCATTGAGATCCAGGAGGGCAAGGCGGAATTTTACTCCGGCAACTACAGCTTCTACGCCGTGGAGAAGGAGCGGCGTTACGAGGAAAAGCTCAAGCAGTATGAGAAGGAGCAGGCCAAGATCCAGCAGCTGGAGAAGGCTGCCGAGCAGCTGCGTACCTGGGCCTACTCGGGCATGGACAAGACCTTTAAGCGGGCCCAGTCCATGGAGAAGCGCATTGAGCGTATGCGGGTCACCGACCGTCCCAAGAAGGAGCGGAAGATGGAGGTGCGCTTTGGCGAGCGGGAGTTCCGGGGGGATGAGGTTCTTACCATCAAGAACCTGAAGAAATCTTTTGGAGACCGCACCCTGTTTTCCGATGTGAACCTGGAAGTGGCAGGGGGCGAGCGCATCGCCCTGCTGGGAGACAACGGTACCGGTAAGTCCACCCTCATCAAAATTTTGATGGGGGAGGAGGAGCCCGACAGCGGAAAGCTCCGCATGGGCCCCACCGTAAAGATCGGTTATCTGCCTCAGATCATCCACTTCAGCCATCCGGAGCGCAGCCTGGTGGACACCATGCTCTACGACCTGGACTGTACCGCTCAGACTGCCCGAAACCGGTTGGCCGCCTTTAAATTCCGGGGAGAGGACGTGTTCAAGCCTGTCTCCGCCCTGTCCGGCGGCGAGCAGAGCCGCCTGCGGCTGTGTATGCTCATGGACGCGAAGATCAATCTGCTCATCCTGGACGAGCCCACCAACCATCTGGATATTCAGAGCCGAGAGTGGATCGAGGAAGCGGTGGAGGAGTACGAGGGCAACCTGCTCTTTGTCTCCCACGACCGCTATTTTATCGAACGCTTTGCCAGCCGCATCTGGCTGCTGGAGGACGGACACATCACCGACTTCAAGGGTACCTATGAGGAGTTCCAGGCCGCACGGGCCAAGGGGCTGTTCAGTAAAACGGCTCCTGCCGCACCGGTGCAGGCTGCAAAGGCTCCGGCAGAAAAGAAGGAGAAGCCCAAGCGCCCCGGCGGCACCAAAATGCTGGAAAAAGAGGTGGCCGCCGCCGAACGGGCGGTTGGCAAGGCTGAGGAGCAGATGTACGACCTCACCCAGCAGATGGAGGAGGCCGCTGCCGACTATTTGAAGCTCCAGGAGCTCTATGAGCAAAAAGAGGCCCTGGAGGAGGAAATTTTAAAGCTCTACGGCCGCTGGGAGGAACTGTCCGCCCAATTGGAAGAGGCCCGGGGCGAAGGATAACCAGAGGGGAGGCCCACCTATGGCAGGATATCGCGGAAAACAGCCACGCCGTTGGCTCAGTGTCTTGCTAACCTTGGTGCTGATAGGGGCCTTTTTCTTTGCCATCATGTTTGGACTGGTGATGGTGGGGGCCCACGATGTGATCCGGGGAGATCCCCAGGTGATGATCATTCTGGGCTGCCGGGTGATGCCCGGGGGCGAGCCTTCTATTCTGCTCCAGGATAGGCTGGACACCGCCCTGGACTATCTGGACGACCACCCGGATATGACGGTGGTGGTGTCCGGAGGCCAGGGGAGCAACGAGCCCACCTCCGAGGCCGCCTGCATGGCGGACTATCTGGAGGAACACGGGGTAGACTCCGACCAGATTCTGCTGGAGGACCAATCCAGCAATACCAAGGAAAACCTGATCTATTCCAGGGAACTGCTGGAAGAGCATGGGATTGTCGTGCTGAGAGATGAGGTGCTGGTAGTGTCCAACGGCTTCCACCTCACCCGGGCGCAGATGCTGGCGGAGCGGTATGGATACAAGTCTGTGTCCGCCCTGGCCGCCCCCACCAGCCACATCCCCTCCCGCATCCAGATGTACATTCGGGAGCCTTTGGCTCTGGTGAAGTCTTTCTTCCTGGACAAGTAGGAGCTAGAAGTTAGGAGATCGAAGCTATGCAGGACAAACTGGCCGCCATTGAGGCCAAATACAGCCAGATCGAGGCCCGCCTGAGCGCCTCCGAGACCTACGAGGACCCGGCTCTGGTGGCCAAACTGAATAAGGAGCAGACCGAGCTCCAGCCTCTGGTGGAGACCTACCGCACCTACCTCCGTACCCAGCAGAGCCACTGGGAAGCTGAGAGCCTGCTGGGCGACCCCGAGATGAAAGAGCTGGCCCAGGAGGAGTGGCGGCAGTCCAAAGAGGATCTGGAGCGGCTGGAGCATCAGCTGAAGATCCTGCTGCTGCCCAAGGACCCCAACGACGACAAAAACGTTATTGTGGAGATCCGGGCGGGGGTCGGCGGCGAGGAGGCTGCCCTGTTTGCCCACTCCCTGTACCGCATGTACTCCATGTTTGCCGAGGCCAACCACTGGAAGACCGAGGTGGACAGCATCAGCGAAACGGAGCTTGGCGGGGTGAAGGAAATTTCCTTTACCATTGAAGGAGACGGAGCCTACTCCCGCTTAAAATTTGAAAGCGGAGTCCATCGGGTGCAGCGGGTGCCGGAGACCGAATCCGGTGGCCGGTTGCACACCTCCACCGTGACGGTGGCAGTGCTCCCCGAGATGGAGACCGCTGACGTGCAGATTAACCCCGCTGATATTGAGATGCAGGTGTTCCGTTCCTCCGGCGCGGGCGGCCAGCACGTCAATAAGACTTCCTCCGCTGTGCGCCTCATCCATAAGCCTACGGGCACCGTGGTGGAGTGCCAGCAGGAGCGCAGCCAGTTCCAGAACCGGGACAAGGCCATGCGTATTCTGGCCTCCCGGCTCTATGAGGCGGAACAGGAGAAGATCTCCAGCGAGTATACCGCCCAGCGGCGAAGCCAGGTGGGCAGCGGCATGCGCAACGAGCGCATCCGTACCTATAACTTCCCTCAGGGACGGGTTACCGACCATCGGATTGGCCTGACCCTCTACAAGATCGACAACATCATGAACGGTGACCTCAACGAAGTCATCGACGCTCTGGCTGCCGCTGATCAGGCGGAACGTCTTCAGTCAAGCGATACCAATTAACAATAGATAGGAGTTTATCACATGGAACTGTATATCCACTATAAAGAACTGCCCGAAGGACTGACTCTGGCGGACTTCGTGGGCGAGCTTAATGAGGTTCTGGACGACACCGGCGTGGTGTGCGGCGGCGAGGACAACCGCCTGGATCTGGACCTGGAGGACGAGAAGGTCAACCCCAAGCACGCCCAGATGGCGGTGAAGGCCTATCTGCAGCGGGCTGGCTTTTCCAAGGAGACCGCCGTGGAGATCGGCGGTATGGAAATCGGCATTTACGAGTGAGGTCCTTTTCCCATGTACAAGCATGTAATCTTTGACCTGGACGGCACCCTGCTTAACACCATCGACGATCTGGCGGACACCGGAAACCATGTGTGTACCCTCCACGGCTGGCCCACCCACACGGTGGATGCCTTTAAGCTGATGGTGGGCAACGGCATCCCCAAGCTGGTGGAGCGCTTCGCTCCCCAGGGGACTAGCCAGGAAGTGCTGGATCAGGCTTTCCAGGAGTTTATGGACTGGTACGGCGTCCACAAGGAGGATAAGACAGCCCCCTACGCCGGTATGCCCGAGGTAGCCAAGGCTCTGCGGGAGGCTGGGGTGTCCATCGCGGTACTGTCCAACAAGGCGGACGTGATGGCCGGCCCGGTGGTGGAGCACTATTACCCGGGAATTTTCCCTGTGGTTCAGGGGGCGCTGCCCGGCCTGCCCACTAAGCCCGACCCCACGCTCCTTCATAAGCTGATGGACCGCTTGGGGGCCACCCAGGAGGACACCCTCTTTGTGGGAGACAGCAACGTGGATATCTGCACGGCGAAAAACGGCGGCCTCACCGGCTGCGGCGTGCTGTGGGGCTTCCGGAGCCGGGAGGAGCTGGAGGCGGCGGGAGCTGACGTGATCGTCTCCACGCCCCAAGAGCTGCTGGACTTTATTTTAAAGGCCTGAGCGTAATAAGTAAGGAGTCTTTTCGTTGAATACAAAGCGACTGACACAACATGATATCGAGGAGGCGGCCGCCATCCTGCGGGACGGTGGACTGCTGGGTATCCCCACCGAGACGGTGTACGGTCTGGGGGCCAACGGCCTTAACGAGGAGGCTGTGGCTCATATTTTTGAGGCCAAGGGCCGTCCCCAGGATAACCCCCTCATTTTACATATCCCCGATGCCTCTTGGCTGGAGCGGTACTGCAAGGAGATTCCCTTGACAGCTTATCAGCTGGCGAAGGCCTACTGGCCCGGTCCCATGACCATGATCTTGAAGCGGAAGGACATCGTCCCCAATGCGGTGACGGCCGGACTGGACACAGTAGGTATGCGTTGTCCCGCCCACCCTCTGTGTAGAGAGATCATTGCGGCCTCCGGAGTGCCGGTGGCTGCCCCTTCGGGAAATACCTCCGGTCGTCCCAGCCCCACCACAGCCCAGCATATGCTGGAGGACATGGATGGGAAGATCAACGCTATCGTAGACGGCGGTCCCTGCTCCGTGGGAGTGGAGTCCACCATTATCGATCTCACCGAAACTCCCGCCCGACTGCTGCGGCCCGGCGGCATCACCCTGGAGCAGCTGGAGGCAGTGCTGGGGGAGGTGGCCGTGGACCCTGCAGTTACCCGTCTCATGGGAGCGGGGGAGCAGCCCAAGGCGCCCGGCATGAAGTACCGCCACTACGCTCCCAAGGCTCCGGTTACCGTGGTCACCGGTGACCCGAAAAAGAGTGCGGAGTATATCGCCTCCCACGCCGGTGCGGAGGACGGGATCATCTGTTTTGAAGAGTTTTTGCCTCTGTTCACGAGACGGTCTGAGACGAGGCCCGTCATGGACCTGGGTCCGGCAGGGGACAAGGAGGAGCAGGCCCGGCACATCTTTGACGCCCTGCGCTCCTTTGACCACACCAGCGTGCCTGCCATCTGGGCCCAGTGCCCCGACACCACCGGCATTGGCCTGGCCATTGCCAACCGACTGAACAAGGCGGCGGGATTTCATATTATCCAGGTTTAAAACCCTTGAGCCCCAAGGGCTGCAACCTTAGGTTGCATGAAAATTGCTTGACGGTTTCACGCCCTTCCGGTACGCTGAAGCCGAGGATCGATATGACGCTGGGCGAAAACCTGCAAAGACTGCGAAAAGAGAAGGAACTGTCCCAGGAGGATGTGGCCCGGGCGCTGTTCGTGTCCCGTCAGACCATCTCAAAATGGGAGACAGACAAGGCAGAGCCGGGAGTGGATAACCTAAAGGCCCTGGCTGATCTCTATGAGGTTACTTTGGACCAGCTGACCGGCCGAGCTCAGATGGAGACGTATTCCAAAGGGTCGCATGAGCAAACGCCTTCCGACCAATACCGGACCATGGCTCTCATTCGCCTGGCAGTTTGGCTGGCGGTGGCAGCAGCAGGTCAACTGCATGGGGGCGAGCCTTTCCAGGTCCTAGCCTTTGCGGGGACGCTGGGCTCTGCGGCAGTTTTTCTGAGCCTTTGGTTCCGCAGCATCTATGTGTGGGGCGGCATCCTGTGCGGGGAAGGGCTTAGTATCCTTGTGTCCGCCATCTGCACCATCTGTGCAAAGCAGCTGGCCTCAGGAATTATCAGTGTGGGTTTGGCGGCTATGCTGGGTATCTGGGTAAAATATCTGTCCTCTGAATCGGTGCGGCAGCTGTTTTATGAAAAATGAGGAGATGTTCTCATGACCATTATTGGCATCACCGGCCCTACCGGGGCAGGGAAGACCACCGCGCTGCGGGAGATCGAAAAACTGGGAGGCGCAGTCATTGACTGCGATGCCGTGTACCACGACCTTCTGGAACGTGATATTACCTTGCAGGGAATGCTGGAGAGCGCCTTTGGCCCTCTGCGGGACGAGAGCGGAGCCATCGACCGAAAGAAGCTGGGCACCATCGTCTTCGGAGATCCGGAGAAGCTGGCAAGGCTCAATGCCATCGCCCAGACCGCCACAGTGCGGCGTACCCAGGAATTGCTGGAGGAGTACCGCGCCAAGGGAAGAAAACTGGTGGCCATTGATGCCATTGCCCTGCTGGAGAGTTCGCTGTCCAAGCTCTGTGACGCCACCATTGCGGTGATCGCGCCTCCGGAGGTTCGGGTGCAGCGTATTATGGCCCGGGAGGGCATTTCGGAGGAGTACGCCTGGTCCCGGGTCAAGGCCCAAAAGAGCGATGACTACTTTACCGAAGGCTGCGACCATACCTTATATAATGACTGTGCCCAGGCGGAAGAATTTGCGCTTCGAGCCAAGACGTTGGTAGAATCGATTTTACAGGAACACATACAATAAAGGCACAAAGGAGGTTTTTCCAATGGATGAGAAAAAAGAACTGACCCGGGGCGAGGAGCTGCGCCGTGCCCTGTGCTACAATAAGAAGAACGGCTATGACCGCATGAATCCCCAGGAGATGGAGCCCTTGGAGGCCTACTGCACCGGTTACAAGCAGTTTTTGGACGCTGGTAAGACGGAGCGGGAGTGCGTGGAGTGGGCAGTGGCCCTGGCGAAGGACGCCGGCTTTCGGCCCTATGAGCGGGGCATGGAGCTCAAGCCCGGAGACAAGATCTACCGGGTGAACCGCGGGAAAGCCGTGATGCTGGCGGTCATGGGTCAGGAGAATCTGGATAAGGGCGCCAACATCGGCGCGGCCCACATCGATTCTCCCCGTCTGGATCTGAAGCAGAACCCCCTCTATGAGGCTGACGAGCTCTCGTTCCTTAAGACCCACTACTACGGCGGCCTGCGCAAGTACCAGTGGGTGACCATCCCTCTGGAGCTCCACGGCGTGGTGGCTCTGAAAAACGGGGATGTGATCCGCGTCTCCGTGGGCAATGGGGAAGGAGACCCCAAGTTCACCATTGACGACCTGCTGCCCCACCTGGGCGTGGAGCAGTCCAAGAAGGCCCTGAGCGAGGCCATCCCCGCGGAGAGCCTGAACATTCTGGTGGGCAGCCGTCCTCTGGCTGACGACGAGGGCAGCGACCGGGTGAAAATCGCAATTCTGGAGCTATTGAATCGTAAGTACGGCATCGTGGAGGAGGACTTCATCTCCGCCGAGCTGTCCGCAGTTCCCGCCTTCAACGCCTGCGACATCGGTTTTGACCGCTCTCTCATCGGAGCCTACGGCCACGATGACCGGGTGTGCGGCTACGCCTGCCTGGCCGCTCTGCTCCAGCTGGATACGCCCCGCCGTACCGCTGTGTGCATGCTGGCCGACAAGGAGGAGATTGGCTCCGAGGGTGTCACCGGCATGAAGTCCGCCGCCTTTGATGCTTTTATGGCTGACCTGTGTGCGGGTCAGGGTGTGCCTCTGCGTGTCTGCTATGAGGCCTCCTTCTGCCTGTCCGCCGACGTGACTGCCGCTTACGATCCCAATTTTGCCGACGTGTACGAAAAGCGCAACAGCGCTCTGGTGAACTACGGCGTGGGCCTGTGCAAGTACACCGGTTCCCGGGGTAAGTCTGGAGCTTCCGATGCCTCTGCCGAGCTGGTGGCCTATGTGCGCAAGGTGCTGGACGAGGCCGACGTGGTGTGGCAGATGGCTGAGCTGGGCAAGGTGGACGCCGGAGGCGGCGGCACCGTGGCCATGTTCATGGCCGAGCGCAACATCGATACCCTGGATGCGGGCGTGCCGGTGCTCAGCATGCACGCCCCCTTCGAGACGGTGAGCAAGCTGGACTGCTATATGACTTTCAAGGGTATGAAGGCCATCTACGAGGCTTAAGCTAACAGGAAAAATGCGGGATTGCAGAGGAACCTTTCAAATCCTGCAAATATAGAGTAATTATGCAAATAGCGTGGATTGAATATTCAATCCACGCTATTTGATTTTTATGTGATGTCGGGCGTAAAACATCGGCCTCCCGGGGCTATTTTCCTAAAAGTGAAAATCGTATGGGATATTAGGGTAAAATGCAAAAAAATTTCTTCAATAGTGAACGAATTTCTTTGTCTGAGAATGAAAGTAAAAACTGGATAATTTTCTCAAAAGATTCTTGAAAATGGATAAATGATGATTTAAAATGTATATTGTCTCTTGGTTTTTATATGGCTATAAGCCGCTTATGAAAATTGGGAGAGGGAGAATAAGAAGAAGGAGACGAATTGTTATGCGAAGCACAAAAGCAACGCGCTGGCTGTCCGGCACGCTGGCTGCACTGCTGCTGGCCCAGGGCATGTGCCTGCCTGCGGGCGCATGGAGCTGGGGCGGCTGGGGTAACTGGGGCAGTTCCAGCCAGACCAGCCAAGTGGAGACCCTGGGCGAGACTCAGACTGTCCAGTTGCAAAACGGTACCGCCATTATTCCTGCGGATGCGGATGAGGCTGCTGTGAAGCAGGCTCTGTACGATGCACTGGTGGTGGACAAGGAAGGCCTGAACGCCGGTGGCATGAGTTGGGAGTTCTACGGGACCTCCGAGTCTGATCCTTGGGGAGGCGGTAATGAATCGCGCTGGGTCAGTGTCCTTAATGGCGGCAGTTGGGAAAGCAGAAAAGGAATTTTTAACTATAAATATAGCTATGAAGTTAAACCGCTTGCGCAGTTAGGCGACGGCGACTACCAGGTCCGGCTGGCCGGTACCACCGCTGAGGTCACCCTGACCAAGGCCGCCAAGCTGTCTTCCAGCATTACTCTGAACGAGGGTGTCTCGGTTGCCCTGCCTTACGACGAGAACGCCCAGGTGGACTATGATGCCCTGCGGGCCGCTATCTTTGAGAATGTGGTGGCCTCCAAAACGCCGGAAGACCTGAGCGTGGACGATGTGACCATTGAGTATTACGCTGAGAACGTAGTTGCCGGACGGCCCGCTGGCACTCACGAGTGGGTTCGTTTTGAAGGTGATACGATTAAGAATGCCATCGGCATTCCTTTGGACTACCCCGCCATCTCTGCCGGCGAACAGAAGATCCGTGTCTCTTATGTCGGTACCGACACTATTTACGGGACTTCCGCACAGACCACCGTTACCATCGTTGAGCGTCCTGAGGCTCCCTATACACTAAAGGAAACCCCTGACGCTGTAACTTTAGCTGTTGGTTCCGATATGAAAGTAGATTATAATCTGCTGGAAACCGCTATCTTCAATGCTGTGGTGGCTTCCTCTGATGTCATCAAGGCCGATAATGTGACTGTCGAGTACTATTATGAGGGCCTCACCAGTGTCGATTCGAAGTGGCTGCCTCTGGAAGGCAAGCCTGTGGTAGGTGAGGCCGGTTGGCCCGCTATCTCTGCTGGTAACAAGCAGATCCGCATCTACTGGCCTGGCAACCAGCAGTACGCCCCTACCACCATCGAGGCTACCGTTCAGGTCAATGACCGTGAGCAGGTCCAGTTTACTCTGAATGGAGACGGCGAAAACTACGAGGTAGGCATGGTCTTCAACGCTGAATAGGGCTATGACTACGCTGCTACCGCTAAGGCCATCTACAATGCCGTGGTGGCGTCCACCGTCAACCCTGAGGGTCTTACCGCCGCCGATGTGACTGTGGAGTACAACGTAGACAAAACCGGAATTACCGATTCCTTTAAGCCTCTGAATGAAACCGATGCTACCGGTTTCGTGAAGTTCGGAACCGGTACCTGGGAGATCCGCATTTCCTGGGCTGGTAACCAGACCTACCGCGGCAACCATGTGGACGTAAACGTCACCACCACCGACAACCGCCTCGCCAGCGCCGTTGCCCTCAAGTCCGGTGCGTCCTTCACCTACAACATGGATGCCAACGCCATGAAGCAGGCCATCTTTGACAACGTCATTGACTGGACCAACTCCACCCTGCCTGCCAAGGAGACCCTGAGCCTGGACGACTTCGTCATCGAATACAAGGCCAAGCTCACTGACGCCGAGAGCGGTGTGGATCTGGGTCTGGAGGATCTGGAAGACCTGTTTGGAAAGATCCCCGGTATGGATGACTTCCTTAACAATGATATTCTGACTCAGTGGGTGCCCCTCGAGGGCAAGGTGTACTCCATCGGCGACACCGTTCTGGGTAAGTTCCCCCAGATCGGTGCCGGTGAGAACCAGTCCATCCGCATCAGCTACAAGGGCAACGCCGACTACCGGCCCAGCGAGACTACTGAGGGCACTGTCACCGTCAACAAGGCCAAGGTGTCCGTGAAGGTCAACTCCACCAACATCTACGCCGACGAGCAGCTGCCCGCCAACTTTATCACCACCGATCCCGCCGATGAGTTCGACATCTACACCATCTACGCCGGCGTTACCAGCAGCGTCTCCACCGGCGTCTATCTGGATCTGCCCGACCGCTATACCAACAGCGCAGTTTTGAAGCTCCTGGATCCAATCGTAGAGAAACTGTATGGCAAGTCCTTTACCCAGATGATGAACGACGGTGTCACCGTGGGCGAGCTGCGTGAGCTCTTCAGCACCCAGGAGCTGCTGGACCTGCTGGACAAGCTGAACATCGACACCGGTACCTTCGGCCAGATCCTCAATGTGATCAACAAGCTGCCCGGTGTCATGGATTCCGTGCGCATCGGCTTCGGTACTCCCAACCGGGCCGGCCTGTACACTGTAACTGCCGTCACTGACAGCAAGAACTATGAGACCGGCGTGGGCTTTGGCTTCCTGCTGACCAAGATGCGCTTCTCCGGTCCCAAGCTGACCTGGAATCAGGAGATCAACGGCGGCAAGCTGACCGCTGCGGAGGCTCAGAACTTCGATTTTGACGCTACTCTTTATTATGATGGTCTGCCTGTGAAGGACCAGAGCAGTGTCCACTACCTGTACTCCGGTTTTACCAGCAGCTGGCGCGTCTACTCCAGCACTACCACAGCTCCCACTGAGCCCGGCCGCTATGTGGTGACCGTGTGCATCCTGGGCGGCAACTACATGGCCGCGCCTATCACCCGTTCCTTCCAGATCACAAAGTGATTTGATTCTTGAAAAACAGCACCGGATATTCCGGTGCTGTTTTTTTGACTATTCCGCTGAAATCCGGCCATCCTAACCCTGGGAAAGGAGCGGACCTATGGACGAAAACAAAGAGTTACAGGAGACTACCCAGGAAACGATCAAAGAGGAAAATCCCATTTTGGAGTACGGTTCTTCCATCATTCAAACCAGTAAGGGCACAGTCCACGTGCTGACCATTGTGGGCCAGGTGGAGGGCCACCAGGTTCTGCCGCCAAGCAGTAAGAGCACGAAATATGAGCATGTCATGCCGCTGCTGGCAATGGTGGAGGAGAGCGAGGCCATCGATGGGCTACTGGTGCTGCTGAACACGGTAGGAGGCGATGTGGAGGCCGGCTTAGGCATTGCCGAGCTCATTGCCGGTATGTCCAAGCCCACGGTCTCCCTGGTGCTGGGAGGTGGGCACTCCATCGGAGTGCCTTTGGCGGTATCGGCCAAGCGGTCTTTTATTGCCCCCTCGGCGGCTATGACTATCCACCCGGTGCGGCTCAATGGGTTAGTCATTGGAGTGCCCCAGACCTTCTACTACTTCGAGCGGGTCCAGGAGCGTATCACCCAATTTGTTACTGCCAACAGCAAAATCAAGCGGGAGACCTTTACCGAGCTCATGCTGAAGACCGGAGAGCTGGCTGCCGACGTGGGCAGCGTGATCTACGGCCAGGAGGCGGTGGAGCTGGGGCTGATCGACGAGATCGGCGGCTTGTCTTCCGCTTTAGATTGTCTCCACGGGATGATCCGGGAGCGGCGGGCCGCGGAACAGCAGCAATAGAGAAGAACTTCGGCGCTTTGGCGGCAGCAGGCCGCCGGAGCGCCGAAGCTTTTTGCGGTTTATTAAAATTTTGCGAAAGTTTCCGGAAACGGTGGCAAAGGCGGTGGAGATAGGATATAATCAAACAGAAAGAAGCCGAGTCCGGCAGGGGAGAGGGACCCCTCTCTCCGGAATAAATAGAAAAGGACGATGAACCGATGCCTACCAATACCTATGAGAGCCCCCTTTCTTCCCGTTATGCCAGCGATGAGATGCTCTATCTCTTCTCCGCGGATAAGAAATTCACCACCTGGCGGCGGCTGTGGGTCGCCCTGGCCCGGGCTGAGATGGAGCTGGGCCTGCCTGTCACCCAGGAGCAGGTGGATGAGCTGGAGGCCCACATCAACGATATTGACTACGAGAAGGCCGCTCAGTGGGAGAAGAAGCTGCGTCACGACGTGATGGCCCACGTCCACACCTACGGCGAGCTGTGCCCCAAGGCCATGCCCATCATCCACCTGGGCGCCACCAGCTGCTACGTGGGCGATAACACCGACGTGATCCTCATGCGGGAGGGCCTGGAGCTGGTGCGCCGCAAGCTGGTGCGGGTCATTGCCAAGCTGGCCAAGTTTGCCGACGAAAACAAGGCTCTGCCCACCCTGGGCTTCACCCACTTCCAGGCCGCCCAGCTGGTCACCGTAGGCAAGCGTGCTACCCTGTGGATGAACGAGCTGCTTATGGACCTGGAGGAAGTGGAGTACCGCATCTCCACCCTGAAGCTGCTGGGTTCCAAGGGCACCACCGGCACCCAGGCCTCCTTCCTGGAGCTCTTTGAGGGCGACCATGAGAAGGTGAAGGAGCTGGAGGCCAAGATCGCCAAGGAGATGGGCTTTGACGCGGTGGTTCCTGTCAGCGGCCAGACCTACTCCCGGAAGATGGATTACAATGTGGTGTCCACTCTGGCGGGCATCGCCCAGAGCGCCAGTAAGTTTGCCACCGATATGCGTCTGCTGTGCCACCTCAAGGAGGTAGAGGAGCCCTTTGAGAAGAATCAGATCGGTTCTTCCGCTATGCCCTACAAGCGCAACCCCATGCGCTGCGAGCGCATCTGCTCTCTGGCCCGGTATGTCATCGTGGACGTGGGCAACCCCGCCGTCACCACTGCCACTCAGTGGTTTGAGCGTACTCTGGACGACTCCGCCAACAAGCGTCTCAGCGTGCCCGAGGCCTTCCTGGCTGTGGACGCCATCCTGAACATCATGGAGAATGTGGCCTCCGGTCTCATCGTGCATCCCAAGGTCATTGAGAAGCACGTACTGGAGGAGCTGCCCTTCATGGCCAGCGAGAACATCATGATGGACGCGGTGAAGCGCGGGGGAGACCGTCAGGAGCTCCACGAGCGCATCCGTGTACTGTCTCAGGAGGCGGGCCGGAATGTCAAGGATCTGGGCCTGTCCAACAACCTCATCGACCTCATTGCTGCCGATCCTGCCTTCGGCATGACAAAGGAAGAGCTGTCCGCCCACATGGAGCCCAGCGCCTACATCGGCCGCTGCCCCCAGCAGGTGGAGGAGTTCCTGAAGGAGTGCGTAGCCCCGGTGCTGGAGCGCTATCAGGACGCTCTGACCGACAAGGAGACCGAGCTGAAGGTGTAAGAAAGTCGGTGCCGCAAATATGAAACAACGGAAATTCGGGCCGTACATCGCCGCGGGGGTAACCGCCTTCGCGGTGATTGCGGCGGCCATCCTGATGTTTTTCCTGATCTACCACATTTCCGCCGTAAAAGCACTGCTGGACACCCTGGCCTATATCCTGCGGCCCATTTTCTACGGGCTGGTACTGGCCTTCCTGCTTCTGCCCATCCAGCGGGGCATTTATGAGTTTTTGCTGGAGTGGTTGAAAGGGGTTTGGGTCAACTGGCCCCGGAAAAACGGGATGCTCCGCTTCGTGTCTATCCTTCTCAGTCTTGCCTTTGCCGTGCTGGTGGTGTACATCCTGCTGGCCATGGTGCTGCCCCAGCTGTACTCCAGCATTGTAGGTCTGGTCAACGCCTTCCCGGGTTATATTGACAGTGTGCAGCAGTGGCTCACGGACTTCTTCCAGGATAATCCCGACCTGCAGGAGGCGGTGCTGCCCTATTATAACAGTGCTTCCGAGTCGCTGGAGAAGTGGTTCACCGAAAATGGACTGCTCAGCAACTTCCAGTCCGCCGATGCCACCATGGAATGGCTTCAAACCGAGCTGTTTCCCCGCTTGACCGGGGTATTTACCAGCGTATATGCCGGACTGTGGGCTCTTGTGATGCTGCTTAAGGATCTGCTCATCGCTGTGATCGTCTCGGTGTACGTGCTGGTGCGCAAGGACAAATTTGCCGCCCAGACCAAGAAAATCACCTACAGCATCTTTTCTACCCGGATCGCTGACTTTCTGGTGGAGGAGACCCGCAGTGCTTACCGCATTTTGAGCGGCTTTATCAACGGCAAGCTGCTGGACTCCCTGATCATCGGCATCATTGCCTTGGTGTGCTGCAACCTGCTGAAATTCCCCTATCCCATGCTGCTGGCAGTGATCATCGGCGTGACCAACGTGATCCCTTTCTTTGGACCGTTCATTGGAGCCATCCCCTGTGCGCTGCTGATCTTGCTGGTGAGCCCGCTGCAGTGCGTATACTTCTGCATTTTCGTGCTGATTCTGCAGCAGTTTGATGGCAACATCCTGGGCCCCAAGATTCTGGGCGATTCCACCGGCCTGGACTCCTTCTGGGTGCTGTTTTCCATCCTGCTCTTCGGGGGCCTGTTCGGCTTTGCCGGAATGGTTCTGGGCGTGCCGGTGTTTGCTATGTTTTACAGCGTCATCAGCCGCCTGGTACGCTTCGGCCTGCGGAAAAAATCCCTGCCGGAGGATACCGCGGTTTATCTGGGAAAAACCGGACCGATGGCAAAGGAAAAGGAATAATAATGATGGGCGCCCGAAAACCGGACGCCCATTTTCCTTTGTCTGCCCCGGCAGGGGAGACCTTATAAAAAATACGGGCGTCTGGTTTTTGGCCAGACGCCCGATTGTTATTACATGGAAGTGGTCAGAACCTTCTTCAGGTGAGCGAAGCGGGGCAGGGAGTTCTCCTTGGGAGTGTTGGCCTCGCCCTGGATGAGGGGGAGGACATAGTCGATGAACTCCTGCTTGACGCCGTTGCCGGCCTCGTTGATCCACTCGCGGGGAACCTTCTTCTCGAAGTTGGCCACGATGTCCAGGGGCTGCAGCACGGTCTCGCACTTGTAGCCGCCCTCGCGGGTGCACTGGAAGGCAACCATCTTGTCGGTGGTGCCGGCCACAGCGGCCTCAACCGCGGCAGCGCCGGCCTGCCAGGCCTCGGTGACGTCGGTGCGGGAGGCAACGTGAGAGCCGCAGCGCTGCAGCAGGCTCAGCTCGATGCCGCGGACCTTGGCGCCGGTGGCGTTCTTCACGGTCTCAGCCAGCAGAGCAGCCAGGCCGCCCAGCTGAGCGTGACCGAAGCCGTCGGTGGCAGAGGTCTTGGCCTCGGAGACGAAGGTGCCATCGGCGTAGTGGATACCCTCGGAGACAGCCACCATGCACTTGCCGGTCTTCTCGTAGATCGCCTTCACGTCGGCCAGGAACTTGTCCATGTCGAAGTCGGTCTCAGGCAGGTACACCAGGTCAGGGCCGCAGCCGGTGAGGGAAGCCAGGGCAGCGGAGCCGGCCAGCCAGCCAGCGTGACGGCCCATGATCTCCACCACGGTGATCATGCCGGTGTCGTACACGTGAGCATCCTGCCACACCTCAGCGCAGGAGGTGGCAATATACTTGGCGGCAGAAGCGAAGCCGGGGCAGTGGTCGGTGCCGTTCAGATCGTTGTCGATGGTCTTGGGCACGCCCATGATGCGGCACTCATAGCCCACCTTCTGCATATACTTGGAGATCTTGTTGCAGGTGTCCATGGAGTCGTTGCCGCCATTATAGAAGAAGTAGCGCACGTTGTACTTCTGGAAGATTTCCAGGATGCGCTTATAATCGGTGTCATCCACATCGGGATCAGCCAGCTTGTAGCGGCAGGAACCCAGAGCAGAAGAGGGGGTGTACTGCAGCAGGTCCAGCTCGGCGGGATCCTCCTGAGCCATGTCGTACAGCTTGTCGTCCAGCACGCCCTTGATGCCGTGGGCGGCGCCCAGCACGCGGGTGATGCAGTCCGCCTTCAAAGCGGTCTGGATAACACCCTGAGCGCTGGCGTTAATGACGGCAGTGGGGCCGCCAGACTGGCCAATGATGCAAGCACCGGTGAGTTGATTCATGTTTGCTTCCTCCTAAACAACTTTAATAGAGTTCAAAAGAGTTTTAGCGGAAAATTCTCTACTAAATAATAACACGCACCCTTGTATTTTGCAATCGTTAATGGTACAATAAGGGCCGTAAAAAATATTAAGGAGATGGTCAATATGCCATTGGTCACCACTACCGAGATGTTTAAGAAGGCCTACGACGGCGGCTACGCTATCGGCGCTTTCAACGTTAACAACATGGAGATCGTCCAGGGTATCACTGAGGCTGCCCGCGAGGTCAACGCTCCCCTGATCCTCCAGGTCTCCAAGGGCGCCCGCGCCTATGCCAACCACACCTACCTGGTGAAGCTGGTTGAGGCTGCTGTCATCGAGTGCCCCAACATTCCCATCGCTCTGCACCTGGACCACGGCCCCGACTTCGAGACTTGTAAGAGCTGTATCGACGGCGGCTTTACCTCCGTTATGATCGACGCCTCCTCCAAGCCTTTCGAGGAGAACATCGAGATCACCAAGAAGGTTGTTGAGTACGCTCACGACCACGGCGTGGTGGTTGAGGCTGAGCTGGGTACTCTGGCCGGCATCGAGGATGATGTTAAAGTTGCCGCTCACGCCGCTTCCTATACCCGTCCTGAGGAGGTCGAGGAGTTCGTTGCCAAGACCGGCTGTGACTCCCTGGCCATCGCCATCGGCACCAGCCACGGTGCTTACAAGTTCACCGCTGACCAGTGCACCCGCAATGAGAAGGGCATCCTGGTTCCCCCGCCCCTGCGCTTCGATGTGCTGGAGGAGGTCTCCAAGCGTCTGCCCGGCTTCCCCATCGTTCTCCACGGCTCCTCTTCCGTGCCCCAGAACTACGTGAAGATGATCAACGAGAACGGCGGCAAGATGCCCGACGCCGTGGGTATCCCCGAGGAGCAGCTGCGTAAGGCCGCTTCCATGTCCGTGTGTAAGATCAACATCGACTCCGATCTGCGCCTGGCCATGACCGGTACCATCCGTCAGTTCTTCAACGAGCATCCCGACAAGTTCGATCCTCGTGAGTATCTGAAGCCCGCCCGCGCCAACATCAAGGAGCTGGTCAAGCACAAGATCATCGACGTGCTGGGCTGCGACAACAAGGCCTAATTCGTTTTCTGTACCCCATCTGCGGGGAACGGCAGTATTGCCGTTCCCCGCGTTTTTTGTTTCAGTGAGCGAAAGGGGCTGGCATCGTAACCTGGGATATGGTATGATAAATATGTATGCCCAATCAGGGCGGTGCCCGCCGACTAAGGAGGATGCACCACAGGTTTCGGCGCATGACCGCGCCTTTTGATATTATTATCCGAAAGGACCGAATACTATGGCGACCCAAAAGAAGTCCAGCACCAGCCGGAAGACTTCCTCCGCTGGGAAACGAAAAACTACATCGTCCAGCTCATCCCGGAGCAAAAAGCCCGCATCTGGGAAGGGGAGAAGCAGTTCCTCTGCCAATAAACCTTTCCGCCGGGAAGCAGGAGCGGTGATCTGCCTGCTGCTGGCCATCTTCTCCGCCTTTGGCTATTTCCATATGAAGGCGCTGTTCATTGACTTTTTCTGCGGACTGGTCAAGGGACTGTTTGGCTACGGCTTTTGGCTGGTGCCGCCCGCTTTGCTGCTGGGCAGCTATATCCTGGCCTTCCACCGGGGACGCCCGGTGGCTCTGCGCCTGACATGCGCCTTGTCTCTGCCGGGAGTATTTTCCTGTACCGTTCATGGCCTTTTGAATCCAGTGCTGCCCTGGGATGCCACTCTGCTTAAGACCTTGTGGGCCGGAGGCGAGGCCATGAGAAGCGGCGGCGCCCTGTCGGGTACCGTGGCCCAGGCCTTTGTCCAAGTGTTCAGCAGCATCGGCGCCACCGTGGTCTTTGTGCTGGCCTTCCTGCTTCTGGCTCTTGGGACCTTTAACCGCACCATTGTGGATGTGGCCGACTGGATCTTCAACCGCCCGGAGTACGAGCCCCAGGAGATCCCGGAGCGTCCCCGCCGTCAGGCTCCCGCACCGGCGGCCAGAGTGGAGACCAAGACTGCCCGGGGCCGCTCCGCCGACATCGATATCCCGGTAGAGGATGGACCTCTGGTGGGCAAGGAGCCCCAGCCCACTCCGGCACCGGAGAAGCGCAAGGGCAGCTTCTTTAACCGGATATCCCGGGTGCCTGCTCCCGATCAGCTGCTGAGAGGTACTGCCGAGGCCAGCCCGGCACAGCCCGAGGAAACTGTTACGCCGGAACCGGAGCCGGTCAAGACAAAGCCGGAACCTGCGGCCGATCCCATCTTTACCACTCCGCCTCCGCCCGTTCAGCCCGACCCCATCTTTGCCCCGGAGGCTGAGATTTCAGAGCCTGTAAAGGAAACTTCCTTCGCACCAGAACCTGTCCACGTTGTGCCTCCTGCTCCGGCTCCCATGGCTATGCCTGAGATCGTCCGGGAGCCCGCTGTGCCCAAGATGACCCAGCAGGAGAGCCAGCAGGCTGCTCAGGAGGTCTCCGCCCATATCCAGCAGGGGCTCTCTCAGCAGACGCCTCCTTACCAATATCCACCCCTGGAGCTGCTCCAAGAGGGGAAGGGAGAGCTGGGGGGAGAGGCACTGGGCGAGCTCAGTGCCAACCGTCAGCGGCTCAGCGATACCATCCACTCCTTCGGCATCGACGCCAACATTGTCAACGTGGTGCGCGGCCCCTCGGTTACCCGGTATGAGCTGGAGCTGGACCAGGGCGTGCGTCTCAACAAGCTGACCAATCTGGCCGACGATATCGCCCTGGCTTTGGGTGCTACCGGTGTGCGCATCGCCCCCATCCCCGACAAGATCTCGGTGGTGGGTATCGAAGTGCCCAACAAGGTGGTTTCTCCCGTGTCCATTCACTCGGTCATCGCCTCCCAGGCCTTCACTGGCAGCAAATCTAAGGTATCCTTTGCCGTAGGTAAGGACATCAGCGGACAAGCCATCGTAGGGGACATTGGAAAGCTTCCTCACTTGCTTATCGCTGGTACCACTGGCTCCGGTAAGTCGGTGTGTACCAACTCTCTGATTATTTCCCTCCTTTATAAAGCCAGCCCCGAAGAGGTCCGTCTCATCATGGTGGACCCAAAAATGGTGGAGCTAGGCATTTACAACGGCATTCCCCATCTGCTGATTCCAGTGGTCACCGACCCCAAAAAGGCGGCCGGAGCCCTGCAGTGGGCAGTCACTGAGATGATGAAGCGCTACCGCACCTTCTCTGAGGTGGGCGTGCGCAAGCTGGAGGAGTACAACGCCCTGGCCGCCAAGACCGAGGGCATGGAAAAAATGCCCTCCATCGTAGTAGTCATCGATGAGTTGGCCGATCTGATGCTGGTGGCGGCCAAAGAGGTGGAAGAATCCATCTGCCGCGTGGCCCAGATGGGCCGTGCCGCCGGGATGCACCTGGTCATCGCCACCCAGCGTCCCTCTGCCGACGTGATTACCGGCCTCATGAAGGCCAACATTCCCAGCCGCATTGCCTTTGCCGTGGCCTCCGCCATGGAGTCCCGCATCATCCTGGATACCCAGGGCGCAGAAAAACTGGTGGGCCGGGGCGATATGCTCTTTGCTCCGCTGGGCAGCGGCAAGCCCACCCGAGTGCAGGGCTGCTTTATCTCCGACGGTGAGGTAGCCTCAGTGGTAGACTTTGTCAAGAAGAACAGCGGTGCGGCCCAGTATGACGATCAGGTCATGCAGGAGATCGAGCATCACGCCGCTGAGAAGGACAAGGGCGCCAAGGGCGTGGGCGGCTCCAATCCCATGGAAAACGGGGATGAGGAGTACGACGAGCTCATCAATGCCGCCGCCGAGGTGGTGGTGGAGACAGGGCAGGCCTCGGTGTCCATGCTCCAGCGGCGGCTCAAGCTGGGCTATGCCCGTGCTGCCCGACTGGTGGACCAGTTGGAGGAGAAGGGCATCGTGGGTCCCTTCGAGGGCTCCAAGGCCCGGCAGCTGCTCATTACCAAGGAGCAGTGGCAGGAGATGAAGTACCGCCAGGGCATTGTTTCCAACGCCCCGGGCGGTGCGCCGGAACCGCCGACTCCTGCGCCTGCTGCACCCACACCCGACCAGGATGCTCCGCCCTTTGACCTTGACGATGGGGTGGACCGGGCTCAGGAGGATACCTTTTAAAAGGAGCACATTATGACCTGTCACGTTCCCCGTCTGCTGCTGGCCGCTCCGGCCAGCGGCAGCGGTAAAACCACCCTCACCTGCGCCCTGCTGCGGGTGCTGGAGCGCCGTGGGCTTTCTCCCTGCGCTTTCAAGTGCGGGCCGGACTACATCGACCCTATGTTTCATCGCAGCGTGTTGGGGCTGCCCAGCCGAAATCTGGACCTGTTTTTTTCCTCTCCCGATGAAGTGCGGCGCAATCTGGCTCTGGGAGCTCAGGGCCGGGGCGCGGCGGTCATCGAGGGTGTTATGGGCTATTATGATGGGGTAGGAGGGGGCGAGCGGGCCAGCAGCTGGCACGTGGCCGAAGTCACCCAGACCCCGACCATTTTGGTGGCGGAGCCGAAAGGCTCCGCCCTTACCCTGGCGGCGGTCTTGCAGGGACTTGCCCAGTTCCGTCAGCCCAGCCAGGTGGCGGGGGTGCTCCTCAATGGGACCACTCCTGCCATGGCTGCCCGGCTCAGCCAGGACATCCAGCGGGAAACCGGGCTGCCCGTGTTAGGCTGTCTGCCCCGGCTGCCTGAGTGCTCTATCCCCAGCCGCCACCTGGGACTCTATACCCCGGGGGAGATCCAGGACCTGGGAGAGCGGGTGGAGAAGCTGGCGGATGCTTTAGAACAATACGCCGATGTAGACCGATTGCTGGAGCTTGCACAGTCCGCGCCACCTTTGGAGATTCCGGAAGAGCAGGAGAGACCAGAGGCGCCTGCCGGAGTACTGGCAGTAGCCTGGGATGAGGCATTCTGTTTCTACTATCATGAAAACCTGGAACTCTTAAAGCGCTGCGGTCTAGCTATCGTAAAGTTTAGTCCCTTGTCAGATAAACAGCTTCCGGAGGGTACCTGCGGGGTCTATCTGGGGGGCGGCTATCCAGAGTTGTATGCCCAAATGCTCAGCGAAAATGTCTCTATGAGGAAGGCTCTGCGTGAAGTTGCCGAGGCGGACATGCCCATTTTAGCCGAGTGCGGAGGATTCCTCTACTTGCAGCAGACCCTGGAGGATTCCCAAGGCAAGGCCTGGCCCATGACTGGAATTTTGGAGGGAGCCGGATACCGAACCGGGCGGCTGCAGCGCTTTGGATATGTGACGCTGCACTCCTTGGAGGACAGTGCCTATCTGCGCTCCGGGGAGACCGTGGCCGCCCACGAGTTTCACCGCTGGGACTGCACTCAGAACGGACAAGCCTGTCTGGCTCAAAAGCCGGAGAGTGAGAAGCACTGGAATTGCATGGTTTGTAAGGGAAATCTACTTGCCGGATTTCCTCACTTATATCTGCCGTCCTGCCCCCAAGTGGCCCGGCGGTTTTCCGACGCCTGCCGCCGGTGGAAGGAGAGATGATTATGGAACTGGAAGAACTGCTGGCTGCCATTACCCCGGCGGATCAAAGCGCCATGGAGGGCTGCCGGAAAAACTGGGATGCCATTGCCAAGCCGCTCAACGGCCTGGGCCATCTGGAGGAGATGCTGGTGCGGGTGGCAGGAGCCACCGGAAAAACGGATCTGTCCCTAGGTGCTAAAGCAGTGGCCGTATTCTGTGCCGACAATGGGGTTGTAGCCCAGGGAGTGACCCAGACCGGGCAGGAGGTCACCTTAGCGGTGGCCAAAGCTTTAGGCGAGGGGTGTTCCTCGGTGTGCCACATGGCCCGGGTAGCGGGAGCAAAGGTAGTCCCGGTGGATGTGGGTATACTGGCCCATGCCCCTGTGCCCGGAGTGCGGGATTTATCTGTCCGCCCAGGTACTGCTGATATGACAAAAGGTCCTGCCATGAGCCGAGAAGAGGCCCAGACTGCCCTGATGGCCGGGGCACAGATCGCTATGGAGCTGGACGATCAGGATATCGCCCTGTTGGCAGCGGGGGAGATGGGCATTGGCAACACCACCACCACCGCTGCGGTGACTAGCGTGCTGCTGGATCTGCCCCCCTCGGTGACCGCTGGGCGCGGGGCGGGTCTGTCTGACGCCGGCCTGGTGCACAAGGTGACGGTCATCCAGCGGGCCTTGGTACAGAACCAACCAAACCGAAAAGATCCTCTGGATGTTTTAAGTAAAGTGGGCGGACTTGACATCGCTGCTATGACAGGGTTCTACCTGGGAGCAGCGGCTCGGAACCGTCCGGTGCTGCTGGACGGAGCCATCTCCTGTGCGGCGGCTCTGTTGGCGGTGCGCCTGTGCCCCAACGCCCGAAAGGCCATGCTGGCCAGCCATCGTCCTGCGGAGCCCTGCGGGAAGCTTCTGCTCCAGGAATTGGGGCTGGAGCCGGTTCTGGATGCGGGACTCCACCTGGGAGAAGGCACCGGCGCAGTGGCGGCCATGCCGCTGCTGGACATGGCTCTGTCTGTGTATCAAAATATGTCTACCTTCGACCATATGGGGATCGAAGCCTATCAGCCTGACGGCCGGGCGGTGTCCGGCCCTGCCCGAGCGGGGGTAACCCCCTGAGGGCCCTGGTTCTGGGGGGCTCTGCCTGCGGGAAGAGCGGCTGGGCGGAAGATCTGGCCTGCCGCCTGGGCGGTCCCCTGATCTATTTGGCCACCATGGAACCCTGGGGCCAGGAGGGAGCGGAGCGTATTGCCCGCCACCGCCAGGCCCGTGCAGGCAAAGGGTTTACGACCTTGGAACAGCCCCGGAATTTGGAGACCTGTTCTATTCCGTCTCACGCCACTGTTTTGCTAGAGGACCTGGGCAATCTGGTGGCCAATGAGGTGTTTTCCGGCAAAGCCGTGGACAAAGACGCTGCTTTGGCAGCGTTAGAACGGGGTCTGACTGCGTTGGAGCACAAAGCGGAGCACCTGGTGGTGGTGGGCAACGATCTCTTCCGGGACGGGGAGGACTACCCACCGGAGACCATGGCCTATCTGGATGTGCTCTCTCAGGTTCAGACCAATTTATCAAAACGTTATGACCTGGTGGCCGAGCTGGTGTGCGGTATCCCGGTTATTTGGAAGGGGGAGAGGGTATGAAGTGGCTGCGGGCTGTGGGCATGTCTTTTGCCCTCTACTCCCGGGTGCCCATGCCGCCCCTGGATTGGGAGAGTGAGAGCCGCCGTCTCACACTGTACGTCTTTCCCCTGGTAGGTCTGGCGGTGAGCGCAGCCTGGGGCGTCTGGCTGGCCCTGTGTTGGGCGCTAGAGCTGGGTACCGTCCTGCGGGCGGTGGGGATGACTCTGCTGCCTATTTTGGTCACCGGCGGCATCCACATGGACGGCTTCTGTGACGTATGTGATGCCCTGGCCTCCCACCAGAGCCGGGAACGGAAGCTGGAGATTTTGAAGGACTCCCGGGTGGGCGCTTTTGCCGTTTTGGGCTGTGTGTGCTATCTGTTGGCCTTGTTTGGTCTATGGTGTGAAGTGGAAATGCTTGACGGCAATACGCTGTTGGCGGTTCTGCTGCTGCCTCTCTACAGCCGGTGTCTGTCGGGCTACGGAGCCCTGCGTCTGCCAAATGCCCGGGGGGAGGGGATGCTGTCGGCGGTAACCGGGACGGGCTTCCCTTGGAGCCTGGTGTTGGGCGGGGTACTGTGTGTCCTAGCCTTGGGGGCGTTGAACCCCTGGTATCTGCTGTCGGCGGCAGTGGGACTGGCCGTCTACTTCTACTACAAACATACTGCCCGTAAGGAGTTCGGCGGAGTGACCGGCGATCTGGCGGGGTGGTTTTTGCAGCTGTGTGAACTGGGGTGTCTGGCGGGCCTGGTATTGGCGCAGCGTCTGGAGGCGGTGTTATGATTTTGATTATCGGCGGCCGGGGTGCAGGCAAGCGGGAGTTTGCCAAGACCTTGGGCTGTGATCCGGGAAAAACCCTGTCCGCCCTCCATGAGATGGAGCCGCTGCCCTATCTGAAAGAGCTGCTGAACTATGAGGCGGTGATCTGCGACGAGGTGGGCTGCGGAGTGGTACCGATGGAGCGCCATGACCGGGAGCGCCGGGAGGCCATCGGACGGCTGTGCTGTCAGCTGGCCCAAGAGGCCCAGGCGGTATACCGTCTCCAGTGCGGTCTGGCCATGCGTCTGAAATAAAGAAAGGAAAAGGAGCCAACCATGGAATTCGTTCTCATCCGGCACAGTCTGACGCCGGGTAATTTGGAAAAACAATATGTGGGGTCCACGGACCAACCCTTAGCCCCAGAGGGGGAGGCGTTAGCCCGGGAGCGCCGGGAGCGCATGCCGGAGGTGGACGGCCTTTGGGTGTCTCCTTTGAAGCGCTGCCGCCAGACAGCGGAGCTTCTGTTTCCCGGTATGGAGCAGCGCATCGTTCCGGATCTTCAGGAGTGTGACTTTGGGGACTATGAGTGCAAGACCTGGGAAGAGCTGAAGGACGAGGAAATCTACCGCGCCTGGATCAGCGGGGACATGACCGTCACTTTCCCCCATGGGGAGTCCATGGAGCACTTCATTGCCCGCTGCCGCCGTGGCATCCAGACCGTGGCCCAGCAGGCCAAGGCTATGGGATTGGAGCGTCCAGCCATCGTGGCCCACGGTGGGACCTGGCTGGTGGTAATGGGGACCTTCGGCCGTCCGGAGCGCAAGCTCTATGACTGGCAGGTAAAGAACTGCGGAGGTTTCCGAGTATCTGTGCAGGAAAATCCCTTTACTCTCAAATTATTAGAGGAGCTTTAAACCATGGCACATTTCTTCTGGACGGTCCTGCTGCCTGCTGTGGCTCTGGACTTGCTGCTGGGGGACCCCCACTGGATGCCCCACCCGGTGCGGTGGATGGGACGGACTATCTCTGTGCTGGAGCGAGTGCTCCGGCGCCTCTTTCCTAAGACCCCAGCAGGGGAACGCGGGGCCGGAATCGTTCTGGCTCTGGCTCTGCCCATCCTGTTTGGCGGCGGCAGCGCCCTGATCTTATGGGGACTGGGTCAAGTATCGCCGTGGCTTAGCTGGGTGGTGCAGCTGTGGTTTACCTACCAGCTGTTGGCCGCCCGGTCTCTGCAAAAGGAGAGCATGGCGGTCTATTATCCCTTAAAAAAGCATGATCTGGAGGGGGCACGACAGGCGGTGTCTCGCATTGTAGGTCGGGATACCCAGGCCCTGGATGAGACCGGGGTGGCCAAGGCGGCGGTGGAGACGGTAGCGGAGAACACCTGTGACGGAGTGACCGCCCCGTTGATCTTTCTCTTTCTGGGGGGACTGCCTGCTGGAATGGCCTACAAGGCAGTGAGTACCCTGGACTCCATGGTAGGCTACAAAAATGAGAAGTACCGCTGGTTTGGCTGGGCCTCCGCCCGGCTGGACGATGTGTTGAACTTCATTCCTGCCCGGCTGTCCGGGCTTTTGATGTGTCTCGGGGCAGTTTTACTGCCCGGCTGCTCTGGCCTACGGGCCTGGAGCATCTTCTGGCGGGACCGGCGGAGGCACGCATCTCCCAACTCTGCCCACACAGAGGCCGCCTGTGCCGGAGCCTTGGGGGTACGTCTGGCGGGGGACGCCAGCTATTTTGGCAAGATAGTCCACAAGCCAACCCTGGGCGATCCGATCCGCCCGGTGGAGCCGGAGGATATTCCGCGCGCTTGTGGGTTGATGTACGCTACGGCGGCGCTGTTTTTGCTGCTTTTTGCCGGGCTTTCTATATGGTTGTAAGGGGTGAGAAGTGATGGAACGGATCGTTCACGGGGGAGATGTATACGGCGGCAATGCTGGACTGCTGGACTTCTCTGTCTGTCTCAATCCCGTCGGAGCGCCCCAACCCGTTCTGCGCGTCGCGCAAGAGGGAGTCCTGCGCCAGGGCTATCCCGATCCCCAGTGCCGGGGGCTGGTCCGTGCCGCCGCCCAGCGGGATGGGGTGGAGGAAGACATGGTGCTGTGGGGTAACGGCTGCGCCGACCTCATTGACCGCTTTTCCCTGAGCCTGAGGCCTAAGAAAGCAATTCTCCTTGCCCCTACCTTTGGAGAATACCGCCGTGCTTTGGAAGGGGTGGGCTGCCAGATAGAGGAGGTGCACCTCTCCTGGGAGAATGGATTTGTTCCCGATGGAGCTCTGCTGGAGGCTATCGTCCCCGGGGTAGAGTTGGTGTTCCTCTGCGATCCCAACAATCCCACCGGGCGGCTGATGGAGAAAGAACTTTTATATCAGATCTTGGCCCGCTGCCGTCAGGTGGGAGCCATGCTGGCGGTGGACCAGTGCTTTCTGGAGCTCACCGCCGCCCGGCCTGACCGCTTGACTGACCAGTTGGCGGGGGGAAACCTGATTTTGTTCCGGGCACTCACAAAAAGTTATGCTCTGGCCGGGCTGCGCCTGGGCTATTGCCTGTGTGGGGACCGGGCGCTGCTGGAGCAGATGGCCCACATTCTGCAGCCCTGGCCGGTATCGATCCCGGCACAGGCCGCAGGGGAGTGCGCTTTACAGTCCTTTCCCCGCTGGCCTTTTACATGTTTTCCCCAGATTGAGGGAGAACGGAACAAACTGCAAGCTGCTCTGGAGGAACTGGGACTTTGGGTGTGCCCGTCGGAGAGCTGCTTTCTGCTCTTTCGCGGCCCGGAGGACCTGGGGAGGCGCTTGCGAGAGAATGGTATTCTGGTGAGGGACTGCGCCAATTACGCCGGTCTGGGGCCGGGGTGGTACCGGGTGGGTCTTCGTACCCCGGAGGAAAACGGGCAGCTGATCGCCGCATTGAGCACGCTGCTGAGAGGAGAATAACATGTCGGCAAAATCCATTATGATCCAGGGTACCATGTCCAACGCGGGCAAAAGCGTGTTGGCGGCAGGACTGTGCCGCATCTTCCGCCAGGACGGCTACAAGGTGGCCCCCTTTAAAAGCCAGAATATGGCCCTCAACAGCTTCATTACCGCCCAGGGGCTGGAGATGGGCCGGGCTCAGGTCATGCAGGCGGAGGCGGCGGGGGTGGAGCCCTCTGTGGAGATGAATCCCATCCTCTTAAAACCCACCAGCGACGTGGGCAGCCAGGTCATTGTGAACGGCCGGGCGGTGGGCAACCTCACCGCCTCGGAGTACTTTCGGCAAAAAAGCCGGCTCATTCCCCAGGTGATGGAGGCCTACCACACGCTGGAAGAGCAGTACGACATCATCGTGCTGGAGGGGGCAGGAAGCCCGGCGGAGATCAATTTGAAGTTCCAGGACATCGTCAACATGGGACTAGCTCGGATGGTGGGCGCTCCCGTGTTGCTGGCGGGGGATATCGACCGGGGCGGGGTGTTTGCCGCTCTGTACGGCACCATGGCCCTGCTGGAGGCGGAGGAGCGTCCCTATGTGAAGGGGACCATCATCAATAAGTTCCGGGGGGATGTGGAGCTGCTCCGTCCCGGCCTGACCCAGCTGGAGGAGCTTTGCAAAGTCCCCGTCGTGGGCGTGGTGCCTTGGATGAATCTGGACCTGGACGAGGAGGACAGCCTGTCCTCCCGGTTGGGCGCCCAGGGCGGTAAGGCACCTCTGGATGTGGCAGTCATCCGCCTGCCCCGCATTTCTAACTTTACCGACTTTGATCCTCTCCAGCGCCACCCGGCGGTGGGCCTGCGGTACGTGGACCGGGCAGAGGAGCTGGGACGGCCCGACCTGGTAATCCTGCCGGGCACTAAAAGCACCCTAGCCGATCTCCGCTGGCTGCGCCAGTGTGGTCTGGAGGCGGCCATTTTAAAGCTGGCCAGCCGTGGAACCCCGGTGATGGGCATCTGCGGAGGCTATCAGATGCTGGGCCGGAAGCTCTCCGACCCCTTAGGCGTAGAGGGTGGCGGTTCCATGGATGGTATGGGCCTGCTGGATACCACCACGGTCTTTTCCTCTGAAAAGACCACCACCCGTACGGTCTGTCCCTTCCCGGAGTGCCGTGGGCTGTTCGCCTCACTCTCCGGCTGTCCTTTGGAGGGGTACGAGATCCACATGGGACAAAGCGGGGCGCTCTTTACGGTGTCCGGTTCGGTGCTGGGTACTTACCTCCACGGTCTGCTGGATTCGCCCCAGCTGGTGGAGCGGCTTGTCTGCCTGCTGATGGAGGAGAAGGGGCTCCACTGGGACGGGGAGGCCCCCAAGGAAACCCTTTGGAGCTATAAGCAGCGCCAATATGACAAACTGGCCCAGACCCTGCGTGAGAGCCTGGACCTGAAGAAAATCTATGAAATCGTGGAGCGAGGGGTGTGAGCGCATGATTTACAGCTGTACCAATGAGGAGTGCCTCTGGTTCGGGGAGGGCGACACCCTGCCCGATGCCTGCCCCCGCTGCGGCCAGGCCCTGAAGGAACGCCGGGAGGAGGAACTGACCGGAGACGAGTGGTGCCGCCTGGGGCTCTATTGGACGGAGGAGGAGCCCGCTGACGATGAGAAAGCGTTGGCCTGCTTCCGCCGCTCTGCCAGTTTGGGCAGCGGCTGGGGCACCTGTAACCTGGGACTTTGCATGGAGCAGGGCATCGGAATCCAGCCTGATCTTCGACAGGCGGTTTGGCTTTACAAGCAGGCGGTGGAAATGGGCAGCGTGGCCGCCCTGTGCAATCTGGGTGTCTGTCTGGAGCAGGGTATCGGTACACCCCAGGACCCGGCGGGCGCTGCTTCCTTGTATCTGGCGGCGGCGGAGCACGGCTCCGCCCGGGGCCAACGGATGCTGGCCCACTGTCTGGAGGACGGGATCGGTGTTGACCAGGACCACGCCAAAGCGGTGGAGTGGCTGCGCACAGCCGCCCTTCAGGGGGAGGCTCCCGCTCAGACGGCCCTGGCCAAGCACTATGAGTTCGGCGTAGGCACCGAGCAGGACAAAGAACTGACGGTGCGCTGGTATGAGAAAGCCGTCCAGGGAGGCGACCCGGAGGGCATGTGCTGCCTTGGGTGGCTCAAGCAGACCGGAAAATGGGTGGACTCCGACCCGGCAGGTGCGGTGGAGCTCTACCGTAAGGCGGCCCAGATGGGCTCCACCCGGGGCATGGTGCAGCTGGGTGACTGTCTGATGGACGGGATCGGCGTGGCCACCGCTCCGGATCTGGCCGTGGAGTGGTATAAAAAGGCGGCCAAGGAGGGGGACCGGGAGGCCATGTTCTCCTTGGGACTGAGCTATGAACTGGGCCAGGGCGTGGAGCAGGATTACACCAATGCCGCGCTCTGGTATGAGCGGTCCGCCCAGCTGGGCAGCAGCGCGGGGATGAACAACTTTGCCGAGCTGCTGGCCAAGGGCCGCGGCGTGCCCAAAGATCTGGGCAAGGCCATGGAATGGTACCGCAAGGCCGCGGAGCTTGGAAATGTATACGCTGTCTACAACATGGGCTGGTACTTGGAGAAGGCCGGAAATCTGGACAAAGCCCGGACCTGCTATGAGCAGGCCAAAGAGCAGAACATGGACAGCGCCTACTGGTCTCTGGGCCGAATGTATGAGGAAGGGCTGGGGGTAGAGCAGGACCTGAAGCAGGCCTACACCCTCTATCGGCAGGGTGCCAAACAGGGCAATGTGAACTGCATCTGCCGCCTGGTGCGGTGTCTGGCCCAGGGGGTAGGGACCCGCCAGGACCTGTCCCGGGCTCAGAAGCTGGGCTCGGAGCTACTGGCGGAAGAGCTGTCTCCCCAGGTGCTGGACAACTACGGCTGCCGGGATGAGCTGGTCATGCTGCTGGATATCATGAATGAGATCAAAGAGTAAAAAATTCCGTGAGTGACACCACTCACGGAATTTTTTTAGCCATTTTCCTGCCAGGCTTTGCATACATCGATCCAGCCCCGGCTGTGGGAGTACTCCTCCAGCTCTTTGCAGGTGAGCTCGATGGCGGAGTTGGAGCTGCCTGCGGCGGGGAATACCGTGTCAAACCGCTGGAGAGACACGTCCAGGTAGGTCTCTACGCCTTCCGGGTTGGCGAAGGGACACACGCCGCCCACGGCGTGGCCGGTCATCTCCACGGCCTGCTCCGGGGTCAGCATCTTGGCCTTGGTGTGGAACAGGCCCTTGTACTTGCTGTTGTCCACCTTGGCGTCTCCCGCGGCCACGATGAGTACGCACTTGCCGTCCACCAGGAAGGAGAGGGTCTTGGCGATCCGGGCGGGGATCACTCCCACCGCCTGGGCGGCCAGTTCCACCGTGGCGCTGGAGACGGGAAATTCCAGAATATCGCCCTCTCGGCCCAACTCCTTAAAGTAGGCCCGCACCCGCTCGATGGACATTGCTTAGCCCTCCAGCTTCTTGGCGGTCTTGGCCAGGAAGCGCTCGTCGGTGACGATGAAGCGCTGGTGGGTACCGTGGCCAATCATGCCCTTTTCGTCATAGGCGGCGACCTTCAGCTCAATGCGCTTGCCGTCCACCTCGGTGACCTCGCTCTCAGCCCACACCTTGATGCCGATGGGGGAGGCGGAGTCGTGGCTCACGTCCAGCTTGGTGCCCACGGTGCTCTCGCCGGGGGCCAGGTAAGGGGCGATGGAGGTCCAGGCGGCCTTCTCCATCAGGGCGGTCATAAAGGGGGTGCCGAATACAGGCAGAGCGCCGGAACAGGCGGCCTGGGCGGTGTTCTTCTCGCTGACCACGTCTTCGGCGCGGCCCTTGATTCCAACTTCCACGGACATAATTCTCAGTTCTCCTTTGTGGGGAAATTTTTACTCCGTCATTTTACTCCATGTTCCGGGAAAAATCCAGCCCTAGTCTTCGATTTCGTAGAGAGTGGTGAGCAGGACCCAGTTTTGGGGGAAGGGACGCATCAGGTTCCAGTAGCTCACCCCGTAGAGCCCCCGGCTGTGGGCCAGTTCCAGCTTGGCGCGTACGCTCCGGGCATCTTCGAACCAAACCTCGTGCTCCTGGCCGTCTCCGTCCACATACCGGAACCAGGGGGACTGGGCGGCGGCGTCAAAGCGGATGGCAGCGTAGTGTTTCTGGGCCAGAGCGATGGCCTGCTGGTTGGAGATAGACCGGGCCATAGTGTCCTTTTGATAGGGCACCTTCCAGTCATAGCCGTAATTGGGCATGCCCATCCAGATTTTTTCCTTTGGGATTTCGCTCAAAGCGTAGTCTACTACCCGTGTGACCTGATTGAGGGGGGCCACCGCCATGGGAGGTCCATAGGTATAACCCCACCTAAGATAAAAGCCGCCCAGGTAGGGCGGCTTTTTCTTTATTTTACAACAATGCTCCATCAAAAATCAAGGATGAGAGGAGACGGGGATGATTTTGGGGTAGAGTTTCAGCGCCATATCGCTCTGGGTATAACGGCCACCTATCGTTTTCCGGTACTCGACTCGTTCCAGACAGGTCTTGAGCATCTCATTTTTCTCCTGCGGGGTCTCCAACTGCTGGTATACATCCAGCAGGCGCTCCACTCTTGGGATGATGCTCAGGCGCAGCTCATCCAGCTGGCGTTCCGCGTCCAGCTGCTGCTTGGCCTCCTGGATGGCCTGTTCAGCAGCAGATATCCGGGTGGCCAACTCGAACTGGCGCTGGGTAAACACGTCGATGGTATAGACCCCCTGCTCCAGAAGGTCGTAGAGCCGCCCCTTCTGGCCCGCCAGGGTGTCCCGTTCCCGGCGGGCGGCATCCAGGGTGCGCTCCAAGTGGGAGGTGTTAGAGCGCTTCCTAGGGCCCTTTACGGGCTTTACCTTGAGCCGATAAGCCTGGAGCCAGCGCTCCAGGCTGTGGATCAGCACCCCCTCCACCTCGTCCAGGGTGCTGCCCTTGCAGGTACAGTCCTTATTTGGACACATGAGCATGTCTTTGGCGTTCCCACGGCGTCCCTTTGTGCGCACCAGGCTGCGGCCGCATTGTTCGCAGTAGACCAGACCAGCCAGTGGATTGACCATGGTGCGGTTGCCCGGCATGGGCAGATAGGCCCTGGAGGCCATGATATCCTGGGCCCGCTGCCACTGATCCCGGGGGATGATGGCAGGGTGGAGCCCGTCTGTGAGGGCCATGGCCTTGTTCACTGGCCTGGTCTCTACCAGCACGCCGTCCACCACCTTGCGCACGGTGGGTCGCCAGGACCAGCGGATAAACCCGGCGTAAGTTGGATTGCTTAAAATATCCCGCACCGTATAGGGAGCCCACCGGCCGCCGGAAGGGGAGGGGATGCCCTCCCGATCCAGCTGCTTGGCAATGACGCTGCTGCCGATATGGCGCAGGCTGCCATCCGGCTGGAGCAGGCCGTTGATATACATGTCATAGATATGCCGCACGACTTGGGCCCGGTCCTCCACGATAGCGAGGGTGTAGCCCTTGGCCCCTTTGATCTTTACCCGTTCATAGCCGTAGGGAGCGGCGGCGGCAATGTATTTCCCCTCCTGGAGAGAGGCCATGCGCCCCCGCTGGAGCCGGCGGTTGATGGTTTTATACTCCCGGCGGGACATGAACAGGCCAAACTCAAAATACTCCTGGTCTGACTCGTCGGCGGGATCGTAAGTCTTAAGGGGGGTGATGATCTTTGTCCCGGAATACTGGAAGGTCTCTGCTACGATGCCCTGGTCCCGGGTGTTGCCGCGGGCCAGACGCTCCACCTCCATGACCAGCACGCCGGCGATGGAGCCGCCCTCCACCTCGGCCAGGAGCTTCTGCATCTCTGGGCGGTTGGCGATGCTCTCTCCGGAGACCACCTCCTCGAAGATGTGGAAGATGGTCAGATCCATCCGCCGGGCCAGCTCCAGCAGGGCCGTGCGGTGGCGCAGCAGGGTGTCCCCGCCGCCGTTGGCCTCCGCGTCCCGGTCGGCCCGGGATTTTCTCAGATAGATGTCATAGAGTTCGGGCATGGCGGGCCTCCTGTCATAACAAAACGAATGTTCGAATGGTGGGGGTTTGAGAAGCCGCCCGAGAGGGCGGCTTCTTTGCTGACTTGATGTAGGGCACAGAGATCAGAGAACTTTTTCGCTGATCATGCGGCAGATACCGGAGACATCTGCATTGGAGACAAATTCAAATTTGGCCAGGCCCATGCCGGAGAACCAGAGTTCCAGCTCGCTGTCCAGATCAATCACGCCGGCAGTTTCAACGGAGAACGCCTGGATCTTGCTATACGGAAGGCTGGTAAAGTCCTTTTTCTTACCAGTGATGCCTTGGACATTGATTGCAAAAATGCGCTTATTGGTAAAGACTACGCCGTCGCGGATGCCACGGAAAGACTGGATAATCTCTTCTCCAGGAACAAACATTGGCTGAATCATGCCGGAAAAATCGCTGTTGGGGACGGGTTTGAGTTTTAAATAAGAAGCGTTTTTAAAGTCAATCATGGTACAGTCTCCTTCTAAATATTTTACTAGCCTCCCGCGCACTTCTTGCAGGGAGTCAGACCTTTGGCCTGAGCCTCTGCCAGCGTGGATGGGATATAGGTGCCGTCGTTACAATGGTTGTCATAGTGATACCGTTTGCCGGTGGGGGTGATATAGACGGTGCGGCCATTGGACTGAGACTGCTGGTTCTGCTGCTTTTGCTGCTGGGCGGCCTGCTGAGCAGCAGCCTCTTCTGCCGCTTTCTGAGCTGCTGCCTCCTCGGCGGCCTTGCGAGCTGCTTCTTCTTCCGCGGCTTTCTTGGCAGCCTCCTCGGCGGCGATACGCTCCGAGTCGATGACAGTGATGGTGACAATCTGGCTCTTGACGCCGCCGGCAGAGACGGAGATCTCTGTGGTACCCTCAGCCTTGGGAGTTGCTACGCCCACCAGAGTGCCGTTGTCGTCCTGCGGGGTGAAGGTAAGGACGTCGGGGGCAGAGCTGGTGAACTCCACATCCGTGGCATCAGCACCTTCCTCCAGAACCAGAACGGGAATGGACTTGGTGTCCTTCACATCCAGCTCAATGGACTGGTCGCAGTCCAGGGAGAGGGAGGTGATGGCGGGGACTTCCGGTTCAGAGGTGGAGACGGAGGAGAGAGAGGCGGATGCATCGCTGTTGGATTCAGCGGCAGAGTGGTCTGTATCGCCGGAGCAAGCGACTAGAGAGACGGCAAGAGACAAGGAGATCCAGAACGCAAAAAGCTTTTTCATGGTTATTGTCCTTCCATTCTTAAGTTACTTTAGCCAAGAACATTAACGGATGATCCGATCATTACGATTGTATTAGTCGTTCCACCACTTACATTGTTATAGCCTGAGACAGAGACCGGTAACGCAGTGAAACAAATCATGGTCTCATCTAAGATATCCGGAAGGGTACCGTCGTATAAAATCACATAGCAATTAGAATCTTCATCGTAGGCAAATATAGAAGTTACGGTGTGCCCGTACATTGAATTTTGAAATACTTGAGTAGCTAATGCACGATTACACTGATATAGGCGCCCCTCTAATCCGTCCAGTGTTTTGGTCATCATAGGATATGTAAGGTCATCCTGGACAAAAGCGGAGGCTTTGTTTTGGGAATCTTCCGTGGTTGCTGGAAAAATATCAGCGTTCTCTTCCATGAAAGCCTGATTTTCTTCTGAAATTGAATAAGGAGCACCAAACGTGGGAGCAACAGAAACAAATAGTTCGCATGTGGTCGGAGTAAATAATCCATCTACATAGGTACCAGTTTCCAGTTCGTTACTTCCATCCCAAGTTGTTTTTCCCTGGCCGTGGAATTTTCCATCTTTAAAGCCACCAGTGTAGATCCATGTGACGCCATTATCATTCATAGAAGAAAACGTGCCTTGTCCGTTAGGAATGCCATCAATCATCTCACCTGTATAGGTGCCCTCACGAGTAATTGTGGATATCTCTTTTCCTGCGCTATCCCAGCTATCCCACGTAATTGAGATGGTTTTGTTTTCCACATTTTCAATCTTTGGCTCAGATGAAGCACTCTGAGTGCCACAGGAGGAGACAAAAAGTAAAGCAGAGATGAGGAAAGCTGAGAATATGTATTTTTTCATTTCAATCATCCTCTTACAAAGTGTCCAACTTGAACACAATTTTTTTCTGCTCTATTGAAATAATAGAACAGATGTACTATAATTGTCAAACAGAATAGTGGTAGAGAGGAGCGATAGAATGGACGATGATCCTGCACGCCGCATCCAAGAATTTCGGGCGCTGGAGCGCCTGCTCACTCCTCAACAGGTTTCTTTGGCTCTTGCTGCTGTGCAGCGGTCTGAGCCAAATAGCGCATGTAGCGCAGCGCCTCCTCCTGAAGCTCTGGAGGAAGTGATCTGAAAATCAATTCATTCTCTGACGGGGGTCCGGCATCACTGCCGGGCTCTATTTTTTCGCCCAGCAGCTCGCTGGTGGTTACACCCAAGTAGTCTGCTAGCATCTGTACCTTGGCCACGGAGGGGGTTCGTCCACGCTCAATATCGTTTATGAAACTACTCCCAACGCCGCTTTCTTTGCAGGCATTAGTCGGCTTAATGCCTTTCTTTGTACAAAGGCGTTTGATATTTTGCACAAAAACGTTGGCATCCAAGAGGCACCACTCCTATTATAAAAAGAATTTGGAAATTGCGCATAAATTGGAAAACGCGCAAATTATTTATTGACAATCCGCAATTGCGGATTTATGATTTACTCACAGCAAGTGATTTAGAGTCAAACGAGAGGGGGATCTGTCATGAAGAAGTTTTGGAAAGAGTATGGCTCAACCATTCTATTATCTGCGGCAGCTTCGGCAGCATGTAATTTGTTAATAAAGTGGTTACAAATGCAACAATAATCGGAATCCAGGCGTTTTTCAGCCAGAGTTCCCGCCGGTGCTTTTTTTTCTGAATATTCATGATCCTGCAAGACTTTCTTTCCTAGATCCGTCAGACGGTAAGCGTCCAAGTATTCCTCTTTTAGGACAGTACCGTCCCGGAAGGTTCGAGTGTCCTGCGTGATGAACCAGTCGTTCCGATCCCTAGTACCAGGGGTATGATAACGGCCGCTGGAACACATTTGCTTCACACGAAAGCTAACTGCCGAAATATTGGGGAGCCCACTTATGATGGAGTCGAGACTTGTAGGCTCATGAGCCCTTATAAAACGTAAGATTTCTGCGTCAATGTCGTTGATTTCTGGCATGGCACACACCTTTTGCTGTTAATGTGATTTAAAGTCAAACGAGAGGGGGGAGAAAGGGTGGACCAGATGGAAGCAATCTTAAAAGAGCTATCAGCTATCCGAGCATTGCTTCAACAGCTTCCAGAGCTGCAAGGTGCGGTATTACTGCAAATGATCGAAGAGTACCGCGCCGCACAACTGGAGGGGAAGAAGGTATCCGACCTGTGGGTCATTGCTCCGCCCAGTTCGCGGTAAAGAAGATCGGAGGTGATACAGGTGCTGATTTTTACGTATGCTTCCGCCGATCTTTCGGAGCAGCAGCTTGTGCTTATACGGAAGAAGCTGGAGAAGGAGACGGGGCAGAGCTGCCTTGTGGTCCAAGGCTGCACCGGTGTTTATGAAGTCGCGTCAGAAAAAGAACGACTTGATGAAGGCGGCAAGTGAAATGACAAGCGTTGCAATGTCACAGACGATCTGCCATTTCCAATGTGACGAATTCGATTGCGAGCGGCGTAATGCAACCCGCCCTTTATCGGTAATCCGGATCGCGTTGAGCGGGATTGTAATTACACCGGGCCCGGGATGTTCATACGGATATTTTTCGGAGTAGCATCGCTCGATCAGATTGGTGCGGTGCAGATAGGGATATGGGTCCATTTCATCTGTAAGCGGTTCGTCAGGCATCACACCACTATTTAGAAGGGTCCTTAATATCTTTTTTTCTGTTCCTGATAGCTCGATGGCACTTGTATCTATTTCCTGTGCTCTTTGCATGGGATCACCCCAATGAGATATAAATATTTATTTTATTCTATCACGCTTGCCAGTGGCAAGCAACACCAAAAAGAAAGGAGGAGTGCGCGATGGTGTACGAGAATCGGCTCCGGGAGCTCCGGGAAGCCAAGGGGTTCTCCCAGGTAGAGCTGGCAAGGCGAATCAACGTCACGCCGGGATCGGTGGCCCACTGGGAGCTGGGAATGAAGAATATCTCCATGGGCAACATTATCGCCTTGTGTGATCTGCTTGGCTGCACAGCCGATCAGCTGCTGGGCCGGGAGCCCCCTGGCCGCACCTCTGCTTAATAATTCTACCTCAAAAAGGAGGGAGTTCCCATGCCGGAGGAATACCGGAATATCTATAAAATAGCTCGACGGAATGCCGGTATCACCCAGGAAGCGGCCGCAGAGCAGCTGGGTATCAGCGTGGAGAGTGTACGTGCCTATGAAACCGGCCAGCGCATCCCACCCAATCATGTAGTCTCACGGATGGTGATCTGCTACAACGCCCAGCGTCTGGCTGTGCAGCACGTCAACCTGTATGACGAGCTGGCGTCCAGCATCATCCCCGTGATCCAACCCCGTACCTTGATGGAGTCTGTGGTGCGGCTGTTCAACCGGCTTACCCGGTTTGCCAAGAACCACTCGGTGGAACGTCTGATGCAGATCGCCGAGGATAACCGGGTCGATGAGGAGGAGCGAGCGGAGTATGACGCCATCGTAGAAGACCTGAAGGAGCTGATCCAGTGCGGCATGGAGCTGCGGTTCTGTGAGCACGGGGACTGACATATCGGAGGGAGGCTAACATGACCAAGAGAGAGTATGAGTCCATGACTCGGCAGCAGCGGCGTCGCTGGTACATGGAGAATGCAAAGGCGGCAGTGATTATGAGCTTGGTGGTCCTTTTGGCGGTAACCCTTCCAAGTTTTGTGGGATAGGACAGACTGTCAAGGGAATAGACTTTCGTGAGGAGGCGATATTATGCCGGCAAATCCTGACGATCTCGTCATGTCGTTCGATACGCCCAATGGAGCCCATGTGGAGATCTACGACACCTACTGTAAAAACTTCACCCAGGAGGACAAGGACCGGGCAGACGCCAAATTCAACGAGATCCTCTATCGCGCGGAGATGCGCAAGATGATGGCCGCCCGGGGCCTGGGCTCAAGCCAAGGCCATGGGTGAGACGCCCAAGAAGCATTACATAAGAAACGCCCCACCGATGGCCGGTGGGGCGGAGAATGGGAGGATTTTTATGACTGCGATCATTCGCAGAATGGACCCGCTGGGGCGGGTGGTGATCCCTAAGAGCATCCGGGAGCAGCTGGGCTGGCAGGAGGGCACGCCCATTGAGGTTATCGGGAGCGACGACGGCATCTACCTGCGGGAGCAGCAGACGCTCACGCTGTCTGAGCGGGTGCGCCGTCTGCAGCGTGAGGCAATTCAGGAAGGGGCACCTGTCGGGGCGATCTATCACCTGAGTAAGCTCCTGAACGTCCTAGAGGGCTGATGGATGTGGGAGAGGAGGGGGAAAATGGAAGTTATAATTGAGCTGCAGAGTATGGAGTGCTTAGAGGCCGTATTAAGCAAGGCTTCTGACCTGCAAAAAAAATACCCTGACGCTATGATAAGCATCAGGGTGAAAGGATGACGTTACGCTTCGTAAACGTCAATAGCTCGGATACCCGAGCCGGAAACACTTCCGGTACCATTTGAGGAATGTACCCAAAGTGTTCTTCCGATGGGGAAATGATGATTCAAGAGCTCTTCTCCTTCGACAGTCATTTCAGTTCCAATCACATCGGTATAGACGATTTTGGTGACATCGTCGCAGGTATAGCAGTCTCCCTTTTCATACGACACGGAAATTCGGATCATAAATCTCACCTCCTTTCTACCGTCCTAATTTTACCACGGGCGGGGAGGTGGGGCAACAGAAGACAATCCCTGGCTAGATTGGGACATGAATACAAAGAGAGGTGTAGATAATGTGGGAGCGACTGCGAAAAAACCACCCCGGCCTGTACGAGGCACTGGAGTGGTTCGGGTTGGGGCTGTCCCTAGTGGCAGCCGTGCTGGCTGGTTTGACCTACTGGGCGGCCGTCATGGCATAAAAAATGCCCGAGGGCTTTGCCGACCCCCGGGCCGATGGGCGGAGCCCACCGTGAGAACACTTGTATGATAGCACACCACCGTGAGAAACGCAAGAGGTGATTTGAGATGGGGGAGATATACCGGAGTTTATACTCCGTGATCCCGGCCCGGGTGCGGGATGACCACACCCTGAGGCCCAATGCCAAGCTACTATATGGAGAACTGTCCGCTTTGGCCCAGGCTGAGGGCTACTGCTGGGCCTGGAACGCTCGGTTGGCCGAGACACTGGGCATTTCCAAGCGGACCGTGGAGGGGCTGCTCAAGCAGCTCAGAGATCGGGGCCACATCCATATGGAGGTGGAGCGGGATCCAGAGAACCAGGAGGTCTTATGCCGGAAGATCTGGATCTGCGGGCCACCTGGCTCCACTGTACCCCCTCCCCTTAAAAATGCGGGGAGGGTCCCCGCAAAATTAGGGGGACCTCCCCGTAAAAATGGCGGAGAGAATAATACAAGTAATAGTACAGTAGAATATCCCCCCTATAATCCCCCCAAGGGGGAAACGCCAGCGAAAAAGCGCGGCAAGCGGTCCAATGCCCCGAAAGAGGCTCCGGACTGGAAGCCGGAGCGGTTTGCGGACTTCTGGGCTGCGTATCCATGCGGCCGGTCCAAACAGGCGGCCATCAAAGCCTGGGACAAGCTGAAGCCGGACGACGCGCTGCTGGTGGTAATGGCCCGTGCCCTCAAGCGTCAGATGGCAAGCGAGGAGTGGCAGCGTGGCATTGGGATTCCGTATGCGTCCACCTGGCTCAATAACCGCCGCTGGGAGGATGAGGACAAGCCTCGGCCCACCCGCACTCAAACTGCCCAGGGTGAGTCGGCTCGGGTGTTGGAGGAGGAGGGGACCTACCTGCTATGAGTCAATACTATGACGCGCAGCGCTCGGTGATCGGCTCCATGTTGCTGGACGGTGACAAAGTAGCCGGTACCGTCCTTCACCGGACCAGGGAGGAGGACTACACCGGAGAGTACCGGACTTTGTTCAAGGCCTGCCGGGATCTTTTTCAGGCCGGAAAGCCTATCGACCCGGTAACGGTTAAGGATCGGGTCGGCCCCCAGTATGTGACTATGCTGGTGGAACTGATGGACGAGACGCCAACTGCCGCCAATGTGGAGGTCTACCTGGATATCCTGGTGGAGCAATCCAAGCTCCTGCGGCTCAAGAGCCTGGCATCCAGCATGGTGAGCTGCGTATCTCTGGAGGATGCCCAGGTTATTGCTCAGCAGCAGCAGAGGCTCCTGGGTGAACGGCCCGGGGTGAAGATCGTGAGCATGGAGCAGGGCCTTCTAAACTTCTACGAGCGCCAGCGCCAACCCGCCAACTTGATTCCCTGGGGGATGGAGAAGGTGGATGGCACCTTCCGGTGCGAGTACGGCGACTTTGTGGTGCTGGGCGGCTATCCCAGCGCGGGCAAGACAGCGCTGTCTCTCCAGCTGGCCTGGACCCAGGCCAAGGACAAGCGGGTTGGGTACTTCTCCCTGGAGACCCACCCGGACAAGATCATGGACCGTACCGTCACCGCCGTGTGCGGGGTAGACTTCGGCCGGATCAAAGGGCATACCCTCCAGGACGCGGACTGGAGGGAAATCGAGTACCGAAGCAGTGCCATGGTAGGCCGGAAGCTGGAAATTATCCAGGCGGGCGGCCTCTCCGTGGTGGATATTCAGGCCCTGGCCCTGGCGAGACGGTACGATATCATCTACATCGACTATTTGCAGCTCATTGCCCCAGATGACCGGCGGCGCAGCGACGTGGAACAGGTGACCCAGATCTCCAAGGACCTGCATGTGATGGCCCAGACTACAGGCATCACCGTGTGCGCGCTGTCCCAGCTCTCCAGACCCCAGAAGGGCGGAGAGAACGAGAAGGCCCCGGGGCTACATTCCCTGCGCCAGTCCGGCCAGATCGAGCAGGATGCCGACGGAGTTCTGCTGCTGTACAAGGAAGAGCCCAACAACCCCCGCAGCCGCCGCTGCCTCAAAATCGCCAAAAACAAGGACGGCGAGGCGGGCGGCATCGTCTACCTGGTCTTTGACGGCGCGCACCAGCGCTTCAAGCCCAGCGTGGTGGACAAGCCGGTGCGCCGGGAGCCGGAATACAAGCAGATGACCTTTACTACCCTGGCGGACGATGGACCGCTGCCCTTTGACGAGGGAGGTGACGCGTCGTGAAGGTGGGAGATCCCATTCCATTCCTCCCGGACTGCTGGGTCCACGGCCAGGGATCGGAGAGTGTACAGGCACGCACCGGGGCGGTGCGGGGCAAGGTGGTCTGCATCCATCCCAAGGGCCGTTACTACGTAGCCGAGGGCCAGGTGGGAGGCCGCACCATCCGGGAGGCATTTCAGATTATCCCAAAAAATTGAGAGGAGTTATCACTGTGAGAACTTTTGCCATTGTTAACCGCAAGGGCGGGGTAGGCAAGACCACCACCGCCGTGAATCTGGCCTATGTGTTGGCCACCAGTTGCCGCATGCGGGTGCTGCTCATCGATGCCGACGGGCAGGCCAACGCCACCGGCATCCTCCTGCCCAAGGGAGAATATGCGGGCCTGGGGGCGCTGCTCCGGGGCTATGCTATCTGTTACGACGAACTGACCGTACATACCGACGTAGAGGGCCTGGACGTGCTGCCCGCCTCGGAAGACCTGTGGGCCCTGGATCTGGAGGCGGTGACCTCCGACCCCGGCCGTTCCTTCCGTGCTCTGCGGGATTTGCGAGAGGCCGTGGAGGAGGACGAGAGCTACGACGTGATCGTCATCGACTGCCCGCCCAACCTGTCCACCGCCTGTGTCTCCGCCATCTTGGCCAGCGATGCCATCATCATCCCCGTGCTGTCCGACGTGTGCTCCACCGTGGGAGTGTCCGGTCTGGTGGAGCAGATCGATGACCTGCGCTCTATCCAGCCCACTCTGCGGGTGGCGGGGGTGCTCTTTAACCAGTGGCACCGGGCCCCGGTGGTAGACGACTCCATGACTACTCTGCGGGAGGAGTGCCCGGTCCCCATCTTTGACACCGTGATCCGCCGCACCGACAAGGTACCTGAGTCCAGCTGGGCAGGCCGGGCCGTCCAGGCCTGGAGTCCCTGGTGCTCCGCCGCTCGGGATTACCGGGCGTGGGTGGCTGAACTGCTAAAGAAGGAGGGCATGGTCCATGAGTAAGCCGGATTTAGGGCGAATCATCGCCCAGACTATGGCAAGACCCGCTGAAGGGCGCACTATTGAAGCCATCACCGGGGAGATCCTGGATGCCAAACGCAAGGGCGGGGAGGCCATCCTTACCATTGGCCGGTGCCTCATCGAGGCAAAGGACATGTTGCCCCATGGGGAGTGGCTTCCGTGGCTCAATGAGCGGGTAGAACTGTCGGAGAGGACAGCTCAGAAGTTTATGCGTTTGGCCCGGGAGTGGTCAAATCCGTCCGCGCTGGCGGATTTGGGGGCAACGAAGGCGCTCATGCTTCTGGCTCTTCCCAAGGAAGAACGGAACGATTTTGTTGAGGATAACAATATCGTTGACATGACCACCCGCCAGCTGGAGCAGGCTATCCGGGAACGGGACGAAGCTCGCAAGGCCGCCGAGGCGGCCAAGGCGGAGGCCAGCACAGCCGAGCAGGATCGGGCTAAGATGGCCGATGATATGGCCATGACGAAGGCTTCTCTCCGGGCCGTTCTGGAAGAGAAGCAGCGGACTGTTCAGGATGTTGACCGACTCCAGCAGGAGCTGGCCGAGCTGAAAAAACGACCAGTTGAGGTAGCCGTGGAGACTGTGGCAGATCCGGAAGCTCTGGAGAAAGCTCGGGCAGAAGCTGTAGCCGAGATGCAGGCCAAGCTGGACCGCGCCAAGGAACGACAGAAAAAAGCCGAGGCGCAGGCCAAGGAGGCCCAGGCCGCTCTGGAACGGACCCAGGCCCAGCTTCAGGACTCGGAGCGGGCCCGAAAAAACGCGGTGCTAGCCTCCGACGAGGACATGGCCACCTTCCAGGTGTTATTCCAGCAAGCCCAGGACCAGGCCAACAAAATGCGGGGGATCCTCCTCAAGCTGCGGGGGCGGGCCGATCAAACCGCCGCCCAGGGGGTGGAGAAGGCCATGCGGGCCTTGTCCGAGGCCATTGGGAGGTGCGCAGAATGAGCGTATGGTACGACCAGGCCAAAGTGCGGTTGGAATCGGAGTGTAAGACGATCAAAGGACAGAAGGAGCGGGCCATGGGCTCCGCTGTCCGGGATGCCCTGCTGGAGTTCTGCCGACAGAACGAGGAGTTTGCCCAGGCCGTAGTCCAGGGCGGAACCTTTCAGGACTGCATGGCCGCTGTGGCTAAGGGGGTAGGCGGCTCTATCTCTGATCTGGAGGCCTACCGCCGGGCGGTCTCCTTCTACTTCGATGGGGCCAAAGTCAAGTTTCAGATGGTCATTGAGCTGGAGCCGGCGCAGACAGAGCCGGATCGGGGCGGGCTGCTGCTGAACCTGTCCGACTTCTTCTAAGGGGGCGGACGGGATGAGTTACACCGAACAAGAGCGTGAGATCCTCAACGGCTGGCCCACTGTGACCGAGGAGGATCTGGTGCGGATGAACGACCTGTTCCCGCACTACCTGTTTTTCCGCCGGATGAACACCCTGGGGCTGGTGACCCTTGACCTGCGGGCCTCCTGCTGCGGGCACCGGGAGACCAGGCCCGTCCTGCCCCGCACCGAGACCCCGGAGCACTGGGACCTGCTGGACCACCTCAAGCACAAGGAGTCCTGGACCTGCCCCTGGTGCGGCCGCAGCGTGACGGCCATTAACCTCAGCAAGGCGGGCAAACGAAAAAAACTGGCGCAGAGCAAGAATACCTTGCTCCTCCATGCCCGAGGAAATGAACTGTATGCCGACGCCCTGGTTCTCCGGAAGGACTACGAAGATGACGCCGCCCTCACCGCCCGGCCCACCGCCTGGTGCTCCAGCGGTTACCGGTTTGTCAAAGGAGAGGTGATGCAGGCGGATCACCAAGTATTCGATGAAAAACCCGTTATTACCTACGAGCGGGACAAGCTGGGCCGACGGAAGTGGGTCCAAGAGCCCTTTAAGTTGGGGAGCATTTCCTTTTACCAGCATGAGTCCTACTCCATTCTGAACCGGGAGGTTCTGGAGAGCCACCCCTTCTTCCAGTACTGCGGATACTTCCACCATTGGCAGTACCGGCCGGGCGGAGCCCGGGGGTATGCGGTCAAGTTCTCTGATTTTATCTCCTACCTGACCGCCTACGCCATCTACCCCAGGCAGGTGGAGATGCTGGTCAAGAGCGGACTGTATCGGCCCATAGCCGACCTGATCTTTGAGCGAAAGAAAAACGCAGCGGCTATGTGCTGGGAAGAGTCCGACCCGAAAAAGAGTTTCGGTCTCAACAAGCGGGAGCTGTCCTGGTTCCTGGGTGTCCAGCCGCCCATGGAGGTGCTGGCGGTGCGAAACTATGTACGCCGACACTGGGGGAAGTGCTGGGACCTCGCATTCTGCTATGACTTTTTTAACCTATGGGGTGTGCATCAGGCACCCATGGAGGTGCTCCGGTTCCTCAAAAAATACAACCTGGACCCGAACCGCTTCTTGCGGTATCTGGACGGGGTGTTTGCCCAGAATGAGGAGTATTATGCCACCCTGTTTGAGGTGTACCGGGACTATCTGGAGGCAGCCTACCAGCTTGGATACTGCATGGAGCACAGCAAGGTGCTGTGGCCGGAGCAGCTCTACACCGCCCACGACACCCTCACCGCAGAACTGGAAAAGCGGTACACGGAGCCAAAAGGCAAGAGGATGGCCGTAGATGGAAAGTCCCGGAAGGAAAAGTATGAGTTCGAACTGGACGGCCTGCGGATCATCTTCCCGCTGACGGCCCAGGCCATCAAGCGGGAGGGAAAGGATCTGGACCACTGCGTGGGCGGCCATGCTGAGCGGCATATCAGAGGGGTGCTCACCATCCTGTTCCTGCGGAAGTCCGACCAGCCTGGGGTACCCTACGTTACCATTGAGATGAGAGGGAACCAGATCCAGCAGATCCACGGGTACCACAACGAGGTGGGCACCGGAGCCCAGAATCCCAGGGTGGTTCACAAGGCATTTCTGGACACTTGGCTGCGATGGCTGCGGGCGGGGAGCAAGCGCAACGAGGACGGAACGCCCAAGCTGCCGAAGGTCAGGAAAAAGGTAAGCCATGAACCGGCCACCCGTACAGCTTGAACCATGCACGGCAAGGTGCCGGGGCCAGTCCTGCTGCAACTGCTGCGGGGAAGCCCCGGCCATGCACCGGACAGACGGCGGACGGTGGTTTGACCGGTGGGATCCACCGTGTTGCCATCAGACCCGTCTGGACAAGCCAGACCTATGTATGCACCTCCAGGGAAAGACCCGGGAGGAATGGATGAAGGAGAATTTTACATGATCATATACAAGTGTGGATTCCCCATGGATGGGCCAGAGTCACGTCCATGTGAAGAAGTGGATGAAGACGGACCTTTGAGTTGCGATTCGTGCCCCTTTGGTTATGCAGAAGAGGAGGACTTTTGACCATGCTGAAATGCGGTGATCCATGTCCCTTCTGTGGGCAACCGATCAAAACGAATGACCCGGCTATTCTGGAACTTCTGACTTTGGTTGCGCAGAGAAGATATTTCCCTACATTCGATGAGATCAGGGCTATAAACGATAAGGAGGCCGCGGATGCTGAATAAAATTATCCTCATGGGCCGCCTGGGGCGAGACCCGGAGGTGCGGTACACTCAGAGCGGTACGCCGGTGGCCTCTTTCTCTCTGGCGGTGGACCGGGACTTTGTGGATCAGGCCACAGGCCGACGGCCCACCGACTGGATCGAGGTGGCAGCCTGGAACGCCAAGGCTAAGTTTGTCCAGCAATATTTTCGCAAGGGCCAGCTGGCTGTGGTGGAGGGTCGGCTCCAGATCCGGGACTGGACGGATAAAGAGGGTGCCAAACGCCGCACTGCTGAGGTAGTGGCCGATCAGATCTACTTTGCCGGAGCCAAGACAGCACCTCCCAGCGAGGGCAACGCCGATGAGCGCAGCCTTCCTGCACCGCCTGCCCAGGAATTTATGGAGCAGGATGATGAGGGCGAACTGCCCTTTTGATTAGAAAGGAGAAGCAATATGAGCAGAAAATCACATCTCCGCCGCCTGTCTGTGCTGGTGACCGCCCAGACTCTCTATAATCTGGAGCGTCTGAGGCAGATGGGGGAATTGCAGGACATGGGCCGGGTGGTGGATAAGCTGACCCGGGAGAAGATGATTGCCCTGCATGGGGATCATCTTCGTGACACCAGGAAAATGATTGGACCAAATAAGAAGGGAGCGTAGAAATGGATCATGAAACGGTTTTGCGAACAGAGATAGAGAAGATGGGCCGCCCGGTGTTGGTAGTGCGGGTGCCGGCAAAGGAGTCGGTAGATCTGCGAGCGGTGCGGAGCTTTGTCATGGACAGCCTGGCCCTGGGAGTGTTGGTGGTAGGGCAGGGGGTAGGTTTGTCCTTGGAATACCTACCCAAACTGGGCGGTGTGGCATGCACCTGGAGCGATCCTTGGGTGGACGATGGGCAGGATGGGAGTGGCGAGGACCCGGATGATGAGATTGCGCCGGATGACCCGCCTTTCCCTCGTTATGTCGGGTATGGAGCCAAGGAAAAGAACCAGATCCTGGCCCGGCTTACCGCCTACCGGAAGGCCAACGGACTGGGATGCTTGGCAAAGGTGGCTGGGCTGGCTGGGAAGCCGGTTACCGATGAACTGATCCGGGAGCTCATCACGGAGGGAAAGAAAATTCCAATGGAGGTCTGGAGACAGATCGGGGCCGCCCTGGACGCACTGGAACAGGAGGATGGCCATGAGTAAGATCCTCCGGAAGATCCGGGCGGGCCGGGTAGTTTTTGCGGTGGTGTACACGCCTTGTACGGCAGGGGACAGCCCCAAGGCCCGGGCCCAGAAGCGGACGGCCAGCACTGCCGCCCGGGAGAAGCTCAACGCCAGGACTTCCTTTCAGAAGTTGGAGCAAACCCTTGCGGCCGCGTTTGACGATGGCGACCTGTTTGTGACCCTCACCTACGATGACAAGCACCTTCCGGACAGCCGGGACAAGGCAGTACGCAAGATTCGCTCGTTTCTTTCCAAACTACGTAAAGCCCGAGCTGAACGGGGAGAGGATCTCCATTATATCTACGTCACCGAAGGGGCCTGTCCCGGAGGGCGGCTGCACCACCACCTGGTGCTCAACTCCACCGGGACCGATCTGGAGGAAATCCGGCGGCTGTGGATCTATGGAGACAACGTGGAGTTGCGCCGGCTGTCCTTCCATAAGGACTACACCTATGAAGATCTAGCCAGCTACCTGACCAAGGAGCCACGGGAGTGGGGCCACCCGCAGGTGGGTGAGCGAACCTGGACGCCATCTCTGGGACTCAGACGGCCGGAGGCTGAGACGGAGACGGTGCCAGACTGCGTGACCCTGGCAGCACCGCCCGAGGCGGAGACCTTGGCCCGGGAGGGACCGGTGGTCAATGGGTACGGGGAATTTGCCTGGATCAAGTATATGTTGCCAAAAACTGACAGGAAGAAGCGGAACAGAAGCCGCAGGAGGAGACGGAAGAAAGAATAGCTTTTCTATTCTTTTCGGTCTCGGGGTTAAGTATATTTTCTTACATATCACACAGAAATGGGGCGAAAAGGTTTGCAAACAGATGTGCGATGTGGTAAACTTGTTGTGAGGAAAGGACGGTATGTCTGCCCTTTCTGCAACACGACGATGCACCAAAAGGCCAGCGAAGACACCCAGGCTAAGAACCTAGTCCTCTGGTGCCATAAGTGCAAGTCAGAAATCAAAGTCAATATCCAAGATGGCCAGTGCTCGATGATAGCCAGTGCCCGATAACCTGATGAGAGTCAGGGTCGGGCGCTGGCTTTTTGTTTTGCCCGGAGGTGATAGCCCGTGGCCATGAAGCCGCTCCGTCCCTGCCGACATCCAGGATGCCGGGAACTGACCAGGGATGGGTACTGCCCAAGACACAAGCCGAAAAAAGCGCCCAGGCGTACATCGGCGGAGTACCACAGCTGGTACAGCCTGACCCTCTGGACGGACGACCTCCGTCCCGCGCAGCTCTTGCGGGAGCCGTTCTGCCGCGAGTGCGCCCGGCGGGGCGTCCGTACCTGGGCTACCGTGGTGGACCACGTGGAGCCTCACCGTGGAGACTGGCAGTTGTTCATAGATCCGGCTAACCACCAGAGCCTGTGCGAGCGCTGCCACAACCGGAAAACAGCCAGGGAAATGGCTGAAGAACGCAAGAAAAATCGAAGCAGATAACCGCGAGACGGCAGAACGCTTGGGCGCCCGGGCGCGGATGCGCTGCGCCTATGCGCACCCGGGGAAAGCCTGCGGCTTTCTGAACCATCCTCCCAGGCCAAAATTGTTTTGGCTTTGGGGGCGTAAGACCGCAGGCACCCCTCCGTATGAGATTTTTTCCCCACGGGGGCGAAAGACGGGAAAGGAGCTGAGAACATGCCAGGGCCCAGACAAAAATTGAGCGTGCTGGAGGCCAACGGCCGAAAGCATTTGAGCAAGGCCGAAAAGGCTCAGAGGGCGGCCGGAGAAGTGGAGCTTCCAAAGCCCGCCAAGATGCGGGTGCCCAAGTGGCTGCCGGAGTATTTGAAGTCCGATTTTCGGGCCTTAGCCAAGGAACTCCTGGCCGCTGACATGGGAGCGGCCCAGCTGGACAGGGACACGGTTGGGCGCTACATCGTGGCGCAGCACCAATTCACGGCGGCCTGCCGCCTGGTTCAGGACGCCCTGGATCAGCAGGACCCGGACCTGGTGAACAAGTGGACCAAGGCCCAGAAGTCCTACTTTGAGCAGGCCAGGGCCTGCGCCAATGACATGGGCATGACCGTCACCAGTCGGTGCCGACTGGTTCTCCCCAAGCAGCCGGACAAGGGAGAGGATAACCCCTTCCTGAAACTGATGGAGGCCAGACGCCGTGCCTGAAATGTTACAGCTTGGGGGCGGGGTGGCCGTAGTGAAGCCGGACGACGGCACTGTGCTGCGGTACAGTCCGAACGAGGTGGACATGGTCCGTGCCTTCTTCTCCATGCTGGTATTCGGGCAGAACGAGTGGGCGGGCAAGCCCTTTGAGTTGTCCGGCTGGGAAGAGGAGGCTATCCGCCAGTTCTACGGTGTCCAGGCCCAGGATGAGGACGGGAGCTGGAGCCGGTACCGGCGCTTCCTCTATGAGGAGATCCCAAAGAAGAATGGCAAGAGCGAGTTTGCAGCCGGCCTGGGCCTCTACCACCTGATCGCGGACGGGGAGCCCAGGCCCCAGGTGGGGATCTTTGCCGCCGACAAGACCAACGCGGATATTATCTATCAGTGTGCCAAGTTCATGGTGGAGAATACCGCTCTCTCTCAGCCTGAGCACGACCCCCTGGTCTGGTGCCGGGACAGTGTGCGGGAGATCCGTACGAGAGGCGGCGGTCTGATGAAGGTCTATTCATCCGAGGCCGCCTCCAAGCACGGTTTTTCCTTCTCCGCCATCATCATCGACGAGCTCCACGCCCAGCCCAACCGGCGACTGTGGGACGTGCTCACCGCCGGCTCCGACGCCGCCCGGCGGCAGCAGGCGGTGATTGTGCTGACCACGGCAGGGGATGACCCCGACCGGAAGAGCATTGGCTGGGAGATCCATGAGAAGTGCCGGAGAATCCTGGCCTGGCGGAGGGGGGAGCCGGAGCGGGAGATGGACGCCGATCTGCCCGAGTGGTGCCCTATCATGTTCGGCATCGGCGTGCTCACCGGGGACGACCCGGACAAGATCGACGCCCTGGACATCTACGACGAGAAATTGTGGTACGCCTGCAATCCCGGCCTTGGCCACAACCTGAAGATCAAGGACTTCCGGAAGGAGGCCCGGGCGGCCCGGCAGAGCGAGGCGGCAGAGCGGCTGTTCCGCTGGCTGCGCCTCAACCAGTGGATCGCCGTCAAGTCGGTGGGCTGGGTGCCTCTCACCATCTACGACAAAACCCAGTTTAACCGCCCCGAATGGGAGGGGCTGAACGTGATCTCCCGCCGGCAGGCTGTGCGTGCGTATTTGCGAGGAAAGCGGTGCTATGGTGGGCTGGATCTATCCAAGAGCACCGACCTAACCGCCTTTGTGCTGCTGTTCCCGCCCCAGGAGGGCCTGGAGACCTGGGTAGTGCTGTTCTGGGCCTGGGTGCCTCTGGAGGATCTTCAGACCCGGGAGACCCGGGACGGGGTGCCCTACGGAGACTGGATCCGGGCGGAGTTTCTCCAGGGCTGTCCAGGCGACATCATCGACTATGACGCCGTGGAGCAGACCATCTGGGAGGCAGCCCGGGACTTTGACATGGTGACCCTGGGGCTGGACCCCGCCCTGTCCTGGACACTGTCCCAGCGGCTGATGCAGGGGACAGAGGAGCAGGAGGGGCTGGAGGTTATTGAGATCTCTCAGGCTATGATGGGCATGAGCCCGGCCACCAAGCAGGTGGAACTGCTTCTGCGCAAGCACGAGATGCTCCACGAGCACAATACCGCCGCCCGGTGGTGCTTTGGCAATGTGCGCTGCGCCACCGATGGAAACGAGAACCTCAAGCCCATGAAAAACCGCAGTGTAGGCCGTATCGACATCACCGTGGCCTGGATCATTGCCATGGCCACGGCTATGGCCAAGCAGGCCCAGAAGCCCGATTTGGCGGCGGCCCTGGCTCAGCCGGACTTTAGTTTGTAGCGGTGTCCAAGTTGGACACAGGAAGGAGCGTAGATGAAGGAGCTGAAAAAAGCGGTGGCGGAGTATGCCACAGAGTTGGTGATGGCTGCTGGCGCAGCACTGGTGAGCCTGGGGACCGGGATGTACTCCATGCCCGCCGGAGTAATCGCCGCGGGTGTGTTCCTGCTGGCGGGCGCGGTACTCAGTTCCCTGGGGGGAGGCGGTGAGCAGTGAGTGTGGCAAAAGGCCTCCGGGCGGTGGCCCGCTCTCCCTCTGTTAAGAACGCCGTAACGGTAGACACCCTCACAGCGGTGGGCTATTCGCCCACCACGCTGGACACCAGCGAGACCGCGGCTCGAAAGCTCAGCGCGGTGGATCGGTGCATTGAGATCCTCAGCGACTCCATGGCCAAGCTGCCCACCTACTGCGTGGATCGGGTGACCCGGGAGCGGGTGGAGCTGCCCCTGCTTCGGCTGCTGAACATCCGTCCCAATGAGGCCATGGCGCCGTCGGTGCGGAAAAAGCTGCTGGAGGCCAGCCGCCTGACCCGGGGGAACAGTTATGACTGGATCCGGCGCAACCCCTATACGGCAGAGATCATGGAGCTGATCCCCCTGCCCGGAGAGCTGGTCTATACCTGGCGGGACACCGCCGGACGGGTATGGCACAATGTCCGGGACCCGGCGTCTGGAAGCGTGTTTACTCTATCCCATGCCGATGTGAACCACTACAAGGGGGCGTCCCGGGATGGGATCACCGGGATCTCGGTGCTGCAGCGGGCGGCGGAGGTGATCACCGCAGCCAGAGCCCGGCAGCAGCACGACCTGAGCTACTACGAAAACGGTGGGCAGCCCGGCGGAGTACTCCAGACGGATACTGACCTGTCCGGCAGCGTGAATGACCCGGAAATCCCAGAGCGGAAGATCCGCAGAAAAGACCTTCTGCGCCGGGATTGGGAGCGGGTTCACTCTGGCCCAACCAACGCCAACCGAATCGCTATTCTGGACTATGGCCTGAAATATCAGTCGGTCAGCCTGAGCAACAAGGACGCCCAATTTATCGAAAGCCAGGAGGTGGCTATCCGGGACATTGCCCGGTATTTTGGAATCCCACTCTATAAGCTCCAGGAGGGAAAACAGGCGTACAGCTCCAACGAGCAGAACGCCATTGAGTATGTGGTATCGACCCTGCACCCCATCGTCACCCAGTACGAGGAGGAGCAGACCTACAAGATGCTCTTTGCCGACCAGATCGCCGCCGGGCTGGAGCTGCGCATCAATATGATGGCCGAGCTTCGGGGCGACAACTCCGCCCGGAGTGCCTGGTATAAGAACATGCGGGAGATCGGCGTGTTCTCGGTCAATGACATCAACCGGCTGGAAGATATGCCCGATGTGGAGGGCGGCGACGAGCGCCTGGCCTCCCTGAACTATGTGCCACTTTCCTTGTGGAGAGAACTGTCGGTCAATCGAAATACAGAAAGCGGAGGTGAAAACACATGAGAGTGACCCTAAACGGCATTGTATCTGCCGACGACGACAAGTGGATCTATGAGTGGTTTGGCTATTCGGCCTTTTCGCCCCAGCAGGTGCGGGACGCCATTGCCGCCAATCCGGAAGGGGAGGAGCTGGTACTGGAGATCAACAGCCCCGGCGGCTCGGTCTTTGCCGGCAGCGAGATGTACTCGGTGCTGAAGGCCAGCGGCCTGCACACCCGAGCGGAGATTCAGAGCCTGGCGGCCAGCGCGGCAAGTTATCTTTGCCTGGGCTGCGATACGGTGGCCATCTCCCCGGTGGCCCAGATGATGATTCACCTGCCCAGCACCAGTACTGACGGGGATCGGACGGCCCACCAGCGCTCCATCGGCATGTTGGACAGCACCCGGGAAGCCATCCTCAACGCCTACGAGCTGAAGGCCCGGGGCAAGAGCGACCGGGCCAGTCTGCGGCGGATGATGAGCTCTGAAACCTGGCTTACCGCCCAGGCCGCCCTGGATTACGGCCTTGTGGACGAGATCTTGGGGCAGGAGAGCCAGGGGATGAGTCCAGGCAGTCTGGTCAATGCCTTTGGTCTGCCTGATCTGGACGCCCTTCGGGCGGCCTACCTCAAGGCCAACCCCAACCCTCGGCAGGGGATGGAACCTGCCCCCAAAGATGCTGGTACCGACTGGCGGGTTTCCGCCCGTCTGGAACTGGAACGAAATCGATTTTGATTGGAGGAACGAAAATCATGAAGCAGAAGCTTTACGCCCTCATCAACCAGCGCGCCGGCCTGCTCCAGAAGGCCGGGGAGGCCCTGACGGCCAACAACCAGGCGGACTACCAGAGCCTGATGGAGCAAATTACCAACCTGAATGCCGAGATCCAGCAGGTACAGAACCTGGTGGCCGAGCAGGAGCGGCAGATGCTTTCCACCCCCGAGCCCACCGGTTCGGAGCTGGAGGACCTGGCCGCCGAGCGGGTTACCGCCCTGCAGCGGGGTGACAGCGTCACCTTCACCGCCAATGAGGTACGCCGCGCCCTGAATAATCAGACCACCCTGGCTACCGGTACCATCGTGCAGCCCACCGGTGCCGGAGCCGAGATCCGTGACCCTCTGGGAAATGTGGTGCCTTCCATTGTGGATCGTGTCCGGGTGATGGACATGACCGGCATGGGCGCCTTCCAGGAGCCTTATGTGATTACTGAGCTTGATGCCAAGGGCGGCAAGGTAGAGGAGACTGCCGGCACGGCCCGCACGGCTTCCACCGACCCCACCTTCGGCGTGGCGGAGATCAAGCCCTACGAGCTGAGTGTGACCAGCTATGTGGACCGCAATATCGCCCGGCTGTCCCCCGCCAGCTACTACGACAAGATCTACGGCATGGCTATGCGGGCACTGCGCCGAAAGCTGGCTGATCTGATCGTCAACGGCGACGACCCATCTACCCCCACTTTCTTCGGCATCACCAATGCCAAGAATAAGGCAGCCACCAATATTTTTGCCGAGGCCGCCTTGGGCTCGGCCATCGATGTGAACACCCTGGATACCCTGTACTTTGCCTACGGCTCCGACGAGGCCATGGGTGCCTCCGCCCGGCTGCTGCTCACCAAGACCAACCTGAAGGCCCTGGGCCAGCTGCGGGGCACCAATGAGAAGCGCCGTCTGTTGGAGATCACCCCCGATCCCACCAACCCCAACAGCGGCACCATCCGGGACGGCGGCGTGGTGCTGCCCTACGATCTGGTAAAGGCGGTGGGGGACGGCAAGATCCTCTACGGCGACCCCATGAATTTTGAGGTGGGCCTGTTCGGCGATTACTCCATCCGCATTGACGAGTCGGTCAAGGCAGTGGAGCGGATGTACGCCATCCTGGGCGACGCCTTTGTGGGCGGCAACCTGATCGTGGACAAGGGCTTTGTGGTCGGCACCATCGGAGGCTGACCATGGCCCTGACAGAGGAGCGTAAGGCCAGCCTTCTGGCCTATTGCCGCATCGAGGAGCCCACGGATGAGGAGCTGCTCACCCTGGAAACCCTGTACCATGCGGCGGTGGGCTACCTGGAACATGCCGGGGTTTTGGAGCCCCCTGACGGTACCACCCGGCGGGCCCAGTATGATCTGTGTGTCAACTTCATGGTGCTGCGGGACTTTGACCTGCGGGACGCCACGATCACGGGCACTATTGTGGCGGACAACCCGGCCTTCCGGCGGCTCCTCACCCAGCTGAAGCTGACCGAGCCGGTGTCCAACTTGGACACGAGCGGGGAGGGGTGACCTATGGCCTACATTGGAGCGGGAAGGCTGGACCAGCCCCTGGAGGTGCTGGAGCTGCGGCAGACGTCAGAGGGGACCTGGAAGTGGGTCCCCATCCGCCGGGCCTGGGCCCAGGTGGAACAGACCAGCAAGACAAACCTGTTTTCCAAGGTGGGGGTGGGGGCCAGGGACGCGGCCATAGTGCTGCGCACCCAGCCCCTCACCCTTCACCAGGCCCTGCGCTGGAAGGGCCAGCACCTGTTTTTGACCTCCATCACCAACAGAGACCGGATGTACCTGGATGTGCAGGCGGCTCTGGTGGATCCGGTCTTGTGCCGAGCAAATACCGATGAGGAGGAACCGGGCGCAGCCTTCCCTGGAATTTTGACCGAGAAGTATGCCAAATGGGAGCAGCCGGAGCCCTACTCCATCAACCGTCTTATCTATGTGCTGGTGGCCCCCAAGGTCATCCAGCTGCAGCGAGGCGGTCTTGTGGCGGTGGACGGCGTAAACTATGATGTCCAGCTGGCCCACACCCTGGATCCATACAAAAATGAGTATGAAATTGTACGCACGGAGGATCTGTAATGAGTCGCATTCAGATTAGCACTACGGACTGGGACTATTTTTGGAATCATGTCTGGGCTCATGTAGCCGAGAATGTTCCAGATGCGAAGCGGCTGGCAATGCGAAACGCTGCGCTGGAAATGTCCAAGGTTTTATATGGGCAAATACGGCAGAGGGTGAATGATAGTCATGGACATGTCATGAGATGGCAAAATCCAAGAGTGGGATCTGGCGGTGGCTATGCAGCTGTATCACCAATAAGCGAGCCGGTACAAGGAAGCACTCTGGACAGTTGGGGGATAACCAATGCGTTGGAGTTTGGTCATGGTGTTCGATGGCCAAGCGGCAAAGCAAAAAGATATGTCTATCGTGGAAGTGGTAAAAATTATGTTCCTGGACGACAATTCTACAGCTTTGCAAAGTCCCAAATTGCTTCGAGTAATCTCATTGAGCGTGCGGCTGAAGTTGTACTTGTTGAATTAGAGAATGCATTTGATCTATAGGTGATGTGAATGTTGCGTGTAAACGATATTTTGCTGGCCGTGGAGGCGCTCACCCAGGAACGCTTTTCGGACTTGAAAGCATACCGGAATGTGGTGCGCAAGGGATTTAAACGGCCCTCTTTCCTCACGGAGGTGGGGAAGCAAACCATGGAGGACTTCACTCATTTTACGGTAGACCGCACTGCCCAGGTAAAGATCACCTTTTTCGAGACGGTGGATGACTACCACGATAGCCAGATCGAAACCATGTCTGATCGGCTAACCGTGGCTCTGGAGCTGTTCAGCTGCGCGGCCATCCAGGTGGAGGATCGGTATCTGGATATCAGCGGAACCGCCGGTGAGGTTTTTAACGACTACGCCGAACTCACCTTTACCCTGTCCTGGCAGGATGACCGGGACATCACTCCTGTGGCGGCGGCGCCGCTGGAGGATTACGACATTTCCGTCACACCAGACGGAAGAGAGGAGGAGTAACTATGGCAGATTTGGGTGTACCTACCCTGACGATTACCATTAAAAAGGCCGCAGAGACCGTGGCCACCCGCATGAAAAACGGGGTGGTAGCGGTGATCGTTCGGGACACCGGGGCCCAGGCTGGGCTGTATGTGCTGGGATCGGAGGAGGATATCCCTACCGGTCTGGGCACTACAGTGGAGGCCAATATCAAACGAGCCTTTGTGGGCGGCGACCGGCGGCCCCAGAAGGTGCTGCTGGTGGTCATTGGAGCGGAGGATGACCTGGTGACCAAGGGCTGTGCTCCGCTGGAGGTCACAGACTTTGACTATCTGTCTGCCCCTGCCGACGTGGATGAGGAGGAGATGACCGCCCTGGTTACCTGGCTGGACAAGGCACGGGAAAAGTACTGTATCGGCAAAGCGGTGCTTCCTGACCACGAGGCGGACAATATGGCGGTGATCAACTTCTCTGCCTCCGGTATTGTGGCCGGTGGGGAGACCTTCACCGGGGCGGACTACTGCAGCCGGATTGCCGGCCTGCTGGCCGGTACCGAGATCAGTAACTCGGCCACCTCTGCCCCTCTGGAGGAGGTCACGGCGGTGGATGAGATCGCTGACCCCAATGCAGCCGTGGCCGCCGGCAAGTTGATTCTGCTCCATGACGGCCGCAAGGTGCGGCTGAGCCGAGCGGTCAACAGCCTGGTGACCGTGGGCAAAGACCAGAGCGAGTCCCTGAAGAAGATCAAGATCGTGGAAGCAGTGGATCTGATCCGTCAGCAGTCCAAACTGATCATTGACGACCAGTTCCGAGGTAAGGGCAACAGCTACGATACCAAAATGCTCATTGTCACAGCCCTGCATGAGTTCCTGACCCAGTTGGAGAACGAGGGCGTTATTGAGACAGGTACCAGCTATGTGGAACTCAATCTGACCAAGCAGCGGGCCTGGCTGAAGGAAAATGGTGTCGACGTGGCCAACATGACCGACGATGAGATCCTAAAAGCAGATACCGGCAGCCACCTGTTTGTAAGAATGGGAGGCACGATCCTGGATGCCATGGAGGACTTTGATCTGGAGTTTTATATGGGAGGTAATGCCGCATGAGTACCATTGACAGCGCCAAGCGGGTGATGTCGGGCACCTTTGGGGAGTTTTGGTGGGATGGGGAACTGATTGCCGAGTGCTATAAGTTTTCCGCCAAGTACACCAACACCAAGGAGGCCGTCAACCTGGCCCGCCAGATGATGGAGGACAGCAAGGTGATGGGCTCCAAGGGTACCGGCTCGGTGGGCTTTTACAAGGTATACAGCCGCTTTAAGGACTATGCCGACGCGGTGCGGGACGGCAAGGACGTCCGGGGAACCTTTGTCAGCAAACTGGATGATCCCGATGCCTACGGCTCCGAGCGGGTGGCTCTCTACAACGTGTCGTTGGATGAGGTACCCCTGGTCAACTGGGAGCGCAAGACCATCCAGAAGGATGAGGTGCCCTTCACCTTCACCTCCCATAAGTTCCTGGAATCCACAGTGGCGTAAGGAGGCAATACAATGAGTAAGATTTTGGACCTGCTGCTCCGGCCGGATACGCCGGACGTGCAGAAACAGCTGGCCCGGGCTCGCTTTGAGCTGCCCCGGCTGAGTGAGGTATACGGGGAGCCCTTTGTCCTTCAGCTGAAGGGAATGCCCTACGGAAGGGCCCTGGAGATTAAGGACATGGCCAACAGCGAACTGCAGACCGTATTGGCGGGGGATGACAGCGGGATCTGGAAGTCGGACAAGCTCCAGCGGAAATTTGGAGTGACCACCCCCGCGGAATTGGTGACCCATCTGCTGCAGCCTGGCGAAATCCGAGCAGTATCGGTGGCGGTGGAGCAGCTGTCCGGTTTCCGAAAACCGGTGCTGCGGCCCATGGATGAGCCGCAGCCCTCCATCGAAGAGATGGTGTCTGAGGACATTGAAAAAAACTGACCGAGGGCGGGGATGGCGAGCTGACACTCATGTATCTTCTGTTTCGGGATAAGGGGTGGGCCCCGGGCCAGTACTGGGGCCTGCCCGCCGGAGAAAAGGCCCTGATACGGGGCTTCCTGATCCGGGAGCTGAGACAGAGAGCGGAGGCACGGCGGCGCTGACCTGCCCATGCCCACCCAGGAGGTGAACGACATGCCGGAGGCCAGTATCCTGGTTACTCTGCGAGACCAATATAGCCCCGGCGTCCAGGCCATGCGCAGCGCCAACTCCAGCTTTGGAAAAAGTCTGGAGGAGACCCAGCAGAAAGCGCAGGCCTACCAGACCCGGCTGTCCGGGCTGGTGAAACAGCAGGGCGAGCTGCAGGTGCAGCTGGTGGACGCAAAAAAGGCTCTGAAAGAGGCGGAGTCGGCCTATAAGGCTACCGGAGAGGCCGCCGACGCAGATGCCCTGGCCAGTGCAAAAGAGAAGTATGAGGCTCTGAATGCGGTGATGAAAGAGACCGTTCAGGCCTCCAAAGACACACAAAATGCGCTGCGGAACCTGGAGAGTCAAAGCAGCAGCCTCTCCCGTCAGAGCGGAAGCGAAAGCGGACTTTTGTCCGCCCTGAGTCAAGCCGGGCTGCTCAAAATGGCTGGGGATGCAACAGGAGAGTGGGCTAACACATTGGTGGGATCCGCCTTCGGCAGCGATGCCGGCAGCCTGTTTTCCGGTGCTCTGACCGGGGCAGCCAGCGGGGCTGCTCTGGGCTCCTTTTTGCCCGGTATTGGCACCGCTGTGGGCGCGGCCATCGGCGGGGCGATTGGTCTGGCGACCGGGGGAAGTCAAATTTTCCAGCAGCAGGATGAGGCGTTTAAAAGCTATGTCCAGGAAGCTACCCAGAATCAGATGGAGGAGTTGACCTCTTCCATTTCTTCCGGCAGTGACACGGCGGCCCAGCGGGAGCTGGACGCCATTGCGTTCAATAAGCTGTTGGGGAATGGGAACGGGGATGACTTTCTGGCCCGTCTGCGCACCTTGGCGGCGGATACCCCTATGGAGTACAGTGATCTGACAGCAATGTCCCGGGCCCTGGCACCGGGATTTAGAGGCGACCCATCTAGAATGTTAGCCCTTATGACTGGGATTGGCGATGCGGGCAGTGCTGTGGGTGTAGATGCAAGTGGCATGTACGAAATGGCGAGGGCCTTAAGCAAGATGCAGTCCAGCGGCAAGGCAGATCTGGAATCTCTCAACAAATTTGAGGATCGGGGTATTAGCGTAACACAGATGATGGCACAAAACATGGGGGTAAGTCAGGGAGATATATACAGTATGATTTCGGAGGGTGATATCTCAGGCCCCCAGGCAGTCGACATTATCCAGCAAGGGCTGGAACAGTACGCAGGGGCTATGGATGAAATGGCCAAGACCTTCAGCGGCCTGGAATCTACTCTGTCCGATGCCCGGACGGAGTTAAATAACGCCTATGGCGAAGGCTACAACGAGACCCGGAAACAGGGGTATCAGGAGGAAATTGATTGGCTGTCCGGCGAGAGCGGCGCCATGATCCAGGAAGCCAACCGGGCCATGGGCGCCTGGCAAGCAGAACTGGAAAACAGCAAAGAGCAGTACGTCCGGGATGCCATGGAGGCGGTGATTAACTCGGACGATTATAAAAACGCGATGTCGGAAGGAAGCGACGAGGGCTATGCCGAGGCGGGCCGAATGCTGATGGAGGCCAAGGTCCGGGGCATGAACGAGTATAACGCCAGCGAAGGCGCCCAGCTGATGGTGGAGTATGAGATGGCGCTTGCGGAGACGATCCGGGAGGATGCCTCCACTAACAGTGCATACTGGGATGCCGGATATCGCAAGGGGCAGGAGTACAGCAAGGGATTGGTGGCTGGCCAGGCAACCTCTACCGGTTTCAACCTGTTCAACCAAAGTGACGCTGAGAGGTTCAATGAGGAGGCTTTTGCCACCCAGGATGCCATCTGGTCTAAACTCAACGGTTATGCCACCGGTCTGGGCCGCGTCCCCTATGACAACTACCCCGCACTCCTTCACGAAGGAGAGCGGGTGCTCACCGCGGCCGAGGCCCGCAGCTACAACCAAGGCGGCGCCGGCAGTGTACAGATCGTCATGAACGGTACAGTGATCCGGGAAGACGCTGATATTGACCGGGTGGCCCAGGCCCTGCTGGAGAAGCTTCGGCAGGCCAAGACAGCGGGGGTGTACCGATGAGCCTGGTATTTTCTTTTCTTGCAGATGGCGAGGAGCTGCAGCTCCCCGTTTCGCCTGTTCCTTTTGGCTGGGGTGCCGGCCAGACAGCCCGGGAGATTACCGTCAATGGCACCGGCCTGGTTTATCTGCCCGGCGACCCGGCGGCCCACTCCGGACAGCTGGAGTTTTTGCTCCCCGCCCGGGAGTACCCGTTTCTGGCCGCCGGTGCGGTGCGGGACCCTTACTACTACATCAACAAGCTGCAGGCCTGGGCCACAGGGCGCAAGATCGTGCGCTATGTGGTGCCAGGCGTGGTCAATGAGCGGGTCATCATCGAAGAGGTGACCTTTGAGGAGCGGGACGGTACCGGCGATGTCTACGCTAAGGTATATCTGAAGGCCTCCCCGGAGCTGAAAGCAGTGACCACCGAGGCCGGCGCGGGAGCCGGAACAAACAGCGGCCGGGGTGAGCCGGAGGAAGTGCCGGCCGCTCAGACCTACACCGTGGTCACCGGGGACTGCCTGTCTGTCATCTGCCGCCGGTTTTATGGGAACGGTACCGCCAAGTACTACAACGCCCTGGCAGCCTACAACGGCATTCAAAACCCGCACCTCATCTTCCCAGGGCAAGTGCTGACCATTCCGTCCAAGGCCCAACTGGGGGTGAGCGGATGATCATGACCATTACCAGCGGTTCCACCACAGTGGAGAACGCCTGGGGCCTGGTGGGTAATGTGGTCTGGAGCGGAGACAAGCAGCGGGCCGCCCGTACCCTGAACTTTGGCCTGGCCACCAGTCAGGCAGACCCAAACCTGCCGGCAGTAGAGTGCCCGGTAGGGGCCACCGTAAGCTTCTGGGATGACAATAAGACCCCGGTCTTTCAGGGTCAGGTAGTGACCCGCCAATTGGAGGACACCCAGGCCATGGTACCCATCGTGGCCCACGACCGAGGGAGATTTCTGGCAGGCAACGACGGTACCGAAAAGATCCGGGATGAGACCCCGGAGTCGGCGGTGGCTCGGATTTGTTCAAAGTATGGGATCCCTGTGGGGAAGCTGGCCACCACCGGGGTGTCGGTGCGGCGCAAGTTTGTCCGAACATCCCTGTGGAACATTGTCACCAGCCTGTATACCCTGGCATCCAGACAGACCGGGCAGCAGTACATGGCTCGCTTTGAGTGGGACAAGCTGGTGGTGTCGGTGCGCAGCGAGTCGGCAGAGAACCTGGTGATCCAGCCCCAGTCCAACCTGCTGTCCTCCCGCACGGTGGAGTCCATTGAGGACATGCGCAACAGTGTGGGAATCTACGACAAGGACGGCAACCGACTGTCCACAGTTCAAGATGAAGACGCGGTAGCCCTGTATGGCCTGCTGGAAAAGCACATCACCCAGCAGGATGGTCAGGATGCCCAGCAGGAGGCAAAGCAGATCCTGCGGGACCAGGGGCTGAGCCAGACCATCTCAGTGAGCTGTATGGGAGACCTGCGGCTCACCACCGGCAAGACCGTGGTGGTGCGCCAGCCGGTGACCGGCCTGTCCGGGGTGCTGTGGATCGAGAGCGACCAGCATGTATGGAATGGCGGCAACTACACCACAAACCTGACCTTGAACCTGAGAAACCTGATGTATGAAAGCGAGACAGGGAGTGAGCTGAAATGAGTCAACAGGATCCCTATGCCGGGATGTTGCTGGAAATGCAGGATCAGGCTGTGAACGTACAGCCTCCCGGATGGTGTCTGGGCCGGGTCAAGGCCATTGGGCCAGAGCGGCTACTCATTCAGGCCAACGGCATGACGCTGGACGAGGAGGATCTAAGGGTAAATCCAAAGCTGTTATACGATGCGCAGGAGCATGTGAGGATCACCTTTACCGAAGACGGGGGTGAGGTCACGCTGGGAGTGTATGCAACGGTGGAGTCGGAGACAATCTGCAACCCGGGTCAGCGTACGCCGTTGGGCTTGTATGGGCTTCCAGGGTATCTGTCTGGTACTGTGAAAGCCACCATTACCACCCAGCACCTGCAGGTGGGAGATCAGGTAGTGCTGCTGCCCGACCAGGAGGGGCAAATTTATTATGTACTTTGTAAGGTGGTGGGGTTATGAGCCTATTTCCTTTGATCCAGGCTCCCAGTGAGGGGAGCCAGACCAGCGCTGCCCTGCCCCTGTATCGGGAGGTGGCCTGGGACTTTGAAGCCGACCGACCCAAGTGGCGCAACGGCAGCCCCGTGTGGGTCACCGGCGCCCAGGCGGTGGCCACCTGGGTTTGGAATACCCTGCACTATGTGCGCACCTCTCTGGATCTCTTCTCCTGGGATTGGGGAAACGAGCTGCAGCTGCTCACCGGCCGGCCGTTCTCCCAAGCGGTGAAAGAGTCGGAGGCGGTGCGCTATGTGCGGGACTGCCTGACCGTCAATCCATACATTACCGACGTGCGGCAGATCTCGGTGGACTTTTCCGGGTCCACCATCGCCATTTGCTGCGCGGTAGATACCATTTACGGGGAGGTGGAAGTCAATGCCACTGGACTTTGACGCGCTGATCCAGGACGTGAGTCCGGAGAGTTTGAAAGCGGCCATGAAGCAGGGCCTGGCAGAGTCTGGGGTGTCCGTGGACACCCGGGAGGGATCCTATACGGACCTGCTCTATTCCCAGGCGTCCTATCAGATCTATCGGGGGCTGGCCTACCACCCCACGTTGCTGGCGGCCGCTGTTCCCAGTGCGGAGTCCGGGCCCTATCTGGACCGCTTTGGGGATATGTACGGTCTCCACCGCACCCCGTCGGCTACGGCCTATGTGGTGCTGACCTTCACCGGGGATGAGGGCTCTGTGATCCCCAAGGGCACGGTGGCTGTCTCCACCAGCGGCTTACGCTTCACTACCGATCTGGCGGCCGCCATCACCGACGGGACGGCACAGGTGCCGGCCACGGCGGAACAGCCGGGAGAGATCTACAACGTGGAAGTGGGTACCGTCACCCGGCTGGCGGTGAGCCTGGCCGGGATCGACCAGGTGACCAACGAAACGCCGGGGGAGGGGGGAGCCGACGAGGAAAGCGACGCTTCTTTCTACGACCGGATCCACACCTTTCTGTCCGAGCCGGTGGCGTCGGGCAATATCAACCACTATAAGCAGTGGGCCAGGTCAGTGTCCGGCGTGGGCAACGCGGCGGTGATCCCGCTGTGGAATGGAAATGGGACGGTGAAGGTTGTGGTAGCCAGCGAGGATAAGGAGCCACTGGATGAGCTGATCGTCACCCAGGTGGCCCAGTACATCGAATCGGTGCGGCCCATTGGGGCCCAGGTTACCGTGGTATCTGCCCAGGCCCTCTCCATCGATGTGGAGGCCACCTGTACCCTGGAGGGCGGTGTGCTTCCTGGGACAGTGCAGGCGGAGCTGGAGGAGAAGCTGCGGACAATGCTGCTGGAGATGGAGATGGGAGCCCAGGAGCCGGTGCGGTATGTGCGGATCATGGCCATGCTCCTGTTCTGCCGGGGGGTGGTGGACTGCTCTTCCCTCACGGTAAACGGTGGAACGGAGAATATCCCGGTCACCATGGAACAGGTGCCCGTGTTGGGAACAGTCTCCATCCGTGCCGGCTGAGAGGGGGGAGAGCATGACAGAGCTGGGTAAGCTGGAGCGGCTGCCCCAGAGACTGCGGGACAGTCCCGAGACCGCGGCAGTGGCTGACTCCATGACCGTGATTGCCCAGTGGTACTGGGAGACCACCCGGGACCTGCCGGACCAGTTTTTTGTATCCACGGCCACTTGGGGGCTGGACGAGTGGGAGCGGCTGGTGGGGATTTCCCCCAGCGATGGCCAGACGTTGGAGGCCCGGCGGGCGGCTGTGGTTGCCAAGCTGTGCTCCACCGGCACCACCAATGCGGAGATGATCCGTGCTTTGGCCGAGGCCCTCACCGGATATGGAGCTACGGTGACCGAGAATTTCTCAGATTACTCCTTCTCCCTGCGCTTCTATGGGGAGGAGGCCACCTTTATCAACATCGACACTCCGCTTCTGCTGAGCACCGTGGAAGAGATCAAACCCGCTCACCTGCGGTTTATCATCGAGAAAATCCGGTGGGAGGACCTGGAGGCGGTGGGTATGACCTGGGAGCAGCTGGAGGCCCGTTTCAAGAGCTGGGAGGAGCTGGAGAACTCCTTCTTCTGCCACAAGAAATGAGGGATGGATATGACTCCCTTAGAGGAAAACCGCGCTCAGATGGGGAAGCTGAAAGACCGCCTTCACTTGTATCAGGAACAGCTTAAGCAGGCCCAGCGCTCGGAGGAGCGGGAGGGGCTGCGGGCCAAGATCCGTACCTACCGGGCCGCTATCCGAGACGTGCAGGTACAGATCGACCACCTAGATCCACCGGCACAGCGGAAAGTGCGGAAGGCCCAGCGCAAGCGGCTGGACGTGGGTGCCATGACCTTTGATTTCTTTGAGTACACCAATGCCTGCTGGAGTGACCTGGAGGGCCACAGTTGGCAGCAGGTGGAGGCTGGGGACTTTGTGAACCTGGGTACCTCCATGGAGCAGCTGCAGGAGTGGATGGCGGAGGGAGCTCAGCGACTGAGCGACCGCCAGCGGCAGTATCTGGACGCTTACTACAATGAGGGTCTGTCTCAGCTGGCCATTGCCCAGCGCTATGGCGTAGATAAAAGCTCGGTAAGCCGGGTGATCCGAAACGGACTCAATCGGATGCAGGTCTGGGTGGACAGTAAAAAGCTCATTGCCTCCTGTGCCGACGGAAAGGGCGGATTTGATTGGGTGCGGTACCTGTCTCAGGTACCGGTACTCACAGATCGGCAGCGGCAGCTCATGCTGCTGGTGCTGTCCAAGCTGCCCAAAACCCAGGAGGAGTTGGCTGAAAAGCTGGAGCTGGAATCCAGCACGGTATCACGCACCCTATCCAAGGCCGGGAACACCATTCATCAGCTGCAGGTTTCTGGAAAACCAACCGGCCGGCCGGAAATTCGATGGGACAAAGCGGACAAGTTCTCCCTGGCTCTGGATACCGGTATGCCGCTGTACTTTTACTACATGTACTGCTTCCGGGGGCAGCGAGTGGGCGGCATGAGCCGATACCGATATGAAATGGAGCGCCGACGAGAAGCGGGGGAGAGCCCAGAGAAAGTGGCTCAGGAGATGGGGCTGCGACCCAGGACCGTGCGCTCTGCCTTTTCCAGTTTGCGGCGCTCCGGTGTTCAAGTTGGACACTTGCCGCCTCCGGATAACCTGGGTGCTCAGCTGGATCCGGAAACCTATGTCAAGCTGCAAAGGATGGTGACCGGCCATGCTGGTACATAAGGCATCCATGGGGGTGCTGGAATATATCTGGACAGGGCAGTACCGCCGGGACGGAACCGGGGCCAAGGTGCCGGTGGAGAGACTGGCCAAACTGGCCGATCTGCCTCAGCTGGATCCGGCCGACTGGTGGGAGATCCCTGGAGATACCCCACTGGCTAAGCGGTTACGAATCTATTACCCCGATGTGGAGGCAATTGTGTCACCCTCTGGGGAGCTGGTAGATGTGAAGCCATTGCAGACGGCCAAAGTCCCTGAGGATCCTGTAGAGCAGCAGGAGCGCCGAGAGGAGGCCCGCCGCAGAGGGTACCGAGCCCCGGGACGGGTGCGCCCCAAGGGCCTGATGCCATTCTTAATGGGACAAAACCATACACCAAACGGGGTGTCCCCACCCCATGTGGAGAGGAGAGAAAAACCATGAGTCTTTATGGTAATAACATTCAGATCAGCGGCGTGACCTGCGGCATGGTCATGCGGGGCATCAGCAACGGGAAATACCTGGCGGTATTTGAGCGGGAATTTGCCTCTCTGGAGGACATTGAGGCCATCCCTTGGGATAAACCAGACATTCAGGGGGCGTGTATTCTGCCTGCCGGCTATGGATTCACCGTGGCCGATATTCGGTACAGTGCCGCCACTCGCAGCTACACTGTGGAGCTCCAGGTGGCCCAGCAGTACCTGGGAGACGTGGCAGGCTATGAGGCCCAGGTGAGCGAGCTGGAGAGCGCTGTGGCTGAGAAGGAGGCCACCATTTCCCAGCAGGCCCAGGAGTTGGAGAGCAAAGAGGCCACCATCCAGAGCCAGCAGGAGACCATCCAGGCGCTGGAGGCGGCAGGTACTGCCAAGCAGGTGGAGGAGAAGCTGGAGGCAGCGTATGAGGAAGGAGTGGAAAGCAATGGCTGATATCGTGACCATGGTCCAGGAGGAACTGAAAGCGAGGGGCGCGGCTGAGGCGGCCGCCCTGGCGGCCAAGGCTGTGGAGGGGAGCGCCGACGGCACGGAGCTGATCGACCATGAGGAAATGGTCCCCACCTGGCGGCAGCGGGACTATTCTTCCGTCTCTGTGGGGACTCCCTACAAGTGGCAGGGACAGGTGTACAAACTGTGGCAGCAGCACGACGCCACAGAGCAGCCGGACTGGTCTCCTGACCAGGCGGTGAGCCTGTGGGATGTGTGCCACACCACCGATCCCGCCAAGGCCAAACCTTACACCGCACCTCAGGGGTCCCGGGGGATGTGGCAGGAGGGGGAGTGCTGTGTGGAGCAGGACCATGTATGGCGCTGCAAAAAGGACAGCACCGTCTATCCTCCCTCTCAGCTGCCTGACTCCTGGGAGGATCTGGGGAGCACGGAGGACGTGCAGGAGGTGGCCCTCTAATGGACCTGACCAGCCTTGCGGTAGCGGGTATGTCTCTGGTGGGCACATTGGCAGGCACTTTTGGGGGGATCCTGGTGTCCAACCGGCTGACCAACTACCGCATTGAGCAGCTGGAGAAGAAAGTGGCCGCCCACAACAGTGTGGTGGAGCGCACCTACAAGCTGGAGGGTCAGATGACCGAGGTGCAGCACGACATCCGGGACCTCAAGGGAGTGAAAGGGTGAGGAATGTGCTGAGAGATCGGTTCAAACCGTGGCATAAATACAAAAAGCGGCCTGACAGGCCGGTGGGAGAGGAGGAGCGAAATGTCTGAACTGATGGATTATCTGCCCGTACTGCTCACGGCGGTACTGGGTTTGACTTTGATGACCAATGTCATTGTGCAGGTGCTCAAAGGCCTGCTGTATGATCGTATCCCCACAAATTTGCTGGCGTTTCTCACCGCGGCAGTGGTTACGGCGGGCACCGGCTTTGCCCTGTGGTCCTACTATGGGTTTTCCATTACGGGGTGGATGATCGCCGGTTTGATTGGCCTGTGCTTCCTGGTGGCCTTTGCGGCCATGTACGGCTATGACAAGCTGGTGCAGCTGGTGGAGCAGGCCGGGTGGATTAAAAGCGAGGAGAAAAAAGAATGAAATTTTTCACGCAGATCCTGAAGAACAACGACTGCTACAAGGCCGGAAAGACCTTCATCCCTCGTGGGGTGATGATTCACTCCACCGGGGCCAATAACCCCCATCTGAGCCGGTATGTGCCTGGAAATGATGAGATTGGCCGGAACACTGGCGGCAATCACTGGGATATGTCTGGCACCACAGCCTGCGTTCACGCCTTTGTGGGCAAGCTGGCCGACGGTAGCGTGGGAGTGGTACAGACCCTGCCCTGGAACCGCCGGGGGTGGCACGCCGGGAAGGGAAGCTGTGGTAGCGCCAATGACACCCACATCTCCTTTGAGATCTGCGAGGACGGCCTGCAGGACGCCGGTTATTTTTCAGCGGTGTACCAGGCGGCTGTGGAGCTGACCGCCGACCTGTGCAAACAGTACGGCCTGGACCCGGAGGTGGACGGTGTAGTAATCTGCCACAGTGAGGGCCATGCCAGGGAAATTGCCAGCAACCACGCCGATGTGATGCACTGGTTTCCCATTCATGGAAAGAGTATGGATACGTTCCGGGCCGATGTGACCCGGGTGATGGAAGGAGAGGAAGAGATGACGCAGGAACAGTTTGACAAGTTCATGGACAACTACCTGGCCCGGAAAGCCAAGGAGGAGGCCAGCCAGCCATGGGAGCAGGACGTGATCCGCCGGGCCAAGGAGGCCGGGATCTCCGATGGGGGCCGCCCCAGATCGCCCGGAACCCGGGTGGAGAACATGGCCATGGTGCTCGCAGCAGTGGGGAAGTGAGGATAAGGCCGGAGCGCTAGGCGCTCCGGCCTTTATTACTATTATCTTAGATGATGTTATGTATAACCCCACTCGTAGGTCATAAGGAACACATAGTCTGCCGCCGCACCCAGCAGGCGGTAGTTGTGGCCCTGATAGAAGTCGCCCTTCTGGTCTGCGCTGGTCTTGGGCACCAGGGCTACCATGACCGGGATGCCCAGGGGAGCGAAACTCTCCCGCAGATTGGCGATAAACTCCGGGTAGCGGTTGGCGTCCTCAGGGAGGATAAACTCAAAGTCTACATCCACCCCTTGGTAGCCTTTGCGCCGCACCGTCTCCACCAGAGCCGCGATCAGCCGGTTCTGGGCTTGGGGATCGGTAAAGACCGCGTGGGAGAGCTGGTTTGAGAAGGTACCGGCGGCGGTGAGGGTAGACAGGTGGAGCCAGGGACGTACCCCAATGGACTTAGCAGCGGAGAGCAGAGCGGTATCATCTAATGCGATCAGCTCGCCCTGGGGGGTAAAGCCATAGGTAAAGGGAGCCAGGTCGGAGATGCAGGGCAGGGTGGAGCGGAGTAACCCCGGGTCGATGTCAGGCTGGGCGTAACCACCGGCCGCCAGCTTACCCAGGGGAGTCTGACGGTAGGAGAGGACCAGTTCCTGGCCGGGGTAGATGGTGCTGCCGCCGCCCAGGCCGGGGTTTCGCTGCCACAGCTGACGGACAGTCAGGCCATGGGCGCGGGCAATGGAGGACAGGGTATCTCCGGCACGGACCCGGTACATCTGCTTGGGATAGCGTACCACCAGGGTCTGACCCACGGATAACCGTGCCGGGTCGGGTGGATCGTTGTCCTCCAGCAGCCGGGCCATGGAAACACCATACTGCTGCGCAATGGAGTAGAGGGTATCCCCAGGACGGACCACATGGATATCCATCGGCGCGCCTCCTTAATTCAGGGTGACAAAGTCGTCTTTGGCGTAGCCGATGGTCCCCGCATAGTTTACCAGATACCAGCCTCCGGACTGGTTGAGGATGGTAAGGGGAGAGCCATCGGGAGCCTGGGCCAGGATGGGAGCCTCCAGGTCAGGGCGGGCGCGGATGTTCAGCACCCCCCAGTCCACATCCACCCGGCCCGAGCGGCTGGTGGAGGGGTCCAGGAAGGGGATGTCGAAATAGTCGCACAGGGACATGACCAGATTCTTGGCCACCGCGTCCAGATTCTGCTTGATCCAGGCCGCATCCTCTTGGTTATCGTGGTAGCCCAGCTCCAGAAAGACTGCCGGAGCCCGCACCCGGCGCACCTCGCCGATGGAGGTGGTGGCCTCGGCACGGACCAGGTTGGGCAGGGGGTAGATGCTCTTTAAGTTGTTGGCAATGATGGTGGCCGCCCGCTGCCCCTCCTGGCTGCCGGGGTAGTAGAAAACAATGATGCCACGGGCGCTGCCGTACTTTCCCTCGGGGGCAGCGTTGGAGTGGAGGGCCAGGTGCAGGTCGTAGTTGCCCGCGTTGGAGGCGGCGATGGAGGACACCGCGGTCATCTCCGGGGTATTGCGGGAGTAGCGGATACCGGAAGCGTTGAGATAGGGCACCATTTTGTCGGCCAGCAGATTCATGTACTGTTCTTCGGTGCCGCCGTTGACATAGTAGTTTTTCTCCTGGGTGGAGGGAGAGAGATAGATAATAGGCATAAGGGATTACCTCCTGTTTTTCTCATGCTATGTGAGCAAAAGGGGAGAGGTTCCCTGAAAATTTTTCTTCCAGATCCCGAACCTCCCGCCGGAAAATCCGTCTAGAAGGGTAGAGAGACCCAACAAGTATGGGAGGGATTTTACATGAAACGAATGCTTGCTTTGCTTATGACCCTGATGCTCCTTACCGGATTGTGTGCCTGCGGAGCCGGAAGCAGCGGAGCCAGCGGAGACACTGCCGCCTCGTCCAGCGGCGGGGCCACCAATGAGATGACCGGGACAGACTCCGGTTGGAGCAACGGGAGTACCCAGGACGCACCGCAGGAGTCGGAGGGCCAGAGCAGCGCCTCAGTCTACCAGGACGCCAAGCTCATCCGCCGGGCCTATCTTCAGGTCCAGACCGAGACCTTTGATCAGGCAGTCCAGGCGCTGGAGAAGATGGTGGCCGAGTGCGGCGGCTACTTCCAGAGTGCCAGTGTGGAGGGCGGAAGTCTGCGCAACCAGAACGCCACACGGTGGGGCAACTACACCATCCGTCTGCCCCAGGAGCAGTTTGATACCTTCCTGGGCCGCACCGGGGAGCTGGGCTACGTGACCAGCCAGAGCGAGAACAGCGAAAACGTAAGCCAGCAGTACTACGACACGGAGGCTCGCCTGAAGGCCCAGCGCACCAAGCAGGAGCGGCTGCTCTCCCTGCTGGAGAAGGCGGACAGTATGGAGACCATCGTGGCCCTGGAGGATGCCCTGAGCGAGGTAGAGTACGAGATTGAGAGCCTCACCACCTCTCTCAATGAATACGACAGTCTCATTAGCTACTCCACCATTGAGCTCACTCTGGATGAGGTCAAGACCATCACCACCACCCCCGGGGAGCGGGACAGTCTGGGCGCGCGTATGGCGGCCGGTGTTCAGTCCAGCTTCCGGGGCCTCATCAATGGCAGCAAGGAGCTGCTGGTGATGCTGTCCTACAACCTGGTGCTGGTCCTGGTGCTCGTGGTGATCGCCGTGGCCGTCGTGGTGATTCTCCGGAAAAAGGGGTTGATCTCCTGGAAACGAAAGGGACCGGGCGACGGTCCTGGAACTCCAACGGTATAAACCACGTTATTTTGGCCCGCCGGAACCATCCGGCGGGCCATTTTCTCTCCCAAAAAGGAAAATAGGGGTTGACAAAGCGAGGGTACAGTTGTAACCTGTAAATAGGTTACAGCTGTACCCTGTTTGTTAGGAGGTCATATTGGATGAAAGAATTGGCGGCAAAGATCTCGTCTTCCGAGCTGGAGGTGCTGGAGGTATTGTGGCGCTCGGAGGAACCCATGCCCATCGCGGCCATCCGCGCCGCTCTGGATGAGACCCACAGCTGGGACGCCTCCACAGTAAAGACGTTGCTGCGCCGGCTGCGGGAGAAGGGGGCGGTGGACTGCGAAAAGCGGGACGTGTTCTACTATTGGCCGCTGCTGTGCCGTAAGGATTACCAGCGCTGGTCCACCCAGTCCTTTTTGCAGCGGGTCTATCAGGGCAGCGCCCGGGACCTGGTGGCGGGACTGGTGGAGTGCTGTCCCCTCAGTTCCGAGGATCTGAGCGAGCTGCGGGGCATTTTGTACCCCGACGAAGGCCATGGATAAGCTGTTGGTGCTGGGCAGCGTGTCCCTGTCCGGGACGCTGCTGGCGGGCGTGACCGCCCTCATCTGCCGGGGATTAAAAGGAAAGATCTCTGCCCGGGCGGTCTATGTCCTGTGGATCTTGGTGCTGCTGCGCTTTTTGTGTCCCTGGACCACCTCCCACAGCCTGCTCAGCCAGGCGGTGGAGGCACCTCAGGAGTCGTGGACCCTGGCCGTCCCAGAGCAAACGGGAAGCCCCGCGGCGGAGCCTGTATCGCCCCGCACATCTCCTGTGACCACAGAAGCCCTTTTGTGGGCGGTGTGGCTGACTGGAGCCGGAGTGATACTGGCGGTGCGGGGAGTAAGCTATGCCCGGTTTTCCCGGAGCATCCTGCGCCGTGCCCGTCCCGCCCCAAAGGAGACCCAGGCAGCTTACGCCGCCCTTATCGGCCCATACCGACGCCCGCCCAAGCTGGTTTGCAGCCCGGTGGCGGCCACCCCCATGCTGATGGGTCTGGTGCGGCCCGTTGTGGTGCTGCCCTGCCTGTCCTTGGAGGGTGAGGCCCTGGAGGCCCTGCTCTCCCACGAGCTGACTCACTGGAGGCGGCATGACCTTTGGGTCAAGCGGATGGCTGTGGCGGTCTCGGTGCTCCACTGGTTCAACCCGGCGGCCTGGTGGCTGCTGGAGCGGCTGGACCGGTCCTGTGAGCTCGCCTGCGACGAGACCGTGTGCCGGGGCTGGGATCAGGCGCGGCGTGCCCGATACGGCCAGCTGCTGCTGGAGCTGTGCGCCGTTCCCGCACCCCACTTTGCCGCCTGCCTTTCGAAGAAGCAGTGTTTGAAAGAAAGGTTGATACACATTATGGATCACAAGCGCAAACCCTTTGCCGGGGTGCTGGCAGCTGGGGCCTGTGTGGCTGTGCTGTTCACCTCGGTGGCCCTGGGAGCCTATGCCGCACCCACGGAGGAGAAATCGGCGGGCAGCTCCGTTCAGCTGGAGCAGCAGGAGGTCACTCTCCAGTGGCCCATGGAAACTCAGGGCAGCGTCACCCTGTCCGTGCCCTTCGGCAGCCGGGTCCATCCTATCACCGGGCAGACCACAAGCCACAACGGAATTGACATCGTGCTGGACGCAGGCACGCCGGTACTGGCATCGGCGGCCGGAACCGTGGCCGAGACCGATTATAACGCCGACGACGGCCGGTACATTGTACTGGACCACGGCGGACTGACCACCAAGTACTGCCACCTGTCCGAAATCCAGGTGACGGCAGGGGAGACCGTGAACGCCGGTGAGGCGATCGGCGCAGTGGGCAAGACAGGAAAGAGCACTGGGCCTCACCTCCATTTTGAGGTGGCTCAGAACGACAGCCTGGTGGACCCCCTGTCCCTGCTGCCCCAGACCACCATGGAGTCCCAGCGATAAGTGATATCAGGACCCGGAGAACCCCTTGGTTCTCCGGGTTTTTGTGTCTGTCCGTGGGAAATTCTTTGACAAGGAGAGCCCGGCAGGGTACAATATGCCAGGATAACCCAGAGTTTGTATAAGGAGGAGACAAACTTGAAACGATCTTTTGCCAAGCGTTTGACCGCCCTGGCTCTGGCCGCCCTGCTGGCGGTGTCGGCCACCGGATGCAGCGGCGGAAACGGAGCCGATTCCGGCACCGGAAGTCAGAACAGCTCCCAGAGCCAGCAGAGCTCGGCCATCGTGCTTACCGACCAGGCCGGACGGGAAGTTACCCTGGAGGGTCCCGCTCAGACCCTGGTAAGCTGCTACTATATCACATCCTACGCCACCATCGCCCTGGGAGTGGATGACCGGGTGGTGGGCCTGGAGAACAAGCCGGAGAGCCGTCCCATCTACCAGATGGCCGCGCCCGAGCTGCTGGAGCAGGCCTCGGTGGGCAGCCTGAAGGAGTTCAACGTGGAGGCCTGTGCCGCCCTGGATCCCGACCTGGTCATCATGCCCTTGAAGCTCCAGGACTACGTGAGCGCGTTGGAGGAGCTGGGCATCCCTGTGCTGGTGGTGAACCCGGAGAGCCACGACCTGCTGGTGGAGATGCTCACCCTGATTGGCCAGGCCTGCGGCGTAGAGGACCGGGCCAAGGAGCTTACCGACTACTATGAGGAGCAGATCACCCGCATGGAGGAGCTGACCGAGAGCTGTGAGGAGCCGGTGGTCTACATGGGCGCCAACTCCACCTACCTGAACACCGCACCCAAGGACATGTACCAGAGCACCCTCATCGACATCGCCGGAGGCGTGAACGCCGCCGGGGAGATGGAGGGGGACTACTGGACCCAGGTCTCCTATGAGACCCTGCTGGCCATGGCTCCCGACGTGTTCATCATCCCCACCGCAGCCGAGTACACCGTGGAGGATGTAATGAACGATCCCCAGCTGTCTCAGCTGCCCGCTGTGGTGAATGGCGCGGTGTATGCCATGCCCAAGGGCATTGAGGAGTGGGATTCTCCCATTCCCTCCGGAATCCTGGGCACCATGTGGCTGACCAGCGTACTTCACCCTGACGTCTATTCTTTTGAGACCTTTGTCTCCGACGCCCAGAACTTTTATAAAACCTTCTACGGCTTCGACATCGACGCCAGCCTCATCACCAAGTAAGAATCCAAGCAGGGGGGAGGAAAACTCCTCCCCCCACTTTTTTCTGTCCCTTTGGTATGCCCATCTTTCAGGAGGCGGGCGTACCAAAGAAACAGAATTTCTTTGAATCTGATTGAAAAGGAGGAACACCGCCATGAAACCACATACCCGGGAATTTACCGCCATACTGGCCGCGGCTCTTGTGCTGGCCGCCCTGGCGGTGGTCTCCCTCTTTATAGGCAGCTATCCCCTTTCGGTGGGAGAGATTTTTGATATTCTGACCGGAAAACTGGGGGACACCATGCCCGTTCGGGTATTCTGGCAGCTGCGCCTGCCCCGGATGTGCATGGGGCTTATCTCCGGCCTGTCTCTTGGTGTGGCTGGCGGTGTGTACCAGATCATCTTTCACAATCCGTTGGCTTCCCCCGACCTCACGGGTGTAGCGTCTGGGTCCTCGCTGGGAGCCGCCTGTGTCATCGTGATGGGGGCAGGGGGCAGCGGCGAGATCATGGCCGGAGCCTTCACTATGGGCCTGCTTGCCCTGGGGCTGGTACTGTTTCTGGTGCGGGCCGCCCGGCTGGAGCGCACCGGCAGCTACATTCTGGCCGGTGTGGTGGTCTCCGCCCTGGCAGAGGCGGGGCTGATGGCGCTGAAGATTATGGCCGACCCAGAGCGGGAACTGGCCGCCCTGGAGGTATGGACCATGGGAAGTCTGGCCTCTATCACGGCGGGTAAAGTAGTTTTGCCTGCCATTACAGTGCTGGTCTGTCTGGGCCTTCTGCTTCTCTTCCGCCGGGAAGTACTGATGCTGTCCCTGGGGGAGGAGAGCGCCCGGAGCATGGGCCTGGATCCCACTTTATGGCGTGCCCTGCTGCTGGGGATCACCACCCTGATGGTGGCGGCGGTGGTGTCGGTGACGGGAGTCATTTCCTTTGTGGGCCTCATTGCCCCCCACATCGCCTTTTTGCTCCTGGGCCGCCGTGGCGGACCCTACCTGCCCCTGTGTGGGCTGGTCGGAGGGGTGGTTTTGCTGTGCGCTGACCTGTTGGCCCGGTCTCTGTCGTTGGGAGCGGAGCTGCCGCTGAGTATTTTTACGGTGCTGTTTGCCGCCCCGGTTCTGGTGGCGCTGCTGTGCCGGAGGGGGGATGGATATGGCGGCGATGCTTGAGGTACAAAATTTGTGTGCCGGTTACAGCTCACCGGTTGTCAAGGATATTTCCTTTTCAGTCCAAGAAGGGGAATTGGTGGGCCTGCTGGGCCGTAACGGCAGCGGGAAAACCACGCTTCTGCGCGCTCTGACCGGCTCGGCCAAGGTAACGGGAGGGCGGGTCCTGCTGGATGGGGAGGACTGGGAACAGCTCAGTCACCGTCAACGGGCCTGCCGTATGGCTTTGATGCCCCAGCGCCCGCAGCTGCTGCCCGGCCTGCGGGCGCGGGAGGTGCTGGAGATGGGCCGCTATCCCTGGACAGGGCCTCTGCGCCCGGCAGGGGAGGACGGACGGCGGCGGGTGGCTCAGGCCGCCCGGCAGTTTGGCCTGGAGGAGCTGTTGGATACCGACTGCGCCGCCCTCAGCGAGGGCCAGCGGCAGATGGTCCATCTGGGCCGTGCGGTGGTACAGGACGCCCCCGTTCTCCTGCTGGACGAGCCCAACAGTGCCCTGGACTTTTATAACACCCAGCTCCTGTTCCAAACGGTGGGGGAGCTCATCCGCACCCAGCACAAGGCGGGGCTTGTGGTGCTCCATGACCCGGCTCTGGCCCTTACCTGGTGCCGCCGCCTGTTGCTGCTGAGCCGGGGAGAGTTGGTTGGGGAGATCTGCCCCAGAGAGGCCGCGGAAGGGGAGATCCAGGCCATTTTACGCCGTATCTACCCGGATATTTGCGTCAAACGGGACAAAGACAGCGGCGCTTATTGGTGCGGTCTTGCGGAAAATGGAGAAAAACAGGAAAATTTATGAATACACTGTGAACGTCCGAGAAATCTGATATAATATAGGTCTCACACTAGAAAAATATCAGGGAGGAAGATCATGGAGCGTTCCGGACAATTTGTGACGCCCTTCGATTTTGTTGGGCGTCTTCCCCTGCGTCAGGCCATTCCCCTGGGGCTTCAGCATGTGCTGGCCATGTTTGTGGGTAACCTGACCCCCATCCTTATCATCACCAATCTGTGCGCCGCCACCAGCGGGGCAGAGGACTTTGCCGCCATTCAGGTGGTGCTGCTGCAAAATGCCATGCTGGTGGCCGGTCTGGTCACCCTGGTGCAGCTGTTTGCCATCGGCCCGGTAGGCGGCAAGGTACCCATCATCATGGGCACCAGCTCCGGCTTTATCGGCGTGTTCCAGAGCGTGGTCAACGTGATGGGCGGCGGCATCGTGGCCTATGGGACCATTATGGGCGCTTCCATTTTAGGCGGCCTGTTTGAGACGGTGCTGGGCGCGTTCTTAAAGCCTCTGCGCCGCTTTTTCCCCGCCGTGGTCACCGGTACCGTAGTGCTGTCCATCGGCCTTTCCCTCATCAGCGTGGGCGTGGGCTCTTTCGGCGGCGGCACCAGCGCCAAGGACTACGGCTCTGTGGAGAACTTGCTCATCGCTCTGGCGGTGATGATCATCGTCCTGGCTCTCAAGCACGGGGCCAAGGGGCTGGCCAGCTCCTCCTGTATTCTCATCGGCATCGTCTGCGGCTACATCATCTGTGCCATTCTGCCCCTGTTCCTGTCCACCACCGGCGTCACCGCCGACGGGGTGGAGTACACCAAGGCGTGGGTTCTCAACTGGGACAAGGTAGCTCAGGCCAGCTGGGTTTCCATTCCTGCTCTGATGCCTGTCAAGCCGGTATTTGATCTGCGGGCCATTCTGCCTGTGATGATCATGTTCATCGTCACCGCCGTGGAGACGGTGGGCGACATCTCCGGTGTGATGGAGGGCGGCATGGGTCGGGAGGCCACCGATCAGGAGTTGGCTGGCGGCGTCATGTGCGACGGCCTGGGTTCCTCCTTCGCCGCCCTGTTTGGTGTGCTGCCTAACACCTCCTTTAGCCAGAACGTGGGTCTGGTGACCATGACCAAGATCGTCAACCGTACCGCTCTGGCCTGCGGCGCCGTGTTCCTGGTGCTGTGCGGCCTGCTGCCCAAGCTGGCGGCCATCGTGTCCATCATGCCTCAGAGCGTGCTGGGCGGCGCGGCGGTCATCATGTTCTCCTCCATCGTGATGAGCGGTATCCAGCTCATTACCAAGGAGCCCCTCACCGCCCGGAACATGTCCATCGTCTCGGTGGCTCTGGGTCTGGGCTACGGCCTGGGCGCCAACAGCGCGGTACTCTCCGGCCTGCCCCAGTGGATCCAGCTGGTCTTTGGCGGCTCTGGCATCGTGCCCGCCGCTTTCGTGGCCATCATCATGAACATCCTGCTGCCCAAGGAAAAGGCGTAAATTTCAACTTGATACGGTCAATTTTTCCGGGCGGATCCGATTTTTGTCGGGTCCGCCCGGATTTTGGTTTGTCAGAGGGGAAATAATATGGTATAATAATATGCTTTATAAAACGAATACACAGCATGCCGCAACGGGGAGGAAATACTGTGCTGAAAATCAAAAATTATGTACGGGTCCAGAGCCTGGAAGAGGCCTACGACCTGTGCCAAAAGAAAAACAACGTGGTGCTGGGCGGAATGCTTTGGCTGAAGATGCAGCGGCGTTCCATCGGCACCGCCATCGACCTGGGCGATTTGGGTCTGGACCAGATCGAGGAGGACGGAGACTTTTACCGTCTGGGGGCCATGGTGTCTCTGCGCACGATGGAGCGCCACCACGGTCTCAATGAGCTGACCCAGGGAGCCATGGAGGAGAGCCTGCGCCACATTGTGGGCGTGCAGTTCCGCAATCTGGCTACCGTGGGCGGAAGCCTGTGGGGCCGCTTCGGCTTCTCTGACGTGCTCACCCTGCTGCTGGCTCTGGATGCCCAGGTGGAGCTGCACCACGCCGGACGGATGTCTCTGGAGGAGTTCACCCAGCTGCCCCGGCAGCAGCATGACATTCTGACCCACGTGCTCATCCCCAAGGGGGCGCGTCAGGTGGTCTACCAGTCCCAGCGGAACATCTCCACTGATTTCCCGACCCTCACTTGTGCCCTGTCCAAGAAGGACGGGGAATATACCTGCGTCGTTGGTGCCCGGCCTCAGATGGCCCAGGTGTACCGGGACGAGAAGGGCCTGCTCTCCGGCGGCGTGACCGAGGAGACCGCCCGGGCCTTTGGCGAGGACGTGGCCCAGCGGGCCAAGTTTGGCAGCAGCCTGCGGGCGGGGGAGGACTACCGCCGGGAGATTTGCGCCGTGCTGGTGCGCCGTGGCCTGCTGGCCATGGAGAAGGAGGGCTAACATGGAACTGAAACTGACCTTGAACGGCCGGGCCGTGGCCGCGTCCGTGGAAGCGGACACCCTGCTCATCGATTTTCTCCGCGCCCAGGGCTGCCTGAGCGTGAAGCGGGGATGCGAGACCGCCAACTGCGGTCTTTGTACCGTTTTGATGGACGGCACTCCCGTGCTGTCCTGCTCTGTGCTGGCTCTGCGGGCGGCGGGCCATCACGTCCAGACTCTGGAGGGCCTTCAGGAGGAGGCCGCCGACTTTACCGCCTTTATCGCCGACCAGGGTGCGGAGCAGTGCGGCTTCTGTAACCCCGGCTTTGTGATGAACACCGTGGCCCTGCTGCGGGAGAACCCCGACCCCACTGATGACGAGATCCGCGCCTATCTGGCGGGCAATCTGTGCCGCTGCTCGGGGTACGAGGGACAGCTGCGGGGCATTCGTGCCTATCTGGACCATAAGAAGGGGAGGGGCTGAGATGGAAAACTTAAAGACCGTAGGCCAGCCGGTACGGAAAAAGGACGCCATGTCCCTGCTGCTGGGTAAGCCCGCCTATGTGGACGATGTGACCCCTCAGAACTGCCTGGTGGTGAAGGTGCTGCGCAGCCCCCACGCCCACGCCCTCATTGAGGAGATCAACACCGACGTGGCCCAGAAGGTGCCCGGCGTGGTTGCCGTATATACCTACAAGGATGTGCCCCAGAAGCGCTTTACCATGGCGGGTCAGACCTACCCCGAGCCCTCTCCCTATGACCGTCTGATTCTGGATCAGCGCGTCCGCTTTGTGGGCGATGCTGTGGCCATCGTGGCCGCCGAGGATGAGGCGGCCGCAGACAAGGCGCTGAAGCTCATCAAGGTGAAGTACCAGGTGCTAGAGGCGGTACTGGACCCCCACGAGGCCCTGGACGGCCCTGTTCTGGTGCACCCCGAGGAAAACTGGCGCTCTCTGTGCCCGGTTGGCGCGGACAACAAGCGCAACCTGTGCGCCAGCGAGGTGTGCTCGGACGGAGACGTGGATGACGTTCTGTCCCAGTGTGACTATGTCATTGACCATGTCTACCACACCCCCGCCTGCAACCAGGCTATGATGGAGACCTTCCGCACCTATACCGAGATGGACACCTATGGGCGGCTCCATGTTATTTCCTCCACCCAGATCGTCTTCCACGTCCGGCGCATTCTGGCCAACGCCCTGGACATTCCCAAGTCCAAGATCCACGTGGAGAAGCCCCGCATCGGCGGCGGTTTCGGCGCCAAGCAGACGGTGGTAGCGGAAATTTACCCCGCCTTTGTCACCTGGAAGACCGGCCGGGCGGCCAAGATGATCTACACCCGGGAGGAGAGCCTTATCGCCAGCTCCCCCCGCCACGATATGGAGGTCCACGTCCGCCTGGGCGCGGGCAAGGACGGCACCATCCGTGCCATCGATGTGTACACCCTGTCCAACACGGGAGCCTACGGCGAGCACGGCCCCACCACTGTGGGCCTGTCTGGCCACAAGTCCATCCCCCTGTACACCAACAACCTGGAGGCCTTCCGCTTTGCCTACGACGTGGTGTACACCAACCGTCAGTCCGCCGGAGCCTACCGCGGCTACGGTGCAACCCAGGGCATCTTCGCCGTGGAGTCGGCGGTAAATGAGCTGGCCGACATTCTTGGCATGGACCCGGTGGCCATCCGGGAGAAGAACATGGTCCGGGAGGGCCAGGTCATGCCCGCCTACTACAACGAAAAGACCAACGCCTGCGCCCTGGACCGGTGCATGAGCCGGTGCGCCCAGCTCTTTGGCTGGGAGGAGAAGTTCCCTGTGCGGGATATGGGCAATGGCAAGGTGCGCGCCGCCGGTGTGGCCATGGCCATGCAGGGCTCCGGTATCTCCGGGGTGGACGTGGGTTCGGCCACCATCAAGCTCAGCGACGAGGGATTCTATAACCTGTCCATCGGCGCGGCGGACATGGGCACCGGGTGTGACACCATCCTGGCCCAGATGGCCGCCGAGTGCCTGGACTGCCCCGTGGACAACATCGCGGTCTTCGGCGCTGACTCTGACGCCTCCCCCTACGACTCGGGCTCCTACGCCTCCTCCACCACCTACGTCACCGGCAAAGCGGTAGAGCGGGCCTGCGAGCAGCTGAAAGAAAATCTCTGCGCCATTGCCGCCCAGATGATGGACTGCAAACCAGAGGACGTGGAGTTTACCGGCAAGGGCGTGCGCCGTCTGGACGGCAAGGGAGAGGTTTCCCTCATGGACATTGCCACCAAGTCCATGTGCGGCAACGCCATTCCTGTCCAGGTGACCTACACCCACACCTCTCCTGTCTCGCCGCCTCCCTTCATGGTAGGCATGGCCGAGATCGAAGTGGACAAGGAGACCGGCGGGGTAGAGGTTCTTGACTACGTGGCCGTGGTGGACTGCGGTACCCCCATCAACCCCAACCTTGCCCGGGTACAGACCGAGGGCGGCATCGTCCAGGGCATCGGTATGGCTCTCTTTGAGGGCATCACCTACGACGAGAAGGGCAACTTGCTGGAGAACTCCTTTATGCAGTACAAGATCCCCACCCGGCTGGACATGGGCCACCTGCGGGTGGAGTTTGAGTCCAGCTACGAGCCCACCGGTCCCTTCGGCGCCAAGTCCATCGGCGAGATCGTCATCAACACCCCGTCTCCCGCCATCGCCCACGCCATCTACCGGGCCACCGGCGTATGGCACCGGGAGCTGCCCATCACCCCGGAGAAGGTGCTCATGGCCATGAAGGCCAAGGGATGAACCACCTCATTCTGCTGGCGGCGGGCTCTTCCCGCCGCTTCGGGGGCAACAAGCTGCTGGCTCCCTTGAACGGAAAGCCCCTGTTTGCCTGGGGATTGGCCGCTTTGAATGAAGTGTGCCGGACGCGGGAGGACTGCACCCTCACCGTGGTCTCCCGCTACCCGGAAATTCGGGAGGCTGCACAGGCTGTCGGCGCTCAGGCGGTGGACAGTCCGGACAGCGAACAGGGCCAGGCCTACTCCATCCGCTCGGGCCTCCAGGCCCTGGGCAGGGTAGAGGAGAGGGACTTCATTCTCTTTCTCCCCGCCGACCAGCCCTGGATCACATCCCAAACCATTTCCCGCCTGCTGGATGCGGCGGGTCCGGATACCTGGACCGCCACCGCCGCCTTTGGGGAGCGTGTGGGCACGCCCACCCTATTTTCCGCCCGGCTGCTCCCGGACCTGATGGCGCTGGAGGGAGACCGGGGCGGGCGAAAGCTGATGAACCGCCCGGGCCAGCCCTGCCTGGTTATCCAGGCTGGGTCAGAACGGGAGCTGGACGATGTCGACTACCCGGAACAGTTAAAATAAGCAGAAAAAATCTCCGGTTCGTTGGAACCGGAGATTTTTTTCTTAAAAGCGCTTGATCTTCTTGGAGGGAGTTTTCTCGAACTCGGTCTCCCGGACGATCAGGCTGTAAATCTTCTTGTGGGGAGGCGCCTGGAGATTGTACTGGTCGATGATCTCTTGGAGGGCGGCGCGTACGTCCTTGATGTGCTTCTTCTTGGCGTACTCGTAGTCAGGGAAGATCTCGGCCTCGATGACGCTCTTGTTCTCCCGCACCAGCACCTCCTGGATGAGACGCTCCACGCCCAGCTTGTTTTCCAGTTCCTCGGGGGAGACGTTCTCGCCGTTTTTGGTGATGATGAGATTCTTCTTGCGGCCGGTGAGGTAGACAAAGCCCTCCTCGTCCACGTAGCCCAGGTCGCCGGTCTTCAGCCAGCCGTCCTCCAGGGTGGCGGCGGTCTCCTCGGGCATCTTGTAGTAGCCCTGCATCACGCTGCTGCCCCGGACCCACAGCTCGCCGTCTACCGTCTTGGCCTCGCAGTTATCGATGAGCTGACCCACGGCGTTCTTGTTGATGTTCCAGGGCCGGGTAGTGCTGATGACGGGGGAGCACTCGGTCATGCCGTAGCCCTGGAGGATGGTGATGCCGTACTTCTCAAACAGGTCGATGTAGGAGGGGTCCAGGTAAGCGCCGCCGCTGGAGATCTTGGTCAGCTGCTTGCCGAACACCGCGTTCTTCACCAGCTTGGGGGGCAACAGGGTGTTGTCCTCCAGCTTCTTGGCGATGGTCTCGATCATCAGGGGGACCATCAGGATCATCTCAGGCTTGAAGAACTGGATGTTCTTCATCACCCGCAGCAGGGAGTCATTGATGCAGATAATGGAGCCCAGAGAGATGGCCTTGAGCACGTCCAGGCACAGACAGTAGGCGTGGTGGATGGGCAGCACGGAGAGCAGCACCATCCGCTCAGGCAGGTCCATGTTGATGCTGCCGGCATTCTCGGCCAGGTTGCGGTGGGTGAGCATGACGCCCTTGCTCTTGCCGGTGGTGCCGGAGGTGAACATGATGGTACACAGCTGGTCAGGCTGGGGCTCAAAGTCAAAGGCAACCTGGTGCTCCGTCAGCAGCTGGGGGAGAGAGAGGGCGGCGTCGCTGTGCTCTTCCTGCTGCATGAGCACCACGTGCTTCAACTTGGGGCAGTGCTCCTTGGCTCCCTCGGCCACATCCTTGCGGGCGGCGTCAGCCACCAGGGTGGTCACATCGGCCCGGTCCAGCAGCTCCCACACGTCGGCAGCGGGGAGGGAGGCGTCCAGGGGGACGGCCACGCTGCCGCTGTTGACGATGCCCAGATAGGTCACCATCCAGCGGTAGGAGGTGGGGCCGATGACGGCGATGTGGCTGCCCTGCTCGCCCAGAGCGGCCAGGGCGCTGGAAAAGCTCTCGCTGTCCTGGCGGAGCTGGTTGTAGGTCTTGTCCTCAATCTGGTTCTTGCCCACCTTATAGCGCACGGCCACCTCGGGGCCAAAGCGCTGCTGGGCCTCCACCAGGATCTCGCGGATGGTACTGGTCATAGTTCTTACTCCTGTTCTCAGTCAGCCAGGCTCTGGATGTAGTCCACGGCCTCGCCCACGGTGCGGATCTTGACCACTTCGGTCTCGTCCACCTCGATGTCGAAGGTGTCCTCGATCTCGCCCAGCATACTCATAAAGTCAAAGGAGGTAAAGCCAAGGTCCTCCATAAAGCGGGAGTCGGAGGTGATCTTCTTGGGCTCCACTTCCACGTAGTTGCAGATGATCTCAACCAATTTCTCAAACATAATCCGATTCCTCTTTTACACTAATTTGATGATCTCACCGATGGTGAGGTCGGGATTCTCAACGCCCTTGAACATGATCTTGCACAGGTAGTAGTAGAAGTACTCCAGCTCCTCCCGGGAGAAGGCCTTCACCTGGTGCTCAAAGTTGAAGTCCAGGCCGTTGTCCTCGGGGCGGTGCATGACGGTCAGGTACACAGCCTGGGGGGTCATGCCGTTGGGGTACCACTTGGTGGTGTAGCGGATGTCGCCCAACTGATCCAGGCCCTTCTCCTTCAGGGTGAGGGGCTGGTAGGTCAGGGAGATGGGCTCATAGGTCAAACCGGCGTGGGGCTGGGGATAGGTCTTGGCACGGTAGGCAAAGTAGGCGGTGGGATCGTAGTTGGCGTGGCGGAAATACTCGTTCTGCTTGTCCCGGATGGCGTAGATGGCATCAATGAACTTCATGTCCTGGCTAAAGCAGGTGCGGAAGGGGAAGGAGTGGATGCGGGTGCCGCCCGACTTCTTCTCCTTCAGGGTGGCGCGGCGGGCAATGGCGTTGTTGATGGACACATCGTCGTGGCCATTCACCTTCTGGAAGTAAGTGCGCATGCCCATGAGCAGCAGGCACACCAGGGAGACATGGTACTCCTCGCAGAAGTTCATCAGCCGCTGGGTGGGCTCGCCCTCCAGGTGGAAGATATCCAGAGCGGAGGTGGTGTCGCCGGAGGCGTTGAAGGCGGTGCGAAGGTTGGGGTTCTGGAACATCTGACGGGCGGCCTCCAGCTTGTCGGTGTCCTTCATGCCGTTGTAGATGGGCTCGGAGGACTCGATCTCCTTCTGGAAGAACTCCATGTCCCGCAGCTGGGCCTTGCTGCCCGCCTCGTAAGCCAGATCCTTCTGGATCTGCTCAATGTAGGAGGCCATCTCCTTGGGAGCGGGAACGCCCTCATACTTCTGGCTGCAGTAGAGCTCGATGATGTCCTTCAGGAAGCCGATGAGGGACTGGGCGTCCACGATCATGTGGTGTCCCAGGAAGTACACGCCGTTAAAGCCGTCAGGCAGGCTGATCATCACCACCCGGGTGAGGGGGGCATCCTCCATGGGGAAGGGGACGGTGGTCCACTGCTGCATCACCTTGTCGGCCTCTTCCAGGGTGCCCTGGGAGAAGTCCACAAACTCGATGTCCCGCTCTTCCTTGTCCACCACGTACTGGTAGTAGGTGCCGTCCTTGTCCTTGGCAAAGCGGACCCGCATGCCCTCGCAGCGGTCATAGGCCTGGTAGATGGACTGCTTGAGCAGGTCCCAGTCGATCTCGGACTGGATGGTCAGACGGATGCCGATGTTCATGACCGCCGCGCTGGGGCAGTAGGGGAGATAGAACAGGTGAAATTTCTGCGCTACGGTCAGGGGATAAACCGGATAACCTTTATGTTTGCGCATCATTTGATAATTCCTCCAATAAATTTGTCCAGGGCCTCTTCGTACTCCTGGGTATTCTTATAGTAGCTCTCCACATGGCCTGCGCCCTCCACAATAAGCTTGGTCTTGGGCGCGGCGCAGTTTTCATACAGCTCGTCGCACATATAGGGGGGGACAAAGGTGTCCTTGCTGCCGTGGATGAACAGCATGGGGACCTTGGCCTTTCGTACCTCCCGGGCGGCGTTGCAGTCGTCCAGGCCGTAGCCTGCCAAGCGCTTGTTGACCTTATCGGCCAGGGGGATCATGGGGGTAGCAGGCAGGTGGTACATGCTGTGCAGCACGTGGGTGAACACGTACTTGGGGGAGGTGAAGGCGGAGTCGGAGATAATGCCCTTCACCTGGGGAGGCAGGTCCAGGCCGCTGACCATGCACACAGTGGCGCCGCCCATGGAGCCGCCGTGAAGGATGATCTGGGCATCCTGCCCAACCTTGTCGACGGTCCAGCGGATCCACTCCAGAGCGTCCAGCCGGTCCATGCAGCCAAAACCGATGTACTTGCCCTCGCTCTCTCCGTGGGAGCGCTGGTCGATGATCAAAGCGCCAAAGCCCCGGCTCATAAAGCACCGGGCCAGGCTGGGGTACTCGCCCATACCATAGCTGGTGTAGCCGTGGAAGCAGATGACCACTTTGTTGCCCGGACCGGGAAAGTAGGTGCCGTGGAGCTTCAGACCGTCATGGGAGAGGATACCAACCTCCTCATGGGGCTGCTGGAGCAGCCAGTCCCGGTTCTCGTGCATCCGGGGGTAGTACTGGCTCCAGTCGATGCCGGACATCTTGGCGCTGCGCTCCGGCTTGGCGTTGGTGCGGATCATGGTGCGGCGGTAGAAGTAGGCGGTGCCCAGACCCTCTGCCGCAGCCGCCAGACCTGCCAAAACGGCGGCTTTTTTCAGCAATCCCATAAAATCAGCCCTTTCTCTCCCGGGCCAGCAGGTCGCCCAGCTTCAGAGCCTTGTCGATATTGCCCTCCACCTTCAGCTTGCCGGTGGTAAAGGCCAGCACAGGGTCGGTCTTGCCCTTGGCCAGCTTAAACAGGGTGTCCGCAGTGCAGATGAACATCACGTCCCGGTCAAAGTACTCGTAGGGCTCGATGTACAGCTTGCCCTCCTTGACCTCGGCGTAGAAGATGCCCTCGGCCTCCCCGATGATGTTGAATTGGTAGGCCAGATGCTCCTGGATATCACTGACATCTGCTCCCGCCAGCATACCTTTTACTTCGGAAAACATGTCTGCGTATGTCATTGGGATCCTCCTTTTTTCGACCGCCGGTCAATACATTTTCCTTCCAATTAACAAGTAAAATGAAAGATTTGGTAATTATTTCATTTGTGCTGGGAAAAACTGTGCTATACTGTAAAAAATGAAGGTGCTGGTAAAATTTAAGCGAGAAGGATGGAACACCATGGCCAAGGACCAGAAAAAATATGATTTGATTTTAGACGCGCTCCAGCAGCTGCTGCGGGAGCGCAGCGTACAGACCATCTCCGTCAGCGATATTGCTCAGGCTGCGGGGATCGGGAAGGGGAGCATATATTATTATTTTCCCTCCAAGGACGCCATTGTGGAGGCTCTGGTCCAGCGCAATTACGAAGCGCCCCTGAAAACGGCCCAGAGCCTGTCCGCCCGGCAGGATATCCCGCCCTTTACTCGCATGGCTATGATCTTCCAGGCCTGCCGCTCCTCGTCCACGGAGTACTCCAAGTCGGAGGCCAGTACCGGGGATGGGGCCGGCGCCCAGGAGAAGGCCTTTCTCCATCAGACCTACATGAACCACCTGATCACTGAGCTCAAGCCGGTGCTGGCCGAGATCATCCGTCAGGGAATCCAGGCCGGAGAGATCCACTTTGACCACCCCGACGAGCTGGCCGAGATGGTGCTCATCATTCTCACAGTAAAGATGGACAATACCATTGTTCCATCTACGAAAGAGGAGATCGAGGGGACCATTACTGCCCTGGTGTCCCTGCTGGAGAAGGGGACAGAGAATCCGCCGGGGTCGCTGGACTTCCTTATTAAATAATGAAAGAGAAACGAGGAGCCTGAGCGCATTGCTCAGGCTCCTCGTTTCTCTTTCTTTCAGGCCTTACGTTTCTTTTTTCCATGGTCCAGGATATATGCCATGCACTGATAGCTCATCAGCTGCACCATCCACAGCCCGCCCACCAGCAAAATCCAGCCCGACGGGGCCAGGCCGTTGTCGGCCAAGATAAACAGCACCAGCATCACGATGGGGAAAAGGGTGCTCATCACCCGGAAGGAGAAGTAGCTGCACTGGCCGATCTGCTGCTGCTCGGCCTCGTCGCAGCTCCGGAACCAGTCCTTCTGGAACTTGCTGTCAAATACGTTGCCCTTCTTCTCCGGGTGGATGACCTTGGTGGCCTTCACCGTCAGGGCCTGGAGGGCCACCACCCAGACCAGCTGAACGACCAGATTGACAATAAACAGTACGTTCTCCATCAGGCCGCCGATGCGCAGGATATGGTCTCCCAGCCACATGGCCTGGCTGTTGGCCCAATCAGTCTGTCCGTTAATGCCCAGGGCGATAAACAGCCACACTACGGCCGCTCCGGAGAGGATCAGGGACAGGCACAGCCGACGGTCGGACTCCTGAAAGGCGTCGTCATCTGCCTCCGCCTGGGGCAGCAGGGCTTTACCTCGGAGATAATAGATGGTGCTCACCAACAGCAGCACATACCCGGGGATAAACCACAGCTGGCCCAGAGACGCCAGGGCCATGTTCAGACTGTCTGCGGAATCAAGTAAATTTTTTCCTGCCATGGCGGCACAGAAGCCCGCCACGCCGCCCAAAGCGGCACACACCAGAATCGTAATTGCAAACCGGGCATAGATTACTTTATTGCTACGTTCCTTTTTCATTGTTCCTCATCCTCCTCGGTGAGATAAAATACCTCGTCTACTGTCGTTCCAAATACCTTTGCGATGCGTAGGGCCAAAGTGATGGAGGGGTTGTAGTCCCCCCGCTCAATGAGGCTGATGGTCTGGCGGGACGCGCCCACCAGCGATCCCAGCCCCTGCTGGTTAAGCCCCTTCGCCGCCCGCAGCTCTTTCAGTCGGTTTCCAAGCGGCATATTGCAGTCTCCTTTCGTGACAAGAATCTATGTCGTTTTGACAACCATCTTTGTCATCGTTAGAATAGCATTGACAAGGATCCTTGTCAATAGGGAAAAATCAATTTTTTCAAACAAGAAAAAGCCCATGCCTTTCCTTGCGAAAGGCATGGGCAGAAAGGCAGGGGAGAGTTCACTCGCACAGCGCCTCCAGGCCGGGACGGTCCAAAATCTGCACCGAACGGTAGCCCAGGGAAATGAGCCCCTCCCGGGCAAGCTGATTGAGGATGCGGCTGACGGTCACCCGGCTCACCGAGATGGTGGCGGCGATCTCCTCCTGGGGACAGGATACCTGGCCGTTTCCGTCGGCGTTGACGGTGAGAAACCGGGCCACCCGCCACCGGGCGGGCCGGAAAGCCATCTGGTCCACTTGGTCGGAGAGGAGCCGCACGGTGCGGGCCAGATACTTCATCATGGCCAGGGCCAGCTCCGGATGGGCAGCAAACTCCCGGCTCAGCAGCTCCCGGTCGATGGGTACCAGCTCGCAGGGGGTCATGGCCACGGCGGAGGACACCCGGGGCAGCTCGTCAAAGAAGGAGGCCTCCCCGAATAGACTTCCCTCCTGATACAGGTTCAGCACCCGCTCGCCCCCGTCGGGGGATTGGATAAAGCTTTTCACCTGGCCGGATTTTAAATAGTAGAAGCAGGTGGCTGCCGTGTTCTGTAAATAAATGAGGTAGCCCGCCGGGCACCGGATGGCCCACCGCTGCTGGGCAAAGGGCCGCCAGATGTCCGGCGGCAGGTTCAATTCCATGTGGTGGAGCTGGTCCATCGAGGAGATCCCTCCCAAAACATTTTTTCAGATTGTAACATGGTTTACATTCTTTTGGCAAGAGCTCTGCTAGGATAACAGGGAAAGAACATTCCTGAAGGAGGAAGTTACATATGGGTATGACAATGACGCAGAAAATCCTGGCCAAGCACGCCGGGCTGGACCACGTGGAGGTTGGCCAGCTCATCGAGGCCAAGGTGGACATGGTCCTGGGCAACGACATCACCACTCCCGTGGCCATCACCGAGTTTGAGAAGGCCAGCTTCAGCCAGGTCTTTGATAAGGACAAGATCTCCATCGTCCTGGACCACTACACCCCCTGTAAGGACATCAAGTCCGCTGAGCTGTGCCTGAAGGCCCGCAACTTTGCCCACAAGCACAGCATCACCAATTTCTTTGACGTGGGCCAGATGGGCGTGGAGCACGCCCTGCTCCCCGAAAAGGGCCTGTGCGCTCCCGGCGAGATCATTGTGGGCGCTGACTCCCACACCTGCACCTACGGCGCTTTGGGCGCCTTCTCCACCGGCATCGGCTCCACCGACATGGCCGCCGCCATGGCCACCGGCCTTCTGTGGTTCAAGGTGCCCGCCGCCATTAAGGTGACCTTGAAGGGCAAGCTCCAGCCCATGGTCTCCGGTAAAGATGTGATCCTCCACCTGATCGGCGAGATCGGCGTGGACGGAGCCCTCTATCAGTCCCTGGAGTTTGCCGGGGAGGGCGTTTCCTCTCTCTCCATGGACGACCGCTTCACCATCTCCAACATGGCCATCGAGGCCGGCGGTAAGAACGGCATCTTCCCTGTGGATGAGAAGACCATGGAGTACATCAGCGGTCGGGTGAACCGCCCTTGCGAGGCCTTCGAGGCCGACGCCGATGCGGAGTATGTCCGCGAGGTGGTCATCGACCTGGACAAGCTGGAGCCCACCGTGGCTATGCCTCACCTGCCTGAGAACACCAAGGTGGTTTCTGAGGTGGCTGGTCTGCCCATCAACCAGGTGGTTATCGGCTCCTGCACCAACGGCCGCATCAGCGATCTGCGCGCCGCCGCTGCGGTGATGAAGGGCAAGAAGGTGGCCGACAACGTGCGCTGCATTGTCATCCCCGCCACCCAGGAGATCGTCCTCCAGGCGATGAAAGAAGGACTGATTGAGACCTTCATCGAGGCTGGCGCCGCCGTCTCCACCCCCACCTGCGGTCCCTGCCTGGGCGGACACATGGGCGTGATGGCCGAAGGGGAGCGCACCGTCTCCACCACCAACCGCAACTTCGTAGGCCGCATGGGCCATGTCACCTCCGAGGTCATTCTGGCCTCTCCCGCTGTGGCTGCCGCCTCCGCCATTGCCGGCTGTGTCGCCGACCCCCGCACGCTTTCTTGAAAGAAAGCTTAGCAAAGAACTTTGCGCGAAACTTCGTTTCGCCTCTGGGGTTTTCGGAAGGGGAGAGGAGGACAGAAAGATTCTTCGTTTTTCGGTTGGTTTCCTTTTTCATTCCGTTCCCCAAACTCCTACATTGATTTAGAAAGGATTGAGACCTGATGAAGGTTTATAAATACGGCGCCAACGTGGATACTGACGTCATCATCCCCGCCCGCCACTTGAACGACCCCTCTCCCGCCGCCCTGGCCTCCCACTGCATGGAGGACATCGACGCCGACTTTGCTTCCACCGTCCAGCCCGGCGATATCATCGTGGCCGGTCCCAACTTCGGCTGCGGCTCCTCCCGTGAGCACGCCCCTCTGGCCATCAAGTCCTGCGGCGTGAAGTGCGTCATTGCCCCCTCTTTCGCCCGTATCTTCTACCGCAACGCCATCAACATCGGCTTCCCCATCGTGGAGTGCGCCCAGGCCGCCGAGGAGATCCAGCCCGGCGACCAGGTAGACGTAGACTTTACCACCGGTGTGATTACCGACCAGACCACCGGTAAGACTTATCAGGCCGCGCCCTTCCCCGAGTTCATCAAGGGCATCATTGAAAGCGGCGGCCTGCTCAATTCTTTGAAGGCCCGGGGGGTGGCGAAATGAATTACAAAATCGCTCTCATCCGCGGCGACGGCATCGGCCCCGAAGTAGTGGGGGAGGCCGTCAAGGTTCTGGAGCAGGTGGGCAAGAAGTTCGGCCACACCTTTACCTACACCGACGTGCTCATGGGCGGCTGCGCCATTGACGCGGTGGGCAAGAGCTACCCCGACGGCACCGCCGAGGCCTGCAAGGCCTGCGACGCCGTTTTGCTGGGTGCGGTGGGCGGTCCCAAGTGGGGCCACTCTACCGATCCCGAGAAGCGCCCGGAGACCGCTCTGCTCTCCATCCGGAAGGATCTGGGCCTCTACGCCAACCTGCGTCCTGCCGCTCTCCGTCCTGCTCTGGCCGACGCCTGCCCTCTGAAGAAGGAGACCGCCGACAAGGGCATTGACCTGATGATGGTCCGGGAACTCACCGGCGGCATCTACTTTGGCCAGAAGGAGCGCTACCAGACGGAGGACCGGGGAGAGGAGGCCTCCGACCGCATGGCCTACTCCGAGAAGGAGATCGAGCGCATTGGCCGCCGTGCCTTTGAGCTGGCCCGCCTCCGCCGCAAGAAGGTCGCCTCCGTGGACAAGGCCAACGTGCTGGAGACCAGCCGCCTGTGGCGGCAAGTGATGCACCGTCTGGCCGAGGAGTATTCCGACGTGGAGTACGAGGATGTGCTGGTAGACAACGCCGCCATGCAGCTGGTCCGGGACCCCAGCCAGTTTGATGTGGTGGTCACCGAGAACATGTTCGGCGACATTCTCTCCGACGAGGCCTCCATGATCACCGGCTCCATCGGCCTGCTGCCCTCTGCCTCCATTGGCGACACCGCCCCCGGCCTCTACGAGCCCATCCACGGCTCCGCCCCCGACATCGCCGGGCAGGACAAGGCCAACCCCATCGCCACCATTCTCTCCGTGGCCATGATGCTTCGCTACTCCTTCCACCTGGCCGACGAGGCCAACGCCGTGGAGCAGGCTGTAGACGCTGTCCTGGCCGAGGGCTACCGCACCGCCGACATTGCCAAGGCAGGGGAGAAGGCCATCGGCACTTTGGAGATGGGCCGTCTCATCTGTGAGCGCATCTGATATTGCCTTTGTTTCAAGCGGGCTCCGGCTTTCACCGGAGCTCGCTTTTTGCATATTGTCCAAAGGAGAGATGCAAAACTTTTGAAATTTTACGAGAATGGGCTTGCATTTTTGAAAGCAGAAGCATATAATGTTTTTTGCTGTGACAAAGGAATGAAGTGCAAGGTTTTAGAACAGCGCCCAAATATTGCAAGCCTCTCCGTTTTGCAGTTTTCCATGCAGCGGAACAGGTAAATTGCATTATTATGAAGGAATTCTTGCAAATATAACGATACGGAGGCGTTTCCTATGAAAGAGTTGTCCCGGATTGCACTGGCCATCGAGCCTTCTGCCACCATGGCCATTGACTCCATGTTCAAGCAGATGAAGGCTGACGGTTTGGATGTCATCGGCTTTGGTGCCGGTGAGCCTGATTTCCCCACTCCCGATTACATTAAGGAGGTTGGTATCCAGGCCATCCAGAATAACGACACCAAGTATACGCCTTCTGTGGGCACTGTGGCCCTGCGCAAGGCCATCTGCCAGCGTCTGAAGGAGGACTGCGGCGTGGAGTACACTCCCGCTGAGGTGGCTGTCTCCAACGGCGCCAAGCCCTGCGTCTATGTGGCTCTGCGCGCTCTGGTGAACCCCGGCGACGAGGTCATCCTGCCTGCTCCTTACTGGGTCAGCTACATTGAGCTCATCCGCATGGTGGGCGGCGTGCCCGTGGTGGTGGAGGCGACCGAGGCTGAGCACTTCAAGATCACTCCTGAGAAGCTCTCCGCTGCCATCACCCCCAAGACCAAGTGCATGATCCTCAACAACCCCTCCAACCCCACCGGCATGATGTACAGCCGCAAGGAGCTGGAGGAGATCGCCAAGGTCTGTGTGGAGAAGGACATCTATGTCATCTCCGACGAGATCTACTACCGCTTGGCCTATGACAACGAGGAGTTTTTCAGCTTCGCCGCTCTGGGCGAGGATGTGAAGGCCCGCACCCTGCTGGTCAACGGCGTGTCCAAGTCCTATGCCATGACCGGCTGGCGTATCGGCTACGTGGCCGCTCCCGCCGCCATCTCCAAGGTGATCGGCAACTATCTGGGCCACTGCACCGGTTCCCCCAGCTCCATCTCTCAGGCCGCTGCCGCCGAGGCTCTCTCCGCCTCTCAGGAGACCGTGGAGAAGATGCGTGAGGCCTTTGAGGAGCGCCGCAACTACATGGTGGAGCGCATGAACCAGATCGAGGGCGTCTCCTGCATCAAGCCCGAGGGTGCCTTCTATGTCATGATGAACATCAGCAAGATCTTCGGCAAGGAGCTCTTCGGCCACGTCATCAAGGACGCCGACGACTTCGGCAACATGTTCCTGAAGTACGGCAAGGTGGCCGTGGTGCCCGGCACCAGCTTTGGCGCCCCTGAGTTCATCCGCTGGTCCTACGCCACCTCCATGGAGAACATCAAGGCCGGCCTGGACCGTCTGGAGTGCTTCCTCTCCGGCAAGGAGGTTTGATCTACTTTTCTTGAAAGAAAAGTAGACAAAAGAACTTTATGGGAAACTTCGTTTCCCCTCTAAGCCCGTTATAAAGCATCACGTGGGAGTGACATTCTTCGTCGCTCCCACGTTTTTTATTGTCACGGAATGGGCGGGCCGCATAGGATAGGCGGAAAGGGGAGAGGACCATGCCGCTCATACCATACGACCGGGACGCGGCGGTGCGCTACGCCCACCGCTGGGCCTTCAGCCGAAATCCACGATTTTATAATTTTGATGAATTGGGGGGCGACTGCACCAACTTCGCCTCCCAGTGCCTCTACGCAGGGGCGCCCTTTATGAATTACACCCCGGATTTGGGCTGGTACTACATTGGCCCAAACAACAAAGCTCCCGCCTGGACGGGAGTGCCCTATTTTTATAATTTTTTGATCCGCAAGCAGGAAAACCGGGGACCGGTGGGGGTGTCCGCCTCCATAGAGGACCTTCTGCCCGGCGATTTTGTCCAGCTCCGCTTTGCTGGGGATGAGTTTGGACACACCCCGGTTGTGGTAGAGGTGGGTTTCCCCGCCACGTTGGAGAACGTGTTAGTGGCCGCCCACAGTCAGGACTCCGACTTCCGGCCGCTCAGCACATATGAGTTTCAGGAGATCCGATTTATTCATATTTTGGGCAGCCGAAAATAATTCGCGTTATTGATTAAAAAAGCATTGGCGGCAGGAGCAAAATAGGATACAATACAGGTAAGCCCCAAATAAACTAACACAAAGGAGAATTGCACATGGGTATTCTGGAACTCAAGCCCGGTTTTTATTTTACCGGCGCCCTGGATCACGACCTGCGGGTGTTTGACATCATCATGTACACCGAGTACGGCACCACCTACAATTCCTACGTGCTGAAAACCGCCAACCATACCGTCCTTTTTGAGACGGCTAAGGCCAAATGCCTGGACAGCTGGCTGGAGAAGGTGGGCTCCATCACCCCCATCGACCAGGTGGACTATCTGGTGGTCAGCCACACCGAGCCCGACCACAGCGGCAGCGTGGAGCGCCTGCTGGAGCTCAACCCCCGGCTGAAGATCGTGGCCACCGGCTGCGCCATCAACTTTTTGAAAGAGATCGTCAATCGGGATTTCTACTCCATCGCCATCAAGGACGGCCAGACTCTGGAGCTGGACGACAAGACTCTGGAGTTCATGGTGGTTCCCAACCTCCACTGGCCCGACACCATGTACACCTATATCCGGCAGGACAAGGTGCTGGTCACCTGCGACTCCTTCGGTTCCCACTACGCCTGCGACGGTATCCTGGCCAGCGCCGTTACCGACCAGGAGGGCTACTGGAAGGCCACCAAGTATTACTACGACTGCATCATCGGTCCCTTCAAGAGCTTTATGCTGGACGCTTTGAAGCGGGTGCGCCCCCTGGAGCTGGAGATGATCTGCCCCGGCCACGGCCCGGTGCTGGATACGGGAATTCCCCACATGCTGGACACCTACGAGCAGTGGTCCACCGTCATCAATCCCAACCCCCGGCCCACCGTCATTATTCCCTATGTCAGTGCCTACGGCTACACCGGCCAGCTGGCCCAGTCCATTGCCCAAGGTATCACGGACAAGGGCGGCATCGACGTGCGCCTGTATGACATGGTGGAGGCCGACGCCGGCAAAGTGGCTGAGGAGCTCCTCTACGCCGACGGTTTCCTGCTGGGCACCCCCACCATCGTGGGTGAGGCCCTCAAGCCCATCTGGGACCTGACCACCGGCATGTTTGCTGGCACCCACGGGGGCAAGGTGGCCTCCGCCTTCGGCAGCTACGGCTGGAGCGGCGAAGGCGTGCCCCACATCATGGAGCGCCTCAAGCAGCTCAAGCTCAAGACCCTGGAGGGCTTCCGGGTGCGCTTCAAGCCCAGCGAGGACCAGCTCAAACAGGCCCGGGAATATGGCATGGAATTTGCCCAGTCTGTGCTGGACAACCTCCATCCCATCCAGCGCGCTCCCAAGGGAAAGGTGCGCTGCGACGTGTGCGGCGCGGTGTTTGACGCCGACGCGGAGGCCTGTCCCGTCTGTAAGGTTGGCCCCGAGCACTTTGTCCCCCTCACCGGGGAGGAGAAGACCCCCAAGGAGGAGCTGGTGCGGTGCAAAGTGTGCGGCGCGGTGTTCGAGTCGGACAAGGAGCGCTGCCCGGTGTGCGGCGTCGGCCCCGAGTATTACGTGCCCGTGAAGAAGGAGGAGAAGAAGGGCTCCGGCACCCGCAAGCTGGTCAAGTGCCTGGTGTGCGGCGAAATTTTCGACTCCTCTCTGGACACCTGCCCGGTGTGCGGCGTGGGCCGGGACAAGTTTGTGGAGGTAGAGGTGGAGGAGACCGCCTTCCGCAACGACACTCAGAACACCTACGTCATCCTGGGCAACGGCTGCGCCGGCGTCAGCGCCGCCCAGGCCATCCGGGAGCGGGACAAGACGGGCCGCATCCTGCTCATCTCCAACGAAGGCCCCGCCTACCAGCGGCCCATGCTGACCAAGGCCATGCTCTCCGGCCTCACCGCCGACCAGATGGCTCTGCATCCCGCCGGGTGGTATGAGGCCCAGAACATCGTCCAGATCCTGGAGCGCCAGGTGGTGGCGGTGGACACCCAGAACAAGCAGGTGGAGCTGGACGGCGGCTTCAAGCTGCCCTACACCAAGCTCATCTTCGCCCTGGGCAGCGAGTGCTTCATCCCGCCCATCCCCGGCCACGACAAGCAGGGCGTGGTAGCCATCCGCCGTCTCAGCGACGTGGAGAAGATCCAGGCCATGGGCAATGCCCTCAAGCAGGCTGTGGTCATCGGCGGCGGCGTGCTGGGACTGGAGGCCGCCTGGGAGCTGCGCAAGGCGGGCATTGAGGTGACCGTCCTGGAGCTGGCTCCCAAGCTGATGGGCCGTCAGCTGGACGATCAGGCCGCGGCGCTGCTGCTGGACGCCTGCGGAAAGTCTCAGGTCCGGGTGGAGACCGGCGTGCAGATCCAGTCCATCCAGGGGGGCGAGGCTGTCACCGGCGTGGAACTGGGCAGCGGCGAGATCATCCCCGCCCAGCTGGTGGTGGTGTCTGCCGGCGTGCGTGCCAACACCGCCATCGCTCAGAGCGCCGGTATTGAGATCGACCGGGCCATTGTGGTCAACGAGCGCATGGAGACCAACCTGCCCGGCGTGTACGCCTGCGGTGACTGCGCCCAGTATCAGGGCGTCAACTACGCCCTGTGGCCTGAGGCCCAGGAGCAGGGCAAGACGGCGGGCGCCTGCGCCGCCGGAGAGCTGGCGGCCTACCAGCCCATCGCCCCGGTGCTGGCCTTCCACGGTATGGGCACCGAGCTGTTCTCCCTGGGAGACCCCGGCAAGCAGCCCGGCGTGGAGTACAAGACGGTGGAGGTCCGCGACGAGGCCCGGAATACCCTGGAACGGTACTACTTCACCGCCGGCAAGCTGTGCGGCGTGATTCTGGCGGGTGACCTCTCCAAGATGGCAGACATGATGGCCGCCATCGACGAGAAGCGCTCCTTTGCCGAGTTCTTCGCCTAAATCATCACCTCTTTCCCGGCTGGGCATCCGCTCAGCCGGGAATTTTTTCTTCTTCCATTGACATAGACTCGGATGTGCTGATAAGATAGAGCGTACACAAAAATCAGCCCCTTCAGTGCCCAGCCTCGCCGCTGGGGTAAAAGGAAATCGGGTGCAAGTCCCGAGCGATCCGGTCACTGTAAGCGGGGAGTCCGCCGCAAGGTGCCATTGTCCGGCCAACAAGGCCGGGTGAGAAGGCGCGGCGGGCGCCGATCCGCAAGCCAGGAAGCCTGCTGAGGGAGCCATGGTGGGTATCTTCCGCAGAAAGTAGCCCCATCTGGATTTTTGGGCGGTTTGTTGCGCCCATTTTTCCGATGCCTGCTTTCCCTGGAAAGCAGGCATTTCTGTTTTCCTAGAGGCAGGACATCTCGATGCGCAAGATACAAAAAGAAAGGAGATCGTATGAATACCTGGAAACGCCCCCTGTCCGCGCTGCTGGCCCTGTCGCTGGCTCTCACTCTGTCCGCATGCAGCGGACAACCCATGTTGGATACTTCCGGCTCCCAAAGCACATCCTCTGCTGTCTCGGACAACTCCGATGGCTACTATCCCGTCACTATCACCAATTACAACTACGCCGGGGAAGAGGTAAGCTACACCTACAACCAAGCCCCCCAGCGGGTGCTGGCCGTCTATCAAGGCTGCATCGAGACCATGATCGCCCTGGGGCTGGAGGACCACGTCATTGCCAGCTACGGCCTGGACAACGAGGTAAAGCCGGAGTGGCAGGATGGATTCTCCAAAATGCACTACGATGACTCCGTTTTTGCCCCGGATAAAGAGACTGTCACTTTGATGGAACCCGATTTTATCTTCTCCTGGGGCTCCTACTTTGGAGACAAAAAGCTGGGAGACGTGGATGCCTGGAATGAGAAGGGTGTGGGGACCTATATGAACTCCAACACCGTTCCCGGAGGCACCCGCACCCTGGAAAACGAGTACACCGACATTCTGAACATCGGAAAGATCTTCCACGTGGAGGACAAGGCCCAGGCTCTGGTGGACGAGATGAAGGCTCAGGTAGCTGACACTCTGTCCGTAGTACAGGGACAGGAACCGGTACGCGTGGCGGTGGTGGAGCCCATCAGCGGCAGCATCACCAACTATGGCGCCAAGTCCCTGGCGGGGGACATGGTGACCGCCCTGGGCGGGGAGCTGGCCATGCCCCAGGCCGACTCCATCAGCAAGGAGGACCTGGTGGCCGCCGACCCGGAGGTCATCTTTGTGGTGTACATGGCCTACTCCGGCGACGATCCGGAAAGCGTGAAGCGTGAGCAGCTGTCCCTCATTCAGGATGACCCCGCCCTCCAGAGCCTGCAGGCGGTCAAGAACGGTAACGTCCATCTCATTATGCTGGGCGACATGTACGCCAGCGGTCCCCGGACTCTGGACGGCCTGAAGACCCTGGCCCAAGGCATGTACCCGGAGCTGAGCCTGTGAGTCGGAACGGAAAAGCACGCCTGGCCCTGGTGATCCTAGCCGCCGCCCTCATCTTATCCCTGGGACTGGCGGTGAGCGTGGGTTCCATGGCCATCCCTATGGGAGACGTGTACCGGGTTATGGCCTACGAGCTCTTTGGCCTGGGAGACGGCAGTCAATGGGGCAGCGGAGGGGTCCACGATGTGGTGTGGCTCATCCGCCTGCCCCGGCTGGTACTGGCGGCGGCCACCGGGGCTGGCCTAGGCCTGTGCGGCGCGGTGATGCAGGCCATGGTCCAGAACACCATGGCCGACCCCTACATCCTGGGCGTGTCCTCCGGCGCCTATCTGGGAGCCGCCCTGGCACTGACGGCTGGTGCGGGCACCGCCCTGGGCGGCAATGCCATGGGGTTATTTGGCGCAGTGGGGGCCTTTCTGGCCGCTGCGGCGGTACTCCTGCTGTCCCGGCTGGGAGGGCGCTCCACGCCAATAAAACTGCTGCTGTCCGGCGTAGCTCTCAGCGCAGTGTGCTCCGCCCTGGGTAACTTCTGTATTGTGCTGGAAAACGACGACCACGCCGCTGCCGCCCTGGTGCAGTGGACCATGGGGGGCATGGGGGCAGCCAACTGGCCGGGCAACGCCATCGCCTGCGGTGTGGTGGTGTCGGGCGGGCTGTTCTTCTGGAGCCAGTACCGCACCCTGAATCTGATGCTGCTGGGGGACGACTGCGCCGGTACCCTGGGGGTAGAGCTGGCCGGGCGGCGGCTCATATACCTGCTGGTGGTGGCCGCCATGGTGGGCGTGCTGGTCTACCAGGCGGGGATGGTGGGCTTTGTTGGTCTCATCATTCCCCATGGGGTGCGGCTGCTCTTCGGCAGCGACCACCGCACCCTGCTGCCTCTGGCGGGACTGACTGGGGCTGTCTTTCTGGTGTGGATGGATGTGCTGTGCCGGTTGGTGCTGCCGGGCAATGAAATTCCCATCGGTATCCTCACCGCCCTGGTGGGCGCACCGGTATTTCTGGCTCTGCTGGCCCGGCGGCGGTACGGATTTGGAGGTGAGGTGTGATGGACCTGCTGGCCCAAGACCTGCAAGTTACCCTGGAGGGAAACCACATTCTGAATGGAGTAACCCTGGAGGCCAGGGCAGGGGAGCTGGTGGGGGTCATCGGCCCCAACGGCAGCGGCAAAAGCACCCTCTTAAAATGCCTCTACCGTCAACTGGCCCCTCAGGGGGGCGCGGTGTATCTCAATGGCCGGGATTTAACCAGGGAGAGCCGCCGGGAGAGCGCCAAGAAAATTGGAGTCGTGGCCCAGCACAACGACAAGGGCTTTGACTTTACCGTTCTTGACATGGTTCTTTTAGGCCGTTCTCCCCATAAAAAAGCCCTGGAACGGGACAACCCAGCAGACTACGCCATCGCCCATCAGGCACTGCAGGAGGTGGGGATGGATGCGCTGGCAAACCGCTCCATGGTCACCCTCTCCGGCGGAGAGCGCCAGCGGGTCATTTTGGCCCGTGCCTTGGCCCAGCAGACCCCTGTCCTCATTCTGGACGAGCCCACCAACCACCTGGATGTGCAGTACCAGCTCCAGCTCATGGAGCTTGTAAAGGGAGTAAGCTGTACCGTTGTTGTCGCCCTCCACGACCTGAATTTAGCCGCTATGTACTGCCAGCGGCTCTATCTGCTGGACGAGGGTAGAGTAGTGGCCCAAGGTACCCCGGAGCAGGTACTTACCCCGGAGCGTATAAGCGCGGTGTACGGCGTACGAGCGGAGGTAGTGTCCGCTTCTGACGGACATCTAAGGGTGTTGTTTTACCCTCGGTGAAGAAAAATTTCTCCTTGCCAGAACCGCCCTGTTGGGGTATGGTTAGGACAGAAAACCACGGGGAGGGACACACATGACGCTGCTGGTTACCGGCGGAGCCGGATTCATCGGGAGCAACTTCATCTTCTATTGGCTCAAACACCACCCGGAGGACCAGGTAGTCTGTCTGGATAAGCTGACCTATGCGGGAAACCTGGCTACCCTGGTCCCGGTGATGGACCATCCCAGCTTTCGCTTTGTGCGGGGAGATATCTGCGACCGGGCAGCGGTGAAACGACTCTTTGAGGAGGAACAGCCCCAGGCAGTGATCAACTTCGCCGCCGAGAGCCATGTGGACCGTTCCATCCAAGCCCCGGAGGTCTTTTTACAGACCAACGTGCTGGGCACCCAGGTACTGCTGGACGCCTGCTGCGCCCACGGCGGGGTGCGCTTTCATCAGGTGTCTACCGACGAGGTCTACGGCGACCTGCCCCTGGACCGCCCCGACCTGCTCTTTACCGAGGAGAGCCCCTTGCGGCCCAGCAGCCCATACAGTGCCTCCAAGGCAGGGTCCGACCTGCTGGCACTGGCCTATTTCCGTACCTACGGCCTGCCCGTGACGGTGAGCCGCTGCTCCAACAATTACGGTCCCTACCAGTTCCCGGAAAAGCTCATTCCACGGATGATCGTCCGAGCGCTGGCCGGAAAAACCTTGCCGGTGTACGGCAGGGGAGAGAACGTGCGGGACTGGCTCCACGTGGACGACCACTGTACCGCCCTGGATGCGATCCTCCAACGCGGTGTGGCTGGAGAGGTCTACAACATCGGAGGCCGCAGCGAGCGCACCAACCTGGAGATCGTAGGCCTCATCTGCCGCAGGCTGGATGTACCCCCGGAGCAGGTAGTCCATGTGGCCGACCGGAAGGGCCACGACAAGCGCTACGCCATCGACAGCGGAAAGCTGTCCTCCCAGCTGGGCTGGCAGCCTCAGGTGTCCTTTGACCAGGGGATGGATGAGACCATCAACTGGTATCTGGACCACCGCTACTGGTGGGCGCCCCTGGCGGAGGATGTATGAAAAAAGACATTCCGATAAAAAATTTCTCGCTGTTGACAAACAAATCTTTTTGTGCTAAGATGCAGAAAATTTAATTTACTAAACCGTTGAAGCGGAGATAACGGCAGGATATGCCTTTCCAGAGAGTCCGGGGTGCTGCGAGCCGGGCAAGAAACAGCCTGTCAAATGGACCGCTGAGGGTGCAGGGAAATGTGAGGAACCTCACAGAGTATTCTGCAACGCGTGGGCATGCGTCAGTTGCCGGGGATATGTTGGTATCCCGCAAGGGCATAGGGTCATTCCTATGAAGCAAGGTGGCACCGCGGATAAGCTTTTTTATTCGTCCTTGACAGAAGAGATCATTCTGTCAAGGGCGATTTTTTATTCTCCTTTGGCAGACACGGACCGAAGAAAGGAGAAGCACCATGATCAAAGAAGCCATTGTCAAAATCGTCAGAAAAGGGGACCTCACCTACGAGGAGGCCTACACCGTGATGAACGAGATCATGAGCGGCCAGACCACCCCCACCCAGAACGCCGCCTTTCTGGCGGCTCTCTCCACCAAGAGTGCCCGGGCGGAGACCACCGACGAGATTGCCGGCTGCGCCGCCGCCATGCGCGCTCATGCCACCAAGGTAGAGACCGGGATGGAACTCTTCGAGATCGTGGGCACCGGGGGCGACAACGCACACAGCTTCAATATCTCCACCACCTCCGCCTTAGTGGCGGCGGCAGGAGGGGTGAAGGTGGCCAAGCACGGCAACCGGGCCGCCTCCTCCCAGTGCGGCACCGCCGACTGTCTGGAGGCCCTGGGGGTAAACATCCAGCAGAGCCCGGAGAAGTGCGTGGAGCTGCTGCAGGAGGTGGGCATGTGCTTCTTCTTCGCCCAGAAGTACCACACCTCCATGAAGTACGTGGGAGCCATCCGCAAGGAGCTGGGCTTCCGTACCGTATTCAACATCCTGGGCCCCCTTACAAACCCCGGCACCCCGTCCATGCAGCTGTTGGGGGTGTATGACGACTACCTGGTTCAGCCCCTGGCCCAGGTGCTCATCAGTCTGGGGGTGCGCCGGGGCATGGTGGTCTACGGGCAGGATAAGCTAGACGAAATTTCCCTCAGTGCCCCCACCACTGTGTGCGAAATCAAAGACGGGTGGTTTAAGAGCCGGGTCATCACCCCGGAGGAGTTTGGATTTGCCCGTTGTGCCCGGGAGGACCTGAAAGGCGGCACCCCGGCGGAGAACGCCGCCATCACCCGAGCCATCCTGAATGGAGCGCAGGGCCACAAGCGAAACGCTGTTCTCCTCAATGCCGGAGCGGCCCTGTACATTGCCGGAAAGGCGGACACCATGGCAGATAGCGTGGCCTTGGCCCGGGAGCTCATCGACTCCGGCGCGGCTGCCCGCACCCTGGAGAAGCTCATTGTAGTGAGCAACCGGGAGGTGGGGACGGCATGACCATCCTGGAACAGCTGGCCGATCACGCCCGGGCACGGGTGGCGGCGGCCAAGGAGAAGGCGGGGCTGGACACCCTCCAGGCCCAGTGCCGGTCGCTGGAGCGGACCCTGGGCCGGGGGCAGGGGAAGGAGCGCTTCCAGAAAGCCCTGAGTAAGCCGGGACTTTCCTTCCTTTGTGAGCTGAAAAAGGCGTCTCCCTCCAAGGGACTCATCGACCCGGAGTTTCCCTATCTGGACATTGCCAAAGATTATGAGGCTGCCGGAGCGGATGCCGTCTCCTGCCTCACCGAGCCCAAGTGGTTCCTGGGCTCTGACGATATTTTCCGCCGGGTGCGGCAGACCGTGTCTTTGCCCATGCTGCGCAAGGACTTTACCGTGGACCCCTACCAGATCTACGAGGCGCGCCTTATAGGTGCCGACTGCGTGCTGCTCATCTGTGCTCTGCTGGATACCCAGACCTTGAATGAGTACCTGAAGCTGTGCCAGGAGCTGGGGCTGGCCGCTCTGGTGGAGACCCACGACGAGGATGAGGTCCGCTCCGCCCTGGCGGCGGGAGCCACCATTCTGGGGGTCAACAACCGAAACCTCAAGGACTTCTCCGTAGATTTCTAGAACGCCAAGCGGCTGCGGGACCTCATCCCGCCGGAGGTCCTCTATGTGGCCGAGTCAGGAGTAACCGGCCCCCAGGATGTGGCCGAGCTGAAGGAAGTGGGGGCCGACGCGGTGCTCATTGGGGAGACCCTGATGCTCGCTCCCAATCAGCGCTCCATGCTGGAGCAGCTCCGGGAGGCGGCCCGATGACGAAAATCAAGCTGTGCGGCCTGACCCGCCCGGAGGACATCACCGCCGCCGCCCTGATGGGCATGGAGTGCGTGGTGTTCATGGGGGAGGAGGACACCGTCCGTCAGGCCCTGAACGTATATCGCATGCGCCTGTTGGGGGCCACGGTGGTGCCTGTTACCTCTGGCACCGCCACCTTGAAGGACGCCGTGTCCGAGGCAATGCGGGAGTGGACGTCCCGCATTTCCGACACCCACTACTGCCTGGGCTCGGTGATGGGTCCCCATCCGTTCCCCACCATCGTGCGGGACTTCCAGGCCGTCATTTCCAAGGAAATCAAGGAGCAGATGCTGGCCAAGGAGGGCCGCCTGCCTGATGCCGTGGTAGCCTGCGTGGGGGGCGGCTCCAATGCCATCGGCAGTTTTTATCACTTTATTGACGACAAGCAGGTGCGGCTCATCGGCTGCGAGGCAGCTGGCCGGGGCATCAACACCTTTGAGACGGCGGCTACCGTCAACACCGGCCGCTTAGGCATCTTCCACGGTATGAAGTCCTACTTCTGCCAGGATGAGTACGGCCAGATCGCCCCCGTCTACTCCATCTCCGCCGGGCTGGACTACCCCGGTGTGGGACCGGAACATGCCTGGCTCCACGACATCGGCCGGGCGGAGTACGTCCCCGTCACCGACGACGAGGCGGTGGACGCCTTCGAGTACCTGGCCCGCACCGAGGGCATCATCCCGGCCATCGAGTCAGCCCACGCGGTGGCCTACGCCAGGAAGCTGGCCCCCACCATGTCCAAAGATCAGATTCTCGTTATCACGATCTCGGGCCGGGGAGACAAGGACTGCGCCGCCATTGCCCGTTACAGAGGGGAGGATATCCATGAGTAAGATCAAAACTGCCTTTGACCACGGCAAGGCGTTTATTGCCTTTCTCACCTGCGGCGACCCAGACCTGGAGACCACCGCCGCTGCCGTCCGTGCCGCTGCCGCCAACGGGGCTGACCTCATCGAGCTGGGTATCCCATTCTCCGACCCCACCGCCGAGGGTCCCGTCATCCAGGGAGCCAATCTGCGCGCCCTGAAAGGGGGCGTCACCACGGACAAGATTTTTGCTCTGGTAGAGGAGCTTCGAAAGAACGTGACCATCCCTCTGGTGTTCATGACCTACGCCAACGTGGTCTTCTCCTACGGCACCGACCGCTTCCTGGCCCGGGCGGCGGAAGTTGGGGTGGACGGCATCATCCTGCCCGACGTCCCCTACGAGGAGAAGGAGGAGTTTGCCGCACCCTGCCGCGCCCACGGCCTGGACTTTATTTCTCTCATCGCCCCCACGTCGGAGCACCGCATTGCCGCCATTGCCAGGGAGGCGGAGGGCTTCCTCTGTCTGGTGTCCAGCCTGGGGGTCACCGGCACCCGCAGCGAGATCACCACCGACCTGAGCTCCATCGTGAACGCAGTGCGGGAGAACACCCAGATCCCCTGTGCCATCGGCTTTGGCATCTCCACTCCGGAGCAAGCCGGGCAGATGTCCCAGCTGGCCGACGGAGTGATCGTGGGCTCGGCCATTGTCAAGCTGCTGGAGCAATACGGTACCCAGGCTTCTCAGCACATCGCCGCCTATGTAAAATCCATGAAAGAGGTCATGTAAAGAATCGGGCTATCCCGTTGCGCCCTAACATATTGGATGGTAAAATAAAAAAGACAGATGGGTTTATTGTTCCGTCTGATCTATCACGGAAAGAAGGTTGATTGTATGGACCGTTTGAAGGATAAGGTAGTCATTTTGTCGGGCGGTAACTCCGGCATCGGCGCCTGCGCGGCCAAGCTGTTTGCCGCTGAAGGGGCCAAGGTAGTAATCTCCGCCCGGCGTGTGGAGGCGCTGGACGCGGTGGCGGAGGAAATTCGCCAGGCCGGGGGAGAGGTTCTGGCTATTCCCTGCGACATTTCCAAGCCGGAGCAGTGCGCCGCCGTGGTGGCCAAGACGGTGGAGACCTTCGGCACGGTAGACGTGCTGGTGAACAACGCCGGGGTGCTGGACAGCGGTCTGGATGCCATCGAGAAGATCAGCGATGAGACCATCGACCGCCTGGTGGACACCAACACCAAGGGCACTCTTTACCTCACCCGAGAGGCCGCCAAAGTACTCATGGCCAAAAAGAGCGGTTCCATCGTCAATGTGGCCAGCGTGGCAGGCTACTGCGGCAACGGCGGCGCGGCCTATGTGGCCAGCAAGGCAGCCATCATCGGCCTGACCAAGAATATTGCCATGCGGGGCGCTTCCGTCAATGTGCGCTGTAACGCGGTGTGCCCCGGCACGGTAGCCACTCCCATGACCGCCGGCCTCAACCCCGCCAACCTGGACCCCGATATGATGGGCGCCATGGCTAAGCACGCCGACCTCACCCTGCCCGTGTGCCAGCCTCAGGATGTGGCCAATCTGCTGCTGTTTTTGGCCAGCGACGAGTCCAAAGCAGTGACCGGACAGGTGCTGGTCATTGATTACGGCGCCAACCTGTAATTTCTTTCTTCCGCGGATCTGCCTGATGTTCCAGGCTTGCCGGAATTTCAAACAAATGGTATGATACCTATACCGGCTTTGCCGGAATATCAAGTTCAGGAGACATGCTGTTTGAAACGAAACAACACCTTGGAGATTGTGCCCTGACCGGGAGGCCGGAGCACGATCCGCAGGCCTCCCAATATTGAATCCACAATATTCAGGAGGAAACAATCATGAAGCAACATAACATCATCATCCGCCAAGAGACTCCCGCAGACTATGCCGCCGTGGAGCACCTGACCCGGGAGGCATTTTGGAATGTGTACCGACCCGGCTGTCTGGAGCACTATGTGGTCCATGTGCTGCGCAATGACTCCGCCTTTGTGCCTGAGCTGGACCTGGTCATGGAGCAGGATGGAGCGCTCATCGGCCATGTCCTGTATATGCGCGCCATCATCAAGGCCGACGACGGTCGGGAGATCCCTATGATGACCTTTGGACCCATCAGTATTCGCCCCGACCTTCAGCGCCAGGGATTGGGCAAGTATCTGTTGGACTACTCCATGGAAAAAGCCAAGGAACTGGGCGCCGGTGTTCTGTGCATCGAGGGAAACCTGGATTTCTATGGCAAATCCGGCTTTGTTTTGGCCGGGACCCGGGGAATCCGCTACCACGGGGAACCGGAGCAGGAACTGGTTCCATATTTTCTGCTGAGAGAGCTCCGTCCGGGCTTTCTGGACGGCGTGACCGGCGTCTATCATACGCCCCAAGGCTACTATGTGGATGAGGCTGCGGCCGAGGTCTTTGACCGGAGCTTTCCGCCTAAAGAAAAATTGAAGCTGCCCGGCAGCTGTTTTGAAGCAGAGAAGAGGGACTGCGGCATATGCCGCAGTCCCTCTCTTTTCTTTTTGGGAAAGTTTCAGCCCTCTTCCCGGAGCAGCGGACGAAGCTGTTCATACTCCGGACTTCCCCGGAAAAAGGTAAATTCTTCGCTGTGCTCCAGGTCGTCCGTAATCCGGTCATAGAGAGATTGGGCCAGAGCAGCCAGATCCCCGTCTCCCATGTGGCGGTAAAGAGGACACGTCTGGGGAGTCCAGGGCTCTTTCAGTACAGGAAGAATGTGGCGGAGGGCAGACAGACAGGCAGCCCTGTCCTGCCGGAGGGAGGCCAGCTGGAATTTGGCGGTGTAGGGGATCCACTGGGTCACATGGAGCAGGCTGGAGACCTGCTGATAGGTATCCGCACAGAACTGGGCATCCTGTGGGCGGCCCTCTTTTTCCGCAATTTCCATCAGATGGATCAACGCCGTTTGCAGCTCTGTGGCACTCTGAAGGATCCGGCGCTCCCAGAGCCGCTGGGCATCCTCCCATTTTTCCTGCTGGGTGTAGAGGGTGGCCAACTGCTCCTCTTTATCGATGCGGGTGGATGGGATGGTATTGATAAGCTCTTCCGCCCGGGTGAAATCCTTCCGGTTGCGGTGGTAGGCGATGCACATGGCCAGGGCGGCATCCCGGATTTCCGGTGTCTGGCTGTGGGACATACTCTCATAAAAGGGAATCAACCGGTCGGTATAGGCGTCCGGGTTTGGAAAGCCGTGGAGGAATCTGGCGCCGTCCAGATAGAAAATTGCCGTGTAAATCAGCTTTTCGCAGGTGGGGTACTGATGGATCTGGTCCATGGCCCGCTGGAACGCGGCGTCATAGCTCTCCTGAGAGATCATGCGGTCCAGTTCTTCCAGAAAACGGGCAATCTCCTCGTCGGTCAGTTCCTCTTGGAAGGACAACAGGGTATTCAAATCTGTCCTCAGCACCCGGGCCAGAGCGGGCAGGGTGGTAATGTCTGGGTAGGTGGTCCCTTTTTCCCACTTATGGACCGCCGGAGCCGACACGCCCAGATAGTCGGCCAGCTGTTCCTGGGTCAGGGAGAGGGCCTTTCGCTTCTCCCGGATGATCTCGCCAAGCTTCATCGTTCTACCTCCCTTTCTCTTGTATCTCCATCATAACAGAGGCAGGGAAGAGGAACAATAGCGCGGTAGTTATATGAATTGGTCAAAAAAGTAACTGTGGGTTAAATTCACTGTTTCTCTTTTAGAATTGAGTGATTCCTACTCAAGAAGACGATCCGGAAGACAATTTCCGCCAAAGGGTGGTCCGGCTCAAGCCTAGCTTTTCTGCCAAGGCAGCATTGCCATAGCCCAGAATTTCTTTGGCTGCGGCCACGCCGGCTTGAAATTGACCGGGATTCTCCGCCGCTCCGGGAGAGAGTGCGGGGTATTGCAGCAGCAGGGACTGAAACAGTGCCTGCTCTCCAATGGCGTTGGTCAACAGACGGCAGCGGGTATTCACCGTGCTGCCTGGCTCCATACTGAGGGCATACAGGTAGCGCTGACAAACAGCGGACAGTTCCTCCAGGTTGCCCGGCCAGTGGTAGAAGGACAGCAGCTGTTCCATGCGGCTGGAAAGGCGGGGAACTTGTTCAGCCCGCTCGGTATATTGTCTCAGATACCGCATGAACAGGGCGGGAATATCTGCGGGGTGCTCCCGAAGAGGCGGCAAGTTCAAGGTCAGGATCCCACACAGTTCTCGCAGGGCAGGGGAGAAGTGCTGAGCTTCCTCCGGGGTGGCCAGGGTGACAAACCGGACATGGAGCGGGATCGCCGTCTGTCCACCCAGGTGTTTGATCCTCTGATGGCGCATCACATCCATCAGGCAGGAAAGCGCCTGGGGCTGGGCCTGATCCAGGTGCTCCAGTACGACGGTACCCTGTTGAGCAAATTCCAGCATGCTCTCCACGGTACGGCCATCCTGTTCCATCCCAAGCAGCAGCCGGCCTGCATCCTGGCTGGAAAAGGCAGCAAAATTGATGCGCACATAGGGGCTGTTTTCCCCGAAGGCCGCATTATGAATACACTGAGCCAGCCACTCCCGGCCACTTCCTTCCTCACCCAAAATGGTCAAGCTCAGGGGAACGTGTGCATACTGCAGCGCCTGACGGGTACAGCCATCCAATCCGGCACAGCAGGCCATCCAATCCGCAAAGGTAGCCTGGGCCTTGGACTCCGGCAGACTGACGGGCAAATTTCGCTTCCGGCTGCGGGTATCCATGTAAAAGGTGGTCAAAACCCCAAGGGACTCCTCCCGCAGCTGTATTTTGGTCTGCACACAGCGGAACATCGTATCCTGAATAAGATGGTATCCGTCCTGCTGCTCTTGTGTACCCGCCAGAAAGCGGGAGGTTTTCAGGGTCGGGAAAATCTGATCGATGTGCCGTCCCCGAACGTCCCGGCCGGAAAACCCGGTGAGCTGCTGGGCTGCCCGGTTAAAAAGAATTACCTCTCCCATGGCATTGCAAACCATCACGCCAAAGGTGGAGTTATTGACAATGGAGCGGAGAATGGTCTGATTCTTCTGCTCCTGATGCAGTTGACGGGCCAGTCGGCGGGCGTCTTCCAGCGCCTGGGCAATGCTCGGTTTCCCGGGATAGAGAAGAATCCCCGCTTTTCCAAGTTTTTCGGCTGTCTCTACGGCGTGGGAGGCTCCAATGATCATATCACAGTCGGTTTGCGCGATCTTTTCCTCCAGCTCCTGGGTATCCTCGTAGGTCAAAAGGGTCACAGGATCCCCTAACAGCCGCTCATAGGCAGCCATATCCGGCAGGCGGACGCGGTAATACAAAACAATGGCTGGGCGGCACCCCCGTTCCAGCGCGGAGTGCAGTGCGGTCAGGTAATCCAGATCTCCCACAGGGATCTCCACCAGGTGGCCCTGTCCCTGCCGGACAAATTCAGCGGCGTTGGCCGCGCCGCCTACAAATACCTCACACCCATTTCGGCGTCCCTGCTCCACACAGGCCTGCAGGGTATCAGCTGTGCAGTTCATTACCTGGATCTCCGTATCCGGCCAGGAAAGCTCCGACAGGACCTCTTGGGCCAATTGGGTAAGCTGACCATAGCCCAGAAAGCCAATTCGGTATCGATAGGCCACAGGTTTCCCTCCTCTATCCCTGAAAGTGGATTGATTTTATCATTATAATATGAAAATTATTTGGAAACAAGGGGATGCACTCTATGATGCGCCCCCTTGTTTTGTTTAATTTTCATAAGAAACACAGCAGAATCCGTCGGTGCTATCGTCCAAAAATGATGACCTGTCCATTGTATTTTGTTTCATGCCGCTTCTATTCTTGATTTTTGAAACGTCACTTCCCAAATTTTATTGAAAAAGTTCAACAAATTGTTAATCTTCTTGTGACATGGTACTTTTTACTCACAAAATTTAAAAAACGGAGGTAATTAACATGGCTGGAATTTTAAGTGGAGTAAAAGTACTGGACCTCACCCGAGTGCTGGCTGGTCCCTACTGCGGCATGATGCTGGCAGACATGGGAGCCGACGTCATCAAGATCGAACTGCCCGGACGGGGAGACGATTCCCGTGGCAACGCCCCCATCGTCAACGGCGAGAGCGCCTACTTCATGAACCTGAACCGGAACAAGTACGGCATGACCCTGAACCTGAAGAGCGAGGAAGGCAAGAAGATCTTCCTGGAGCTGGTGAAGCAGAGCGACATCGTGCTGGAGAATTACCGTCCCGGCGTCATGGACAAGCTGGGTCTGGGCTATGAAGAACTGCGCAAGGTGAACCCCGCCATCGTCTACGGCTGCGTGTCCGGCTTCGGTCACTACGGCCCCTACTCCAAGCGGGCGGGCTACGACATCATTGGCCAGGCCATGAGCGGTCTGATGAGCACCACCGGCTGGCCCGATACCCCGCCCACCCGCACCGGCACCGCTATTTCCGACGTCGTGGGCGGCCTGAGCTGCTGCATCGGTGTACTGGCCGCCTACTGCAACCGCCTGAAGACCGGTGTAGGCGACAAGGTGGACATCTCCCTGGTGGATGGCATGGTTTCCTCTCTGGAGATCATCAACATGATCTACCTGTGCACCGGCCGCGTGCCCTCTCCCATCGGCAACCGCTACGAGGCCATCTACCCCTACGACTCCTTCCAGGCCGCCGACGGCTATGTCATCATCGCCTGCGGCAACGACAAGCTCTACAACCTGCTCAAGGGCGTGCTCCAGATCCCCGAGCTGGAGGATGAGAAGTTTGACAAGAACATCAAGCGCGTAGAGAACCACGCGGCCCTGAAGCCCATCATCGAAAACTGGACCAAGGAACGGAAGATCGACGACATTGTGGAGCTGCTCCTGGCCGCCGGTATCCCTGCCGGTCCTATCAACACCATTGACCGTGTGGTGGCAGATCCCTACATTGCCGGTGCCCGGGAGATGTTTGTGGAGTGCGACCACCCTGTGGCCGGCAAGGTGAAGATTACCAACAGCCACCTGAAGTTTACCAACAACAAGACCTCTATCCGCATGCGCTCTCCGCTGCTGGGTGAGCACAACGAGCAGATCCTGAAGGAACGCCTGGGCATGAGCGAGGAAGAGATCACCAAGCTCAAGGAAGAGAATGTGTTCTGAGAAAGGGGGAGAAGCGTATGAACAAGCAGATTACCGTAGCTGAGATCGGTCCCCGGGATGGATTTCAGAGCATCAGTTGCATGATGATCCCCACCGAAACCAAGCTGGAGATCATTGAGGCTATCCTGGCCTCCGGGGTAAAGAAGCTCCAGTGCACCAGCTTTGTCAGCCCCAAGGCCATTCCCCAGATGCAGGATGCCTCGGAGATCGCCAAAACTCTGCTGGAGAAACACCCGGAGGTAGATCTCTTCGCCCTGGTCCCCAACTTCCGGGGCGCCCAGTCCGCCGTGGAGGCGGGGCTGAAGACAGTCTCACCGGTTATCTCCCTGAGCGTCCAGCCACAACCAGAACAACGTGCGCCGCACCCACGAGCAGTCCTTTGACGAACTTAAGCGCATCATGGATACCTTCCCCGAACTGAACATCGACCTGGATGTGGCCACCGCCTTCGGCTGCCCCTTTGAGGGCCGGATGACGGTTCCCGCTCTGGTGGACTTTGTAGGCAAATTGTATGATTTGGGTATCCGCAGCTTCAATATCTGTGATACCATTGGAGTAGCCTACCCCACTCAGATTCGGGAGACCTTCCAGGCTCTGATGGCCGCCTATCCCGACGTGCACTTCTCGGTACATATCCACGACACCCGCAATATGGGCATTCTCAACAGCCTGGAGGCGGTGCGCTGCGGGGTAGACACGGTGCAGACCACTCTGGGCGGCCTGGGCGGCTGCCCCTTTGCCCCCGGCGCCACCGGCAACACCGCCACGGAAGACTTTGTCTATCTGCTGGACCGGGAGGGCTATGAGACCGGCATCGACCAGAAGAAGTTGCTGGCCGCCGCCAAGCTGGAGGTGGAGAAGATCCCCGGCAATTACAGCGGCCACCATATCCACATCAACGTGGAACAGAAGGGATTTTAAGTGTGAAATAAGGGAATAAGGAGGAAACGGGATGCTTCACACCAAGCAAAACTTTTTTGAGACGGATGATGGAACCATCCTCTACTATGAGGATTACGGACAGGGCGAACCCATCGTTCTGCTGCACGGTTTCTGCTGCAGCAGCCAGGTATTCAAACGCAACATCAAAGGACTCAGTCAGAATCACAGGCTCGTTCTGATGGATCTGAGAGGGCATGGTGCCAGCTCCAAAACCCTGTCCGGCGTGACTATGCCCCGCATGGCCCAGGACGTGAAGAACCTGATTGAGTACCTGCATCTGGAAGATGTCACTTTGTTAGGTTGGTCCATGGGGGCTCAGGTTGCCTTAATGTACTGGCGTCTCTTTGGCGAGTATGGCTATGTGCGTCGCCTGGGCATTTTGGACGCTACCCTTTATCCCTTTTCTGACGGAGATTGGAACTTCCATGGAAACCGCTGTTTTAACATGGACAAGGCCAATGCCCGCCTGATCGGTATGATGGCAAATCACGAGGCAGATGCCTACGCCATGGTCGACGGCATGGTTTCCGGCGAGATCAGCCAGGAGGACCGCCAGTGGATCCAACAGGAGATCATGAAAACACCGCCCTACATCGCTTTCAGCATTTACAGCGATTTCCTGGGACGTGATTTTACCGAATATATTCCGGCTGTGACAGTACCCACTCTCTTTGTGGGCAGCATGTCCCCGGCGGTAAACGGGGAGGCGGCCATGGACTACTATGTGACCAAGAGCCGCACGGAATACCGCCTGGTGAAGATCGGCCCCTGCGGGCATTTCTTCTTCTATTTCCACCCCCAGCGGTTTGAGCAGATCGTGCTCGACTTTATGCGAGACTTTCCCATTCAAAAAGGAGGGATTTCCAGATGACAGACGTAAAAGACCTGGAGAGCAGAGACTATGATGTGAATGACATCGTAGAGGATAAGCGTTTTATTCGCTGCAAGAAGGAAATGTGGATGATCGTGGTCATTGGTTTGATCCAGATTCTGGTCCCGGCCGCTATTATCTACTCGCTCAACGGCAACGGAAAGTGGTTTTTGGGCCTGCCCATGTGGTACGGCGTGGCAACCGTGTTCTATCTGTGTATGTCCCTGATCTGCATGGTGGTGGCTACCAAAGTCATCCGCACGCACAAGCTGGACGCCGTAGCTGATGACAAGGAGGAGAAATAACGATGGATCTTGGATTTACGATTTCCGCTTCCACGCAGCAGGCCATCATGATTGTCTTTATCCTCTATACGGCAATCATTGTTGGACTGGGCGCCTACGTCAAATTCGCATCCCGGAATGAAAACAGCTCCCAAAAGCTGGCCGGCTTTCTGACCGGCGGCGGCAACCTGGGCTCCCTGGCTGTTGGCTTGATCATGGTCACCAACATTATGTCCAGCGGCGGCATGGTAGGCGGCCCGGGCATGAGCTATGGAACCGGATTCATCTGGTCTCTGTGCGTATTTTGCAGCTTTATCAATATCTTTATGTCTCTGGGCAGTGTGGGCAAAAAGATGTCCATCCTGGGACGCCGTACCGGCGCTCAGACCGTCCTGGGACTGTTCCGCCACCGCTACCAGTCCAAGGTGTTTTCCACCTTCCTGGGCCTGAGCTTCATCATCTTCCTCATTCCTTACTCCGCCAGCCAGTTTACCGGCGGCGGCCGCCTGTTTGCCGTCGTAACCGGCACCGGCAACTATCGCATCGGCGTACTGCTCTTTGCCGTGATCACCCTGGTCTATACCCTGACCGGCGGCATCAAGTCCATCTCCAAGATCGCCGTATTCCAGGGTGCCATCATGATCTTCTCGGTCATCAGCATCTATGTTGTGACCGGCGGCGCCATTCTGGAGGAGTATGGCTCTCTCCAGGCCGCCATGGAGTTTGTCCAGGAGTCCAAGCCCTCTCTGCTGGACGCCACCACCTGGGCACCCCTGTACTTCATCGGCACTGCCTGTGTGCAGAGCTTCGCACTCATTCCGCTGCCCCCCGCCATGGCCGGCATCGTCATTGCCGGCGCTGTGGCTGCCATTCAGTCTACGGTAGCCGCTTTCTTCATCATCATCGCCTCCACCATTGTCAAGGACATCTACAAGACCCTGGTGAAGCCTGATATGACCATGGAAGAGGAGAACAAGGGCAATATGATCTTCACCACTCTGGCTGCTGTTGTTGCTATTGTGTTTGCCATGTTCCCCAGCGAGTACCTTCAGACCATCGTAAACTTCGCTATCGGTGGCCTGGCCTCTGGTTTCTTCTTCCCCCTGTTCTTCGGCCTGTACTGGAAGAAGGCTACCCCCGCTGCTGGTATCTTCGGCACCATTTCCGGCACCCTGGTTTATATCTTGGCCAGCTCGGTGTCCTCTCCCATTCATCCCATTCTTTGCGCACTGGCGGTTTCCGGCATTGGCATGTTGGTGGTCAGCCAGTTCACCCCCAAGGTTAAGCGCGGTGTGTTTGAGGTCTGGTTCGGAGAGCACTACGACGAGCGCTACGCCAAGATTTCCTGACAACCTACTATAAATCCCATTTTGGCGCCCGGCCGTTACAGTACGGCCAGGCGCCAAATCAAATTCAAACACAACAGAAACGGAGGTCGACATGGATTATCAAAGCTTATCATCCCTCTGCACCCAGGTGCGGGGTGACATTTTGAACATGACCCACAAGGCCGGCTCCGGCCATCCCGGCGGCTCTCTCTCGGCCGTGGAGCTGCTGGTGGGGCTCTACTTCAGCGGTGAGATGGCGGTGGACGCCAGCCATCCCGATTGGGAGGAGCGGGACCGCTTTATCCTCTCTAAGGGCCATGTGGCGCCGGTACTGTACAGCGTGCTGGCCCGCAAGGGCTTCTTCCCGGTGGAGGAGCTGTGGACCCTGCGCAAGCTGGACAGCATCCTCCAGGGCCACCCCCACATGGGCCACACCCCCGGGCTGGACTGCTCCAGCGGCTCTCTGGGCCAGGGGCTGTCCATTGCCAACGGCCTGGCCCTGGCCTTCCGGATGCAGGAAAAGTCCAACCGGGTGTACTGCCTGCTGGGAGACGGCGAGCTCCAGGAGGGCCAGGTGTGGGAGGCGGTCATGACGGCCGCCCAGCACAAGCTGGACAACCTGTGCGCCATGGTGGACTACAACCGGGTGCAGCTGGACGGAACTTTGGCTGAGATCAAAGATCTGGGCGACCTGACTGCCAAGTGGCGGGACTTTGGATGGAATGTGATCGAGCTGGACGGCCACAACATCCAGGCGGTGGTAGAGGCCTACCGGCAGGCCAAGGTCTGCAAGGGGAAACCCACGGTGCTCATGGCCAACACCATCAAGGGCAAGGGCGTCTCCTTTATGGAGAACGACTGCAACTGGCACGGAAACGCCCCCAACGCGGAGCAGCTCCGGCAGGCACTTTCGGAACTGGGATTGGAGGGAGAACAATGAACAAGATTCCCATGCGTGACGGATACGGCAAGGCCCTCTTAAAGCTCATTGGAGACGGAAAACCGGTGGTGGCGCTGGATGCCGATGTGGCCAAATCCACCCGCACGGTCTGGGTGCGGGATCAGTACCCGGAGCACTTCTTGGACATGGGCATTGCCGAGCAGGACATGGTAGGCACCGCCTCCGGTCTGGCTCTGGGTGGTATCATTCCCTTCGCCTCCACCTACGGCGTGTTTTTGGCCGGACGGGCCTGGGATCAGATCCGCACGACGGTGTGCTATAATAACCTCAACGTCAAGCTGGCCGGAGCCCACGCGGGTATCTCAGTGGGACCGGACGGGGCCACACACCAGGCCCTGGAGGATGTTGCCCTCATGCGGGTGCTGCCCAATATGACGGTGGTAGTTCCCTGTGACGCGGTGGAGACGGAGAAAGCCACCCTGGCTTTGGCAGAGCGGGAGGGACCCTGCTACATCCGCTTCGGCCGGGAGGCGGTGCCCGTTATTACCGACGAGGACAGTCCTTTTGAAATTGGCAAGGCCAACGTACTTCGGGACGGTAAAGACGCAGTGCTCTTTGCCAATGGTGCCATGGTCTATGAGGGATTGGAGGCCGCCAAGCAGTTGGCAGGGGAGGGGATCGACCTGATGGTGGTCAATCTCCATACCGTCAAGCCGCTGGATCAGGAAGCCGTTGTGGCCGCAGCCCGAAAAACCGGTCGGGTCATCACCGCGGAAGAACATCAGGCGGCAGGCGGCATGGGCAGCGCCGTAGCGGAGTGTCTGGCACAAAATTATCCGGTCCCCATGCGTATTCTGGGTATGCAGGACGGCTTTGGTGAGTCTGGCGCGCCCGATGAATTGATGAAGCGGTACGGATTCAGTTCTGACGCTATTTATCAGGCGGTAAAGGATTTCGTGGCACTATAAACAGGTTAAAAGCAGAGTAAAACCAGGGCGCGGACTTGGGATCAAGTCCGCGCCCTGGTTGCTATTTTTAAACTAATATACGGTTATAAAATAAGGAAGGTACAGCTGCCCGGAGCAAGCAAAGCGTTGCCCTGAGGCTGCCGCTGCGCAGCAAGCTCAGGAATCCTGCAAACGCCTGAAATCGTCAATTCTTTTCCGTTGAGCAAAACCGTAGGAGAACGCATCGTCTGGGCATGCAGCGTGTAACGCATGGCCTCTTTGGGAAGCGTCACGGTAAGGGCATCGGTCAACGAATTGTTCACGATCAAATATGCCGCTCCTGGTTGTCCATCCTTGCGAGAACGGCAGTAGACATGGGCGCTGTCCCTGTTCATCGCCTCACAATCATATACTGCAGTTCCCATCAATCGGTTCCAGAGCAAAACGGCATAATAGTTGGGCCGGGGCAAAAAACTGCCGGGTTCCAGAAAGCCATAGTCGGAGGATGCCAGAGTATTGTGGAAAATAACACCGTCAGTAATCGTACCGTAGCTGCCTAATTCATTCAGGGTGCGCAGAACATCCAGATAGGTGGAGGCCCAGGTATTTCCGCCTCCGCCGGCGTCCCCTGATTCCGTAACCCACATTGGTCCCCCGGGGACAAATTTGTCCCGCAGCGCCGTATGGGCTTTGGCACAGGCCGGTGCGACCGCCAAATATGCATCGGTGTGGGCCATCTGTCCGGGCCAGTGGGCAGACGGTATAACTCCGGCGATCCGCTCTGAGACCCCGTTGTAGTAGTGATAGCTGAACACATCCAGAGGGATTTGTGTTTCTTCCAACAGTTCCTGCGTAGTACAGGTCTTGGTCAGAGCGGCAATTCCTGCTCCAAAGTCCTTGCTTTCCACACTTTTTACAGAGGGGTCTCCGGTAGTGCATGGACCAACCAGAAGGCATTTGGGATAATTTGCCCGGACCCACGCATACAGGATATCCTGGTCACGGGCGTAGTCAGCAGCGGTATAGCCTTTTGGCGCACCAGACAGTTCCAGCATATTGGGTTCGTTCATAAACTCTACGGCGCTGATATCCACTCCGTGGTGGTGGCTGAAGTCAAAAATCTTTTTTGCCTGGGTCAGATCCAGCGCTTCGCCGTTTGGGTGGTCGCCGGCACAGTTACTTACCGAGATCAGGAGCTTTGCTCCCACATAGGACACAAAGTCCAAAACACCAAGCCACTGCTCGCCAGTCAAAACATTGGCATAACCTTCCGGGGGTTTCCCTCCGGTCACCCCATCCAGGTCGTAATATGTCTTCGTCGCCCAGGTGCCCGATACTCGGACCCACGCAGGACCCAGCTGTCTGGCCAGTTCCCGCAGACGCTTATTGGTCAGATCAATGGGGGGATAGCACTGCATCAGTTCCGGCATTGCGGTCACATCTGTCAATGCTGTAACGGTCGGAAACTCCTGCGTCCCGGCGATCTGCTCCGCGGTATACAACTTCCAGAACGTACCGCCGGTCACCTCTGTCATTTCAATGTTGTAGGACATCAGCCGCTCATCCACGTGGCGGATAAGGTGAGCCGGCTGGGCCTGCAAAGAAATGCTCTCCCTTGGAGCTTGACTTACGTTTTTCATATACAGTGACACCTCTTCGTTTGAAATCGATACGGTCTTCTTACCGAAACTTACAGCCTGAAAGGCCAGCACTGGCATTCAGCGCCCATTGTGCAGTATGTGAGGAATATTGTAATCATGAAGCCCGTTGATTTCATTGGGCAAAGCACTGTGTACGTTACACTTTTTCTCAGTTTCAGGATCAATGTTACATTTTGGGACAAAACACGCGTTTTGTCCTATGCCTTTGAAGGAACCATTCGTTCTGATACAGGCTATAAATTTGGACACACCAATTGATTTGTCCAAAGATAACCTGTCCCATCGTGTTGAGAATGATCCGGCAATATGATATACTAATTTTATATAAGGGAGTAGTCAGCACTTTGGTGTGGTGATACCAACATACTGGAGCTTTCCTGGTATTATCTTAAATGACGAGACTTATCTGTTTGGGCAGGTAAGTCTCTTTTTTTACAGCCGCAAAGGGAGGGGATCGGGTATGGCAGATTCCAATATCACAAAACGGGCTCTGGCGACTTCTTTGAAGGAGCTGATGCTGGAACAGCCCTTTGATAAGATCAATGTGGCGCAAATCTGCGCGCGCTGCAATATGAATCGAAAGAGCTTTTACTATCACTTCAAGGACAAATATGATCTTGTAAACTGGATCTTCGATACGGAGTTTATTGCCTTGATGAAGGATGAGAACCTGGCTGCCAATTATCCAAACTATAAGGAACGCTGGGTGTTTATCGAGAAAATTTGCGGGTATTTTTATGAAAACCACGCATTTTACCGCAAAGCGCTGCAGATCAAAGGGCAAAACTCCTTCAGTGACCATTTCCGTGAGTATATTCGGCCGCTTTTGGCCGATCGCATTTCTCATCTGCTTGGGCAGGAGCAGCCGGATGAGTTCATCATGGAGTTTTTTACTGACGCGGTGCTCTGTGCCATGGAACGCTGGCTGCTGAACAAGGAGTGCATGCCGCCGGAACAATTTCTGGCAAAGATCAAAGTGATTATGGAGGACGGCGCTCAATCCATCTGTCGGGAGATGGCTCAGACAGAGCAGGCATCTTCCTGACAGAATCAGGCCGCAGATGATATAAAACAGAACCGAGGGCGTATCGCATAAAACTGCGATACGCCCTCATATTTTGGTTACCGGGATACAATCGGCACAGACTTTGGATAGGCCTGCCGGATCAGTGGGGTTATCCCGTCTTCAAACAAGCTGCCGAAGGGCATACAGTCAGGATGATCCAGGGCTATCAGCTGTCCATGTCCGTCAAAGAGTACGCAGCAGGCGTCATCCGAGATGATTTCATCCAAACTCCGGATATCGTGATACAGTTCCCAAGGTATTGTCTGATAGGATTGTCCATTGCGCGCTTTCACTACCGCCTGATAAACAAGATCCTGTACCTTTGTCGGGCAGTCCGGCTTGGCTGTCAGAATGGTGAACAGGGGATACAGCTGCTGTGTGTCCGCAAAAAGTTCGCCGCTGGTAATGGATTGCAGATCATTCTGATCATAGGGTACATAAACCGAGTAGGGCAGATGGGCATCTCTCAGCATGGCGCAGACCTCGTCGGTCCCATCCTCCCAGCGCACCACCAGCATCAGATGCTTGATGGGAATAATCTCATCCAGAAGGGCAGAGGTCACGTCCTCCGGCCGGCAGAACAAGAAAAAGGCGCTGTCAGGATGGTGCTCGATCAGCGGAAGCAGCGCCATCGGATCGGTGCGGGAGAGAAGTCCCCAGGTATAGATACCCAACTGTTCCCCCTCCGTAATGGCACTGTCGTACTCAAACAGATGGTCCAGGCACTGGAGATCATCCATTTGAAAAAGCACCGTCCAGGGAATGTTGAAACCAAGGCGCTGTTCATTCCGCCGGATCCGCTGAGCGCCCCAGGTACAGCTGTTATACCCAAGATTCATACCGAATTTCACCAGGTGCTCTGTTTCGATGTGGCTGGTGGAATGCTCCACCAGAGAATAATACGCACTGTCCTCATGCTCCAGCATCGTGCGGGCTGTCTGGAAAAAGTGGCTTTGAAAACGGCCTTCGGAAAAATGCAGCGACATGTCCACCAAATTCCGGATGCTCCGCTTGGGGTTTTCTTTCAGCCCCTTCAAAGTTTGCCGGACAGTGGTCTCTATTAAGATACGGGACATACTGTTTTCCATGAAATGAATCTCCTTCCCGGACTGTTGCAGTTATATCACAGAAAAGCTTAGTTCCCTGTCCATATGCAGGCAATGGACAGGGGACCTTCTGTGTCCCAAAAGGTAACGGAGCAGGGAGGATGTCCAAATTTTTGACGTATCCCAACTTATGTCCCGTGACTTTTCGCGCTTGTTCCCTATAATGTGCCTTAATCAGCCGGAATCGGGCATGGAAAGGATGAAACATCATGCGTAATAATGTAAAAGATAATATGCAGAACTTTGCCATCAATCAGGCACTGAAGTATATCGAGGGAAATCCGGAAGAAAACATTCCCAAGCTCATGTCCCTGGTGGACCGCTTTACCCCGGAGGGCTGGTATCAGAGCCAGCGGGATGCCATCCGGCAGGTCATCGAAGAGAAGAACAACTGGTACCAGCTGATTCTGCGGGTCTATGAACTGGACCCCGGGGTGCGCCGGGCCTTTTTCCAAAACTTCCTGTTTAATGCCAGCCTGAAGGGCAGCGCTACCCAGGAAGAGGTCAAAGCCCGGGAAAATTGCAACGTACCCTGGGCGATCCTGTTGGACCCCACCTCTGCCTGCAATATGCACTGTACCGGCTGCTGGGCAGCTGAGTACGGCAATCGGCTCAACCTCAGTCTGGAGACCATCGACTCCATTATCCGTCAGGGCAAGGAACTGGGCACCTATATGTACATCTACACCGGCGGTGAGCCTATGGTGCGGAAAGCCGACCTCATCCGGCTGTGTGAGATGCATCCGGACTGCGAATTTCTGGCCTTTACCAACGGCACCCTCATTGACGAGGAATTCTGCCAGGAGATGCTGCGGGTAAAGAACTTTGTCCCCGCCATCTCCCTGGAAGGGTTTGAAGAGGCCAACGACTCCCGCCGGGGCAAAGGTGTGTATCAGAAGGTCAACCGGGCCATGGCGCTGTTGAAGGAGCACCACCTGCCCTTCGGCATCTCCACCTGCTACACCAGCCAGAACTACAAAGACATCACCAGTGAAGCATTCTTTGACCATATCATCGACAGCGGCGCTCTGTTTGTCTGGTTCTTCCATTACATGCCTGTGGGCAATGACGCAGCCACCCAGCTGCTGCCCACCCCGGAGCAGCGGAAAGAGGTATACCACCGGATTCGGGAATTCCGTAAGAGCAAAGCCATCTTCTCCATGGATTTCCAGAACGATGCGGAATATGTAGGCGGATGCATCGCCGGCGGACGAAACTATCTGCACATCAACGCCAAGGGCGATGTGGAGCCCTGCGTATTCATCCACTACTCCAACTGCAACATCCACGACACCAGCTTGCTGGACGCCCTCAAGAGTCCCATCTTCATGGCGTATCACGACAACCAGCCCTTCAATGAAAACATGCTGCGTCCCTGCCCCATGCTGGAAAATCCCGAGGCGCTGCGGGCCATGGTGAAAAAGACAGGCGCGGTGAGTACCGACTACCAGAGCCCGGAGAATGTGGACCATCTGTGTGATAAGACGATACCCTATGCGGAAAACTGGAAGGGCACTGCGGAGGAGCTTTGGAAGGGATGCGGCGGCTGCACTGCCTGCGGGAAAAAGGAGTAACCATCCCGACCATATAATGTAAGGACAATAAGTAAGCGGGTACTCTTTGAGCAAAGAGTACCCGCTTACTTTTTATAATTAGCCATACGATTGGAATGGAACCGCATGGACAAGTTCCTCCAAAGCAGGAGGGAAGCAACCGGATGGGAGGTAAAATTAAGAAAAGTTAAGAGAACATTTATATGCCTTCTCTCTTATCTCTGCTATAATCCCAGACCTGAATCATTTCGAGCAGCGACTGTTATATAGACTGCAACCAATAATCACAGGGGCAAGATACAGTCAGGAAAAACAAAAAGGGAGGATCGCATGATACTTTTACGGGGAATTTCAGGATTTTGGGATGCAAAAACACAGCCGCCGCCTTTAGAGGATGAGAAATCATTCCGACAGATGGGTCACATGCTGGCCCGAAGCAACGGAGGAACTGTGGCAGAAGTGGATACAGACACCACCGCAAGGAGTTTCTATTTTGCCCAGATCTGCAAATATGAAAGCTCCATTTTTGTCTTGCAGAATGCCCATTATCCCTACGCAGCTTTTGCCCAAAGAGACCCCTTCGGTGGATTCACACTGACCCAGCAGCCAAAGTGGCTCCAACTGCGGAAAGCCCGGTGCATGTGTTGAGTCTCGACGAGTTAAATCAGGACTGGCACAGCCTCTGCAAGGAACTAGGCCAGGAAGAACTGGAGCAGATCAGCTTCTGGCGGCCGCAAACAGTGGGAGAAATCATATTCAATACCTGGGACTGAGGTGGATGGAGTCGCCAGGGAAAAAACAGCCGTGCCGTTCGTTGGCAAAGGAAACATCCATTCCTACGGAAGCGTACTTAACAGGAAAGACTCTTCACGTTCCAGTTGTATAATAAATAATATCTCCTTGTGCCTGGGCAAACAGTTCCGCCACATAGGCATCCCGCGCATCTATCATTTCCTTGGGTGGATTGACTTTTGTAAAGTTCAATCCATGATCTTCACAATACTCTTTTCCCACCGCATCCAGCAGCTTCTGACGCGCAATCGTTCTGGGCGCTTTCTCTCCCAAATACTTGAAATACTCGTCAATCGTAAGATTGACTTCCTCACAATACTGATCCATCATTTCCTTGCCTTCCGGCGTGGCGTAAGCCTGTTTGCTGTTTTCAACCAGGGCATCCACTTCAGACTGCGTGGCAGCATATCCAAGCCGGATGGCCTCCTCATATTAAACCATGTTTTGCAGGATTTCTGTCAGGCTTTCTTCCGCTGTCTGTTGATTCGATTGTCCTGCCGCAGCATGATTGTACATGTGGCGTTCTACATCCTTTACATATACCGGCTGCCCATGAAATTCGGCCAGAGGGCGCGACGCATCAACTTCTGAAAGCTGCAAAGAACCAGGTTCTTGCCGTGTATTCCAATACGCACCTGCCAGCACGGCAGCAAGTATACACACAACGCCTGCAATGATAAGGATACGACGGTTCTTTTTCATACGGAAAACCTCCTCTTTTAAAACGGAACATTACTGGCAGGAGCGATTACAAAAGTCGTCTGAATGGACGATTCCAATCCATTTCTGTGCGCGCAGGTTAAATTCGTATTTTCAAGAAATTTTTTAAAGCAAATTTGCAGGCAGAACAACGTATTATTATAAAAATTATAACAAAAATTGCAGCAAAAAGCAATGATTTAGATCAATTTCTGTCCAATCAGAGCCAATTTCCAACAAAAAAAGCAGCAACCACCAATAAGCAAGAAATTTCTGCACTGCCCCATGGCTCAAACGAAAATAAAGAATTTGAGAAAATCATCATAAATTTATATAGGTAAAACCATCGCAGGCCAGCCACAAATCGTAGACTAAGATATGACATGGGTCATTTCTGTGCTCCCTTAAAAAAGGTACACTCCAGTCAGCAACAAAAAACTGGAGAGGAGCATGTCATATGTCGCTGGTATATTCCCAGGGGAAGGAGTTCCACATCGATCTCGCCAAGGGGGAGGTAGGGCGCTATGCCATTCTGCCGGGAGACCCCGGCCGGTGCGAAAAGATCGCACAGTATTTGGAGAATCCCCGGAAGATTGCCCAGAACCGGGAGTACGTCACTTACGTGGGCGAACTGATGGGGGAGAGGGTGGCCGTTACCTCCACCGGCATCGGCGGGCCTTCGGCATCCATCGCCATGGAGGAGCTGATCCACTGCGGAGTGGATACCTTTATCCGGGTGGGTACCTCCGGGGGCATGCAGCCCGAGGTGTGCGGGGGAGACCTGGTCATTGCCACTGGTGCAGTGCGCGCCGAGGGTACTACCCGAGAGTACGCACCCATTGAGTACCCCGCCGTGGCCCACTACGAGGTAGTGAAAGCCCTGGAACGGGCGGCTCAGGAGATGCAGGCCAAGTACCACGTGGGCGTAGTCCAGTGTAAGGACAACTTCTACGGCCAGCACAGCCCGGAGACCATGCCATGTCATACTTGGCTCACTGACCGCTGGGAGGCTTGGAAAGTCTGTGGGGCTCTGGCCTCGGAGATGGAGTCAGCAGCTCTGTTTATTACCGCCGCCGTGCGCCGGGTACGCATGGGCACCGTGCTGCTGGTGCTGGCCAACCAGACCCGTCGGGAGATGGGTCTGCCCGACGTGGCGGTGTACGACACAGACCTGGCGGTGAAGACCGCTGTGGCCGGCATTGGCCAGCTCATCCAGGCGGATAAAAACAAAAAATAAAAATATGGGCGGCAGAAGCGTTTACTTTTGCCGCCCATATTTTTATTCATAGATCAGGAGTTCACCGGAGGACACCCGCTCCAGGGCGTCCCGGTCCTGAATGTAGTAGCAATTGTGTTCTTTTGAAAGAATGTTCAAGGCGCACAGCTGCTTCATGATCCGCAGCAGGTGACGATAGCTGGTGTTCAGAGCATCGGCGCAGTCGGTAAGCTGGAGGGTAAAGAGATGGCCGGCGGTATTGAGCAGGATAAACTGGGCCAGGCGCACCTCCAGGGGGGTCCAGCAGAGTGGTAGAGTAGCGGCCCTCGTTGTTGATCTTACTGGCCAGCAGCTCACAGATATTCCGCACGAAGGTGAGGTCGTTGAGCAGAGCGGTGCGGTAGCGTGGAAGATTGATGGCGATACAAACCGTATCGGACAGGGCCTTCACGTTGAAGGTTGGAGGCTTTCCAAACAGGGAGGATGCCTCGCCCATCAGGGTCTGGTGCTGAGTAAAGGAGACACAGTTGTTCTTTTCGTTGGTGGTGTAGGAAAAACAGATGGTTTTCCCGCTCATGACAAAGTAGAGGTAGTCCGACGGAACGCCCGCCGTGACCAGGTACTCATTGCGGGCAAAGCAGACCAAATCGGAGATCTCATGGATGTCCAGGGTCATATAGTCCGCCAGCTTGTGGGTTTGGATCAATTTTTCTTTTTGGATGGGGTCGTGCAAAATCTTCAAAATATCCCCTTCTCTCTTCCCGGTGTTGCCCTCTTCCTGTGTTTGAATATAGCACAATGCCCATTGGAAAACAATATGTCCACTTCCTTTTGTGATATGTGACACAGGTCATTTGTGACAGGTACACAAAATGGTACAGTGATGTCAGCAAGGCACCAAACACAAGAAAGGAGCACAGAGAACAATGAGAGAGAAAAAACGAAACGGACTAAGCAGGGCACTGCGGATCTTCTACGGAGTAGGGGACTGCGGCTACACCCTGACCACCAACGTGGAATCGTATTTCTTCAGCTTTTTCCTCACCAACATGGCCCAGTATTCCATGGCAACCATCTCCGTCATCACCACCGTGACCAGCGTAGTCTGCGCCATCCTGGTGGGCGTGGCCGGCGGCATCATCAACAGCAGCAAACCCATGCGGTGGGGACGCTACCGGTCCTGGCTGGTGGTGATCCCCTGGCTGATACCTCTGATTTACCCCTTCCAGTTTGTCAAGATTGGCGACGGCGTGATCTCCGGCCTCATTATCATGGCGGCGGCCATCATCAGCCACACCCTGTGGCAGTTCCCCTATGTAGCCAGCATCTCCATGATCAGCGTGGCCGGAAAGACCCAGGAGGAGCGGGCACAGCTGTCCTCCACCCGGGCTATGTGGAACAGCTTCTCCAAGGTGATCTTCTCCGTGGTAGGCGTGCCTCTGGCCGGTGTGTTCGCCAGCATCCTGGGCACCAAGAATCAGTACGCCGGCGTGGCCTTCTGTTTGGGCCTGGCCATGGTGATCGGCTACTACATCCACTTCCGCATGTTTGAAGGCTATGAGGAAAAGGAGGACACCCTCCAGAACCAGAAGGCTCCCGCCAAGGAGAAGACCAGCCTGAAGGACCTAGCTGTCTCCCTGATCCAGAATCCCTCCCTGGTGGCTCTGCTCATCGCCTGCATTGCCCCTTATGTGTACGTATTTGTCACCTCCGGCATCGCCATCTATTACTTCGACTACGTGGTGGAGCACAGCGAGATGCTCTCTCCCTACATCATGGTCTCCAGCTTTGTCAGCATTCTGGGCTCCTACCTGTGCAAGAAGCTGGTGAAAGCCATCACCGCCCGGCGCACCTTCCTGCTGGCCTTGGTGTTCATGGCGGCCTGCTCCGGTATCGCCTTCCTGCGGTATGAGCACATGTACGAGGTCATCGTGTTCATGAGTCTGGTGCAGCTGGGCTTTGGCGTAGTCATTGCCAGCCAGCCCATGCTCTACTCCGACGTGATCATCTACAACCAGTGGAAGACGGGCAAGAACGCCGCGGGCTGGATCACTGGCTTGCAGATGGTGCCCCTGAACGTGGGCATCGTGTCCCGGGGTCTTATCATCTCCGCCTGTCTGGCGGTGGCCTCCTTCGACCCCAACATGGTCATGGATGTGATTCCCACTGAGCTGAAAACCGGCATCTGCGTGGCCTTCATGGTTATCCCCGGCGCGGTTCTCCTGGTGGGTGCCCTGATCTTTGCCTTTGGCTTCCGCCTAAAGAAGGAGATGGTGGAGCAGTACCAGGCTGAGATCAACGCCAGACAGTGAAAGGATGGGAGAGCACATGAAGATCCTGCATATTTCCGACATTCATTACCGCCAGAGCTATGAACCCTGCGAGAAGGGGTACAAGGCGGTGCTCTACCGGATGCAGGCCCCTCTGGAGCCCCTGGGCCGCTGCCTGGCCCAGGCCCGGGAGTCCTATCCCGACCTGGATTGCCTGCTCATCTCCGGCGACCTTACCGAAGACGGGACCGCAGAGGACTACGCCCAGCTGCGGCAGTTCATTGAGGACCAGGTAGGCGGCCTGCCGGTGGTGGTGACTTTGGGCAACCACGACAATAAGGCGTCCTTCTATCAGGGTTGGCTGGGGCAGGAGCCCTCCTCTGAGCCATACAACTGCGTAGCTCACTTTGGGGACACGGCCATTATCTCCTGGGACACCTCGGTCCAGGGCAATCCAGACGGGGTCATTACCCCTCAGCAGATGCAGTGGCTCAAGGATGCCTTTGCCCAGATTCAGGACCGGCACATTATCCTGATGACCCACCACCACTTTATGGAGCACCAGGCCTCGGTGCCCGCCATCCCCGATCAGAAGGAGTTCCCTGAGCTGCTGCGGGACCGTCAGATCGACTGCCTGCTGTGCGGCCACACCCACCACAAGTTCGCCTACTTCTATGGGGACGTGCCCTACTACACGGTGGACGGTATGTCCTTCTACGCCGACCTGCTGATGAATGGTGCGGTGCGTTTCCGGGAGACCTACGGATACAACTACTACAAAATTGACGACGGTATGGTGTCGGAGCACCGCACCGCCACCTTCAACACCGGAAAAGTACTGGACACCATGTTCTGGTAACCAGGCTTTTCTGAACAACGTGCAGGGAGAGGAGCGGGTCCTCTCCCTGCACGGGCGTTTCTCGGATAGACCGGGATGAATCGAATAAAAAGGAGATTTTTATGATGGAACTGATCTTAGACACCCATTCCCATACCATTGCCAGCGCCCACGCCTATTCTACGGTAACCGAGCTGGCCCAGGCCGCTTCGGACAAGGGCCTTAAGCTGCTGGCCGTGACCGACCATGCCCCCGCGCTGTCCGACTCCAGTCCGCTGCTGCACTTCATGAACTACCACGTGCTGCCCAAGACGCTCAAAGGGGTAGAGATGCTCTACGGGGTGGAGCTGAACATCCTGGATTTTGAGGGGCACATCGACATGCCCGAAGACATCCTCCAACGCCAGGACATCTGCATCGCCAGCTTTCATACCGAGTGTACCAAGCCGGGTACCCTGGAGGAGAATACACAGGCCTTTCTGGGTGCCATGGACAATCCCTATGTGAACATCATCGGCCACCCGGACGACGGGTATATCCCCGTAGACTACGAGGCCCTGGTGAAAAAGGCCAAGGAGGAGGACATTCTGCTGGAGGTGAACAACGCCTCCTTGCAGACTGCCTACTTCCGGCTCAACACCAAGGACAACGCCAAAACCATGCTGAAGCTGTGCAAGGAGCTGGGTGTACCTGTTTCGGTGGGCAGCGATGCCCACTACGCCGACACAGTGGGCCGCTTTGACGGGGCCCTGCAAATTTTGAAGGAGGTGGGTTTCCCCGAGGAGTTGGTGGCCAATACCTCGGTGGAGAAGTTCAAAGCGCTTCTGGCCAAGCGGCTGGAGCACGGGAAGCGGAGCTGACCCGTGGAGGCGCTGATGAGTGTTTATGGGCTCCTCCAGGAGCTTAACCCGGTTTCCATGGTGGTGCGCATCCTGCTGGCTGCCTGCTGCGGCGGCATTCTGGGCATTGAGAGGGCCAAGAGCAACCAGGCCGCCGGGATGCGCACCTATATGCTGGTGTGCCTGGGCTCCACGGTGGTCATGCTCACCAGCCAGTATATGGCCCAGTACTTTAATACCGGGGACCCAGCCCGGCTGGGCGCCCAGGTCATCAGCGGCATCGGCTTTCTGGGGGCGGGCAGCATCATGACCGGGGGAAAGCTGGAGGTGCGGGGGCTTACTACCGCGGCGGGGCTGTGGACGGCGGCCTGCATCGGCCTGGCTGTGGGCATCGGCTTTTACGCCGGCGGTATTTTAGGCACTGCGGCGGTCTATCTCACTGTCTCCTGCCTCAAACCGGTGGCCTACCGTTTCTCCCGGGACCACAACCGCTTTGGGCTGTACATTGAGGTCAAACGAATGGAGTATCTCCCCGTGGTCTATAAGCTCATCGAGGAGTTCGACGGCTATCTCAGTGACAAAGAGGTGTCCGAGTGCCGGGAGGACGGCAGCTGCGGGGCGGTTCTGTCCATCAAGCTGCCCCGGGAAAAGATGCCCGAGGAGATCATGGAGATGCTGTCACTGGAGCCCTTTGTGAAGGACGTCAAATTTATCAACTATAACATTTGAGCCCCGGCGGGCTCAGCCAGAAAGGGATCGGATATGAAAGAATTTAAGCGCGTCTTTGTGGTGGTGTTGGATTCCATGGGGGTGGGTGCCATGGCCGACTCCCCGGAGTACGGGGACGTGGGCGTGGACACTTTGGGTCATATCTCCCAGAGCGTGGAGGCGTTTCACATTCTCAACCTGCAAAAGCTTGGGCTGGTCAATCTGCACCCGCTTCAGCAGGTAGAGCCAGTCAGCCGACCCGCCGGGCGGTTCTGCCGCCTGCGGGAGGCCAGCCGGGGCAAGGACACCATGACCGGCCACTGGGAGATGATGGGGCTGTACGTGACCAAGCCCTTTGTCACCTTCACCGACCACGGATTTCCCCCAGAACTCATCCGGGAGCTGGAGAAGCGAACCGGACGGAAGATTATCGGCAACAAAAGCGCCAGCGGCACCGAAATTCTGGAGGAGCTGGGGGAGGAGGAGATCCGGGAGGGCCACCTCATTGTCTATACCTCCGCCGACTCGGTCCTTCAGATCTGCGGCAACGAGGAGACCATGGGTCTGGAAAACCTGTACCGGTACTGCGAGATCACCCGGGAGCTGACCATGCGGGACGAGTGGAAGGTGGGGCGGGTCATTGCCCGGCCTTACACCGGTATGAAGCGGGGGGAATTCAAACGAACCGCCAACCGCCACGACTACGCATTAAAGCCCTTTGGGCGGACGGTGCTTAACGCCCTAAAGGACGGGGGCTATGACGTGATCTCGGTGGGCAAGATATTTGACATCTTCGACGGGGAGGGGCTCACCGAGTCCAACAAGTCCAAGTCCTCCGTCCACGGTATGGAGCAAACTATCGACGTTGCCGGGCGGGATTTTACCGGCCTATGCTTTGTCAACCTGGTGGACTTTGACGCTCTGTGGGGCCACCGGAGAAACCCGGAGGGCTATGCCTGGGAGATCGAGCGCTTTGACGAGAAGCTGGGGGAGCTGCTGGAGCGGCTGGGGGAGGACGATCTGCTGATCCTTACTGCGGACCACGGAAACGACCCCACCTATACCGGCACCGACCACACCCGGGAGATGGTTCCCCTGGTGGCCTGGTCGCCCCGGTACACCCGGGGCGGTCCTCTGGAAGACCAGGACACTTTCGCGGTCATCGGAGCCACCATTGCGGAGAACTTCCAGGTGCCTATGCCGGAGGGGACCATTGGACATTCGATTCTGTCCCAGCTGCGGGACGGAGAATAAAGGAGGAGACGAAGATATGGACGATAAAGAACTGATCCGGCTGGCCCACCAGGCCCGGGAGCGTGCCTACGCCCCTTACTCCAACTTTTTGGTGGGGGCAGCCCTGGAGACCCAGGACGGAAAGGTGTACCTGGGCTGCAACATCGAAAACGCCTCCTACGGAGCCAGCAACTGCGCTGAGCGCACCGCATTTTTCAAAGCGGTGTCGGAAGGGGAGAGGCACTTTGCCAAGATCGCCATTGTGGGCGGGGCCAGGGGGGATGAGGCCTGCTCCACCTGTTCGCCCTGCGGGATCTGCCGCCAGGTGATGAGTGAATTTTGCGATGGCAAGACGTTTATCATCCTTCTGGAGGGAGAAGGCGGAGAGATCAAGCGATTTACTCTGGATGAGTTGCTCCCATTTGCGTTTGAAAAAGTATAACGATGCGGTTCCCTGGACGGTATTTCGTCCAGGAAATTTTTGTATAAAGAAAACCACCCGCCAGGCGAGTGGACCCGAACTGCACTTCAAATTTTTCCTTTATTTGCAACTCAGGAAATTGGGTACTGCAAACCCAAAAAGTATTTTGCTCCCGGAGATTAAGAAAACTTAAGAGAATGTTTATGAGCCTTCCCTATTTGCTGTGATATAATCCCAAAATCAAGTCAAGATATGGTGGGGGAGGCCAGGACATGAAACGCATCATCACAAATGGAATCACCAATCTGGAACCACTGGCCGGCAGCAGTAAATGGTATTGGGGCGCCGACTATGCCGGCGGAGATTTATACGAAGCCGAAGAGCTGTTCCGCAGCGGTCATCCAATCCGCAAGAACCGGCTTATCCTGGTCCGCTGCCCGGAGGGCACAGTCTATGAGCCGGTATGCACCAAGCCGGGGCAGTACCTGGGCAGACCGGCGTACCACAATGGACAGGTTGTGTTGCTGCTGGTGGATTTTCCAAAGGAAGAGATTCGTATTTTGTCCTTCGATGAAGCAGAGGAAATCACTAAGCCGCTGGCGGTGTTGCCTCTCTCTATCGTGTCGGACTGCTATAATCTCATGCTGGAGGCATCACCGCTTATGCTGACCCGGTCCGCCCACGACAATCAGTTCCAGATTCTCTGGCCGGAACGCCGGGACTTTGCGATAGAGGACCATGTGTTTTTTGAGTTTCTGGAAGGAAACAGGCTGTATACTTCGGTCTGGTATGAGGACCCGGACTACCGGGAGGAGCTTCTGGTGCGGGATTATGATACCGGGGAACTGCTGGAGCGGATACCGGGAAGCCTCCGCCAGATGCCGAACGGCCAGAAGTGGCTCCTGGTGTGAGGAGTCCTGCAAATAAAAGTCAAGTCCTAAAATGAAAAAAATCCCGCAAAGTTTGCGAGATCAAAAAAGCGCAACAAATCAAGCTGGAGAAAAGACTTCCACCAGCTGGAGTGA
>NZ_JBHEVB010000008.1:0-190791 GCF_041925195.1 Flintibacter porci
TACAGAGCGTTACCAGAAATGGTGCAAACGCAAGGGATACCATTTCAGAGCAGAGAAAGCGTTGGACATCTATGCCAGCAGCTGTGGCCACTTTACTACGCTGCCGAAGAACGACAATATTGATGTGGGTCTGTGCACTCCTGAGCCGTACCATCTGCAAAGGTCACTCGCCCCACTATCTTGTCCTTTTGGCCCATTTCCTGCTGCCGCTTATCATAGCAGTATAGGTAGCCCTGATAATCACCCGGAGCAGGGGTACAGCGGAGACAGTAGCGGTAGTGGTCTGTTTCGGCCACATACCCAAAGCTTCTGCTGTCCTCTGTGATGGCACCGCCGTTTTTGTGACAGTAGCTACTCATGGAGGCCAGATCTTTTAGCGGCCCGTGTGCTCGCAAGGTGTCAACGATAGCTTGGAGTTCTTCCTTGAATTCCAAAGTATTGAATCGATCCTCGTTGTGAGGCCACCAGGTATGCCAGAATTCCTTGCCACCAGAACCAAAGTCCATGCGGATGTGACCAACTGTGCCCAGAGCTTCATCCTGTTTCTGGTCCAGTTCTGAATAGAAAAGGCCCGCCTCCTCAATGGAAGCGGGCCTCAGCTGAACGCCGTTTTCACATTTTTTCGTATATTTCTGTTTCATTGTTTTTCACCTCCTTGGTTTAGTAAGTACACAACATACCACAGTTTAGAGAGATTAGCCATGGTCAAAAACATTTTTATTAAGAGAAGTGAAAATAGCCTACAACAGCAGCTCCCAGTACGGCCAGCAAAGCCACCGAGATCATGAGTTTCTTTTTCATTTGCATTCCTCCTAATCCATCAGGTGATGCTGTTCAGTATTCTTTACTTTAAGCAACGTATAAGCTATCAGTTTTACCAAGAGAAAATTGACTACCCGAGTCATTATGAAAGGTATTCCATCTCTAACGTATGTGTCTCCTCAGAAAAAGGGCTGCTGTATCGCCGGATTAAGCCGAACTCAGTTTTCCGGACACCATCCTCCACCATAGCGTCCTCGCCCATCCTCTCAAAATCCATATACCCGTCGATGGTGTTAATTAGCTCATCATCAGCACCAATACGTCGCAGAACAGCTTTTCCGTAAGCATCCAGATCATCTGAGAAGTGTTCGTAGTCATCCAGATTCATGGCGTAGTGCAGGGCCTCTTGAAGAGTTTCCGGTTGCTCTACAGAAAGAACCGACAGATATTTCATGAGCTCTCTATCTTCAAGTTGCATTCCTTCAATTGCCCAGGCCAATTCATTTGCGTCTTCCACGCATACTCCCGTGGTGGGAATATACTCGTTCAAATTGGGAACAGAAAAAGAAATCCTGGTAATTGCGGCCTCTGCAAAACAATCAATCCCAAGCAATTTTTTTACTCGCTCCAACTCTTCCTTCAATGCCGGAAGCGATACACTCACTTGCGCTTGAGTGGAGGAGAGCTCAAGCCGGATTTTTTCCGCATTCTCTCTGACGGGTTCAGCATCCTGCTTGCGAAGCAAATAGCCAGCGTGCGTGTACGCCCCTCCATGCTCAGCATAGTATTCCGCACCGATTTTCGCGAAGTCCAGGTAGGGCCAGGCCGCTTCGGGGAATCTGGGATCACCCTGAATCTGACCGGCAACAGCGACATAACGGCCGAGTGTCACATCTGAATTGATATTGGGAATGAGGATGTAGTCCGAAACCTGCTCCGCCACACGGATAACATCGTTCAAATCGTTGATGCTGTTGCCATCCAATGCGCCGGCATAGATGTTCCGTTCGTGGGAGTCCATTTGGGCAATGATACTCGAAAGCCGATTCAGCTGTGCAAGCTGTGTTCTGGAATCAGGGTCAAGTCGGCTGAGGTACGACGGCAGATTGGCGATCATGCTTTTGATCTCAACGATCTTTGTTTTTCCTTCTCTGCTGGCCTCATCAAGTTGTCTGGAGGCTTCAGCAATAGCACTCTGAGATGCGGGAAACTGGAGCGGGACAATGGCAGAACTCCCGCTGCGGCTCATAAAGAGTTGGATCATGTCATCCCTCCTATCTGAAAGTCCTGCTCCCGCTGATAGGCCTCTGCTGGGTCGTCTGCCATCAGCTCCTCTAGACTTACTGCACCGACATAGGCGATGTAGCCGCGGTTGGTAAACACTCCCGACTGATAGTGCATGTGCTGCAGGCCATACCGCTCATAGTTATAAAACTCGTCCAGATTGGGGTCATACTCAAAATGGCCGGATTTCTGGATCATGTATTTCCCGTATTCAGCAGGGGTGTGAGCGCCAGGGGCGAATTCAAACAGATCCAAGTTTTCTGCCAAACGGCGGATTTGGCTGACACATTCCGGCTTGGCCATACTTACTGCGGCCCCCAGCTTCTCACGGTCATCATATGAAAGCTTATCCACGACCAGTGCCAGCTTATTGAGCTCGTGGATGTTATCGCACTGGAAGTCCAGTGCTACGTCCACTTCCTCTGGGAATGAACTGTCAGATATAAAGAGGCAAATATCCTTTGGGTCAGCAATGCCGGATCGCTGCATGGCGCGCTCAATTTGTCCTTTTGATGCAGGGAGATAGATCCAGGTCACATTCCTGCTGTTCTCCGGCTCCCACCGAGAGGATATCCCGACAGCAGTCATATCGGCCTCATAGTGGTAGCAGGGCAGGTGTTTTCCATCATAGAGCCGTGAAAGCTGCATGCCGTTGCCATAGACCACTCCGTAGCGGGTGATAGTCCCCTCATTGTCCTCAATCAACAGGACAGCGGTTTCCACTCCGTCCAGCTGTTCCAGTTCTTTCATGCTGGCACACCCGCCATGGATGTTCATGTAGTGATCACGGCCAACCTCTTTCAAATTTGTGAAGTCCGTGATCACCGTCGCCTGCTGGCAGCAGAAGGTCAGGTTGATGAGATCCTTCATGCTGGTGAGATTCAGCTTTTCAGCCATCGCCTGAAATTGCGAAATCTCGCCCACAGTAAAGCTGTCCAGCCGCTTTGCCAGATATGGGCACTCCGTGTCCTCGCTGCTGTATTGGAAACCGGGAGAATACCGGCCGTGACCTCTGGGCTTGAAATTGGGCGGGGTCATCATCTGCTGTTCCAGCTGGCACAGCGGCGTATCTCGCATGAAATAGCGTGTCATAAGGTCATGTTCATCCCTTCCTGCTTGATTTCGCCATTGTCTTCTCTGATATCCGCATTCTCCTCCATGTCGTTCTTCTGACCGAGGACAAGGTATTCGCCCGGATAAAGTTCCATTTCGTAAAGCACGCTACCATCACTACTTCTGCGGTCAAGGACCTTGATGGTCGTGCCCTCAAATAAATAGTTGGATGCCTTTTCGAAATCAGAGCGGAATCCCTTCCCGTAATTACAGGTCGAATATTGATGAGTCGGCTGATCCTTGACCACGGAATAGTAAGCGTTGGTCTGAACCTCAGTCACCACCCGTACAAGCCCGACCAGGGCAGGGTGCTTGCTATGGCTGGTTGCCACCAACTCTGTCCCGGGGCGGATACAGCGTTTTAACTCAGCCAGATTTTTGATGCGCAGCGGCGCTTTTTGTTCGTTCTTTTGATCCAATCTTCAATCCTCCTGTCTGGTTTGAGGCAATAAAAAAGCGCCGGAGTCTTATTTCCAAAACTCCGGCGCCTGAATACTACATGATCGGTTCTTGGTTGTAGGGTTCCATGGGGTGCTGCTCCTGCTCTCTTATGCGCTCCAGAGCATCGGGAGCTGCAATGGCAATCTGCTCCTGAACACTCCGGATGCACTTTTCCTGCTCGGCAGTCAAGTCAAAACCAGCGTCCAAGGTGTCAGAGCAGCACCGGTAGATTTCGATAAGTTGCTCTTGATTGAAGATCTGTTGTTTGGGAATGAGGCCGGCGCGGATGACGAAGTCCTGTTTGGCACCTGCATAGTTTTCCTGAAAGTAATTGCCCTGGTTGAGACCTGTGTGGTCGAAGCTCCAGTCCCATGTGACGAATTGGACGCCAAGCCGGGTGGGATGGGCAGCCAGCACGGCTCCGTTGAAGTCAGCCAGCAGGCGGTAGTCACCGGTCAGGCTCTGGGCTTGCAGGGGCGGAGCCTGTTCCAGCAGCGTCATGTACTCCCGCACGGTGCAGGCCAGATCGGTGGCTCGCTCACAGGCTCGTTCCCGTTCCGGCGTCGCTACATCCCCCTGCCAGTAGCGAACGCCTCCGTCCGCTGTGATCCGGCAGAGGGGGAGACCATCCCACTCCACGGGAAGCAATTCACCCTGCTCAGGCTGGGAGGTAAACCCCTCCCGCGTGAGCGCAATATGTAGTTCCTCAAAATACTGTTTTCGATCCAAGTTGATTTCCTCCTGTGCGTGACGCCTTTTGGGCTCTCGTTTTGATTTTATCTGAAAACAAAAAAGGCCGTCACCTTAAAAAAGTGACGGCCAAGATGTGTGGAATAGAAAAGTGGTTTGTACTACATTTTAGCACAAACCACTTTGTTCACAAAAATTTAACAAAATAATTTTCGAAGAAACAGAAATTTTTCCGTGTTGCTCACTCAAAATTGAGCGCAAAAGCCCCCAGTTTTAGTTCAAGTCCTCACCGCACGGGGAAGAGGTGGGAAGATATCTTTTTTTCGTGCAGTCAAAAATGGACGCGAAAAAACCCCGAAACCGTTGCGGCTTCGGGGTTTTCCGGTGCGATATCTTTTTTGGTCGCACAATGTGGTTGCGGGGGGCGGACTTGAACCACCGACCTCCGGGTTATGAGCCCGACGAGCTACCAACTGCTCTACCCCGCGATATGGTGCCGGAGACCGGGGTCGAACCGGCACGGGATTGCTCCCACGGGATTTTAAGTCCCGGGCGTCTGCCAATTCCGCCACTCCGGCATAAGGGACGTGGCGCCGATCTCGTTTAAGTGCTCAATTAGAATACCATATCTCCAGGCCGGTGTCAAGAGGGATTTTTACGTTTTCTGGCCGTCCTGCTCCAGCACCCGCAGCGCGCCCGTGGACGAATCGATGATCAGGCCGTGGATGGCCACATCCCGAGGCATGAGGGGATGGGCTCGGAGCATCGCCACACTGTCCCGCACTGCCTGCTCCTCTCCGGAAAAACCGGTAAACCAGGCGTCCAGGTCTACCTCTCCCGCCTCATCGATCTCCGAGAGAATCTCCGGCGCAATACCCCGGGCCAGCAGGTGCTGCCGGATCACCTCAGGACGCATGCCGCACACGCCGCAGTCGGTGTGGCCGATCACCAGGATCTCCTCCACGCCCAGCTCCAGCACCGCCACCAACAGGCTGCGCACCACGCCGCCGTAGGGCGCCAGCACCACGCCCCCGGCATTTTTGATCATCTTGACCTCCCCGTTTCTCAGCCCCAGGGCGGCAGGCAGCAGGTGGGTGAGCCGGGTATCCATACAGGTGAGGATGGCCAGCTTCCGGTCGGGATATTTGGTGGTCTGGTAGGGGAGGTAGTCCTTTCGGGCCACAAATTCCCGGTTAAAGTTTAAAATTTCACTGAGCATGGGAAGGCTCCTTTCTATGGATATATGGGAACACCGCCTCCGGACGGAGACGGTGTTCCCATGTAGGGGGGACTGGGATTACAGGACGATAACGCCCAAAAGGAGACCGGAGATGAGGCAGCAGATGCTCACGCCCCAAATCCAGAAGAAGCTGTTTTTGATGTGGTCCTTGATTTCCACACCGGCCAGGCCGACACCCAGGAAGGTGGCAGGCACCACGGGGCTGATGAAGGTGGCGCAGTTGCGGCAGACCACCATGGCGATGGCAGTATGAGCGGGATCCACACCGAAGGCATCGCCCACGCTGATGAGCACGGGCAGCAGGCCGTAGAAGTAGGAGTCGGTGCAGAACAGCAGGGTGAGGGGCACGGACAGCACGCCGATGATGATGGGCAGGAAGCGGCCCATGGAGGTGGGGATGAAGGAGGCCAGGACATTGGCCATGTGGTTCATGATGCCGCTCTGCTCCAGCACGCCCAAGAACACACCGGCGGCCAGAATGGTGGAGGCCATCATCAGACCGGCGGAAGAGTGGGACTTGATGATCTTATTCTGCATCTTGGCGCCGGGGTAGTTGACAAACAGGGCGATGACGCAGCCGATCATAAAGGTGCAGTAGGAAGGGATTTTGACAAACACCAGGGCCAGAATGACCACCAGGGTCAGGATCAGGTTGACCCAGAAGAACTGGGGACGGGCCAGCTCGTTTTTCTGCTCCTGGCTGACGCCGGTATCGTCGCTGTCGCCGTAGTCAATGACCAGAGTGCTGTTGACACCGGCGCCCCGGCGCTTCTCAATGTTGCCCCAGACAAAAGCGGTCACAAGAGCGATGACAATACCAACCGCCTGCATGGGCATCAGCTGGATCCACAGGTCATTGGCCTCAATGCCCAGCACGGAGGCGGAGCGCATGGTGGGGCCGCCCCAGGGCAGCAGGTTCATCACGCCCATGGCGGTCACGCAGATGAGCAGCAGGGTGGTGGGGCGCATCTTCAGCCGCTTGTACACGGGAAGCATGGCGGGGATGGTGATCAGGAAGGTGGAGGCTCCGCCGCCGTCCAGGTGGCCGATCATGGCAATGATACAGGTCATCACGGCCACGCCTACCACATTGGTGCCTACCTTCTTCATCAGGGCATTGATGATCCGGTCAAACAGGCCCACATCATTCATGATGCCGAAGAACAGCACCGAGAAGATGAACAGGGCGGCCGTGGAGTGGACGTCAGCGACGCCTGCGGCAATAAAGTCGCCCATCTCTTTGATGGTAAAGGTTCCGGTAAGTACCAGAATCGCGGTAGTCACGGTGGATACGCCTACAAAGGCCAGAGCCGGTACGGTGACATTCCGCAGCAGCAGGACGATGATGGCGATGACGGTAGCAAAGCCCAACAGCGCCAGCATGGTTTCATTCATTGTAACTTCCTCCTCATTTTTCTTTCTTCTCCCGCTTAGTTTTAGTGATTTTTATTATAGGGAGGAAAGCTTACACCATCCACGCATTCCGCTTACAGTCCTGTAAGGCTGGCCTTACAGTTTGTTAAGAAAGGGTCAAAAAATGGGCTGGGGAGGTCCCCAGCCCATAAAAACATCTTTTAAAGTGTGGTTGCGCCGACTGCCTGCTCCCCCCGGAGCCGGTGCGCCTCCTCCAGAATGGCCTGCGCCGACACCGGCTTTTCCAGCCAGCCCTGAATGAGTCCCCGGTTTTTGGCCTCCAGCACCTCCCGGGTGGGACGCTCCACCAGCAGGAGCTTCATCAGCCGGGGGTACTTGCCCTGGAAGGACAGGCAGAAGTCCAGAGCCCGCTCCTCCTCCAGGCCGCCGTCCGCCGCCAGCACGTCTACCGCGCCCCGCTCCAGCACAGCGGCAGCCTCATCCCAGTCCCGGGCAGTTTCCACCGGAACATCCATGGCCCGAAAACTGTCGGAGAGCATTTGGAGCACCTTGGCGCTGCTCCCTACCAGCAGGATAGTGGGCTGCTCCCCGTCCAGAGCAGGGGAGGGGACGCTCTCCGCCTGGGCCACCGGCAGCAGGATGTGGAAGACGCTGCCCTGGCCCACCTGGCTCTCAGCGGTGATGCTGCCCTTGTGAGAGCGGATGATCTGGTCAGCCAGAGACAGCCCCAGGCCGGTGCCCTGGCCCGCCTTTTTGGTGGTAAAGAAGGGGTCGAAGATCTGGGCGAGGGTGGCGCTGCTCATGCCGCAGCCGTCATCCCGGATATCCAGGCACAGATACCGCTCCCACAGCCGGGAGGGGGGTGTCAGGCCCCGCTCCTCCAGTTCCTCCTTGCCCAAGGCCCGTCCGGTGATGGCGATATGTCCCTCTTTTTGTCCAATGGCATGGACGGCGTTGACCGCCATATTGAGCACCACCTGGCTCAGCTGGGTCTCATTGCCCAGGAACGCCGCCCCGCCAAAGTCCAGGTCGATGTCCAGCTCCACGTTGTCCGGACAGATGGAGCGTACCATCTTCATCACCCGGCCAAAGGCCTCTCCGGCGTCCAGGCGCTTGTAGACAGTCTCCACATTCTTTCGGCTCAGGGCGGACAGCTGCTGGATGATCTCCTTACAGTGTCCGGCGGCCTGGGCGATCTCCTGGGCACTGTCGTAGAGCTCGGAGTCCTCGGGCAGGTCCAATAGCATCAGCTCCGCGTGGCCCAAAATAGGGGTGAGCAGGTTGTTGAACTCATGGGCGATGCCTCCGGTCATGGTGCCCATGATTTGAAGGCGCTGCTGGTGAGCAATGGCCTGTTCGCTGCGGTGCAGCTCCTCCAGGGCCTGATTGATCTCTCGCAGGTCGGAGATCTCCGCCTGGCTGCGCTGCCGGTCCAGCATCAGCTTGCCCAAATAGAGGACCATGGCGGTGACGCACACCGTCAAAGCCAGAAACACCAGGGCCAGGCGGATAAAGCCCTGGGCCACCGGGGCGTACATGTCGCTGTAATCCATCACCGCGCTGACCACCAGGAAGTCGTCCCCCACATGCACCGGCGACCAGGCGGCCACCTTGCGCACCATGGGCAGGTCGGGGTCCATCCACCAGTAGGACTCGTACTCCATGACCCCCTGGCCCCCCTGGTTCTGGGCCTCCACCAGCTGGTTGAGGCTGGTGAGGTCCACACCGGGGTAGAGCTCCTCCCGGCCGGAGATGACATTGATGCCCAGCTGGCTGTCCTCCGGGTGCATGAGGATCACGCCGTCGGAGTTTTTCACCAGCACATAGCCGTTGGTGCCCACATGGAGCTGGGCGATCTGCTTTTTATAGTAGTTCCCCAGGTCTATCAGCAGGCACAGCCGACCGCCTTGGGGCAGCTGGCCTCCCAGCATCAGGCACAACGTTTTATCCTCCATCTGCACCTGGGCCACCTGCTGGCCCTCCTGGGTGGTGGAACCAAACACCTGGGCTACCTGGCTGTCCCGGATGCGGAAGGTGATCTGGCCATCCTTCCCCAGCACTACCACATCATATATCGCTCCCTCATGGCTGTCCGCATAGGTCTTCAGCTGCTCCCTGGCTCCCGCGGCCAGGTCGGGGTCATCCAGCTTCTCCGCCGCAAGGGAGAGGCTCTCCAAATCCGCCTGGGCCTCCTGGATATACTGCTCCAGGTTCTCACTGATGGCCTGGGTGGTAAGCAGCATCTGCTCCTTCTGCTTGTCGATGATGCTGTTTTTGTATTGCAGCCAGGTGGCCACACCCAGGTACAGCAGTCCGGCCAGAAACAGCACCAGCACCACCGCGGTACCCAGCATTACCGGCCGCATCTCCGGGCGGCTGCGCTTCTTCTCTCTCATAGCGGCTTCCTTTCTCCAGGGAATTGACTTGTTTCCCCCCTGATATTATAATAATTCCAGAAAAAATCACAGGGCGTTTGTGCAGTTTGCTCAGGTGCCTGGAAGGGGGACAGGACATGGCGGATCAGGTGCTCATTGTGGACGACGACCCGGCCATCTGCAAACTGCTGGAAAAGGTGATGCGCAGCAACGACATGGACTCCCAGGCGGTGGGCAGCGGGGAGCAGGCCCTCCAGGCCCTGGAAGCACGCACCTTTGACATCATTCTGCTGGACGTAAATCTGGGAGACATGGAGGGTTTCGAGGTGCTGCGCCGGCTGCGGGAGCGGGGGATCAAGACCCCGGTCATCATCATCAGCGGCCGCAACGAGGACTACGACTCCCTCTACGGACTGTCCCTGGGAGCAGACGACTATGTCACAAAGCCCTTCCGCCCGGTGGTGCTGGGAGCCAAGGTGAAAGCTCTGCTGCGGCGCAGCCGGGAATTTTCCTCTGCCGCTTCCCAGCAGCTGCGCTGCGGCCCCTTCCGCTATGACGGAGCCACCATGCGCTTTTTCAAGGGGGAGGAGGTGCTGGACCTGTCCTCCCGGGAGGGCGCCCTGCTGCTTTTATTCCTCCAGCACCCCAACCAGGTATTCACCAAGGACATGCTCTACGAGCGGGTGTGGGGCACGGCGGTGGCGGTGGATGACAACGCCATCATGGTCTACATCAACCGCCTGCGGGGCAAGATCGAACCCGACCGCCAGCATCCCGTCCACATCCGCACGGTGCGGGGACTGGGCTACCGCTTTGTGCCCTGACATCTGCCCATCACAACATAGAGATTATACCATATGCGGGGCTTCAAAGCCCCGCATTTTTTAAAAAGGGAACTGGAACATTCCGGTTTCCTTTCTTTTTGCGCAAAATTGCAGATTGAAAAAAACCAACCGGTTCCTTTTGCGTCTAACCAAATAGAAGGGCACAAAGGGATCGATTCTCATGGAAAGGAGTCACGGCAATGAAATTATATAAAAAGCTTCTTTTGGCCGCCGCGCTTGTGGTGGTGGTCGGCGGGTGCTATGCTGCCTATCGGGTGCACCAGGTCCACGCCAGCTACTATGCAATGGCGGGAGAGGTCACAGTCATGGATAAGTTTGAATCCGGGACAGAAAACTATATCGTCATTGAGGAGGCCACACAGCAGCAATTTACGCTGTCCTGCAGCCAAGAAGACTACGACCGGGTTCATGTTGGGGATCAAATAAACTGCGAGCGACACCAGAGCATCGTGACCCATCAAGGCGAGGTCCACAGCATCCAATCCCACGCTGCCCCCCGAATTGCAATTTAAGCGCTGGAAAATTTTAGTTCCTTGGGTGTACAAAATCCGGCACATATTGCGCCCTGCCCGGCATATACTGGTCTGTATGCCGGCAAGCACCGGACAACGTTACCCAAGGAGGCGAACAAAAATGGAAGAAACCGCCATGTATAATACTCATCCCTATCCTCAGATCCCGGTCCCCGCGCCCAAGGATCTGGATGACCTGATTTTCCAGGGCGAGGTGTGGCTCATCAGCGATCGCTGAGGGCGGTCTCCTATACGGAGACCGCCTTTTCCTCAAACAAGCCGCAAAGCGCCTTGTTTGAATCAGGATTGCACGCAAGTTCGGCCTCGATTCCTTACGGAAAAGTCGGCCAAACTTGCGTGAGAAGTGTTTTTTCCGAGGCACCGGTCCCCGGAAAAAACCAATTTCAATTTATTCCGCCGCCACCGGGCGTCGGAACTCCTTGCAGGAGGGCCTTTTCCATTCTCTCCATTATGAAAATCCCCGATTTTTCCTGCGGGGGTTTACTTTTCTTCCCGCGTCAGATATAATATTTTAGCTGAATTTTCATGTTTCCCCACCGGGAAGTTTATTTTTGTTAAAGAGAGTGAGGACCCTATGCTTCAATTCGACGAGTACAAAGTCAAGCTGAACAATCTGGCCCCCACCTTGGAGAAGCTGGGCCAGGCCCTGGACCTGGAGAGCGCCGAGCGGGAGCTGGATATGCTCCAGGCCGAGTCGGCCGCCGACGGATTCTGGAACAACCTGGAGAAGGCCCAGAAGGTGCAGCAGCGCATCAAGACCCTCCAGACCAAGGTGGACAAGCACCATAAGCGTAAGCAGCACTGGGACGACCTGATGGCCCTGTGCGAGATGGGCAACGAGTTTGAGGACGAGTCTCTGGTCCCCGAGCTGGAGGAGGGCTACGCCGCCCTGGAAGAGGAGATGGAGGAGGCCCGGCTGCAGACCCTGCTCACCGGCGAGTACGACAGCTCCAACGTCATCCTGACCATCCACCCCGGCGCCGGCGGCACCGAGGCCCAGGACTGGGCCCAGATGCTCTACCGTATGTACACCCGCTGGACCGAGCGCCATGGCTTTACCTACCAGATCATGGACTACCAGGACGGCGACGAGGCGGGCATCAAGTCGGCCACCATTATGATCGAGGGCGAGAACGCCTACGGCTACCTGCGGGGCGAGCACGGCGTGCACCGTCTGGTGCGCGTGTCTCCCTTTGACGCCAACGCCCGCCGCCAGACCTCCTTTGCTTCCGTGGAGGTCATGCCCGACCTGCCCGAGGACGTGGAGGTGGAGATCCGCCCCGAGGACATTGAGATGCAGGTCTACCGCGCCAGCGGCGCCGGCGGCCAGCACGTTAACAAGACTTCCTCCGCCGTACGTCTCATTCACAAGCCCACCGGCATCGTGGTGGCCTCCCAGCAGGAGCGCTCCCAGTTCCAGAACAAGGACAACTGTATGAAGATGCTCCGGGCCAAGCTGGTGGAGCTGCAGATGCAGGAGAAGGCGGAGAAGATCTCCGACCTGAAGGGCGTGCAGCTGAAGATCGAGTGGGGCAGCCAGATCCGCTCCTACGTCTTCATGCCCTATCAGCTGGTGAAGGACAACCGCACCGCCTACGAGACCAGCAACATCGGCGCCGTGATGGACGGTGAGCTGGACGGCTTCATCAACGCCTACCTCACCGCCGAGGCCACCGGAAACTGGGCGGAAAAATAACGATTTTTGAAAAAATGCCTGGAACAGCCCCGCTGTTTCAGGCTTTTTTGTATTTCCGCCCCCTTGTGTGAAGGTGCGGAATATGGTAAAATAACTTGTTTATATGCAGGTTTTCCCCCATTCCTTCCATCGGAGGTTTTGATATGTCACAATACGAGTCTGAAATCAAGCGCAGAAGAACATTCGCTATCATTTCTCACCCTGACGCCGGTAAGACCACCCTCACCGAGAAGTTCCTCCTCTACGGCGGAGCCATCGCCCAGGCCGGCCAGGTCAAGGGCAAAAAGAACACCCGCGCCGCCACCTCCGACTGGATGGAGATCGAGAAGCAGCGCGGTATTTCCGTTACCTCTTCCGTGATGCAGTTCCAGTACGAGGGCTTCTGCATCAACATTCTGGACACCCCCGGCCACCAGGACTTCTCCGAGGACACCTACCGCACCCTCATGGCCGCCGACAGCGCCGTCATGGTCATCGACGCCGCCAAGGGCGTAGAGGCCCAGACCCGGAAACTCTTCAAGGTTTGCGCCATGCGGGACATCCCCATCTTCACCTTCATCAACAAGATGGACCGGGAGGCCCGGGACCCCTTTGAGCTGTGTGAGGAGCTGGAGAAGGAGCTGGGTATCGACACCTACGCCATGAACTGGCCCATCGGCTGCGGCAAGGAGTTCAAGGGCGTGTACGACCGCCAGAACCGGAAGGTCATCCACTTCACCTCCAACACCAACGCCAAGGCGGCCACCGCCACTGTCATTGAGCCCGACGACCCCGCCCTGGCCGACCTCATCGGCGCTGCCAAGCGGGACCAGCTGGTGGACGAAATTGACCTGCTGGACGGCGCCTCCTGCGACTTTGATCTGGACCGGGTGCGCCACGGCAAGCTGTCCCCCGTGTTCTTCGGCTCCGCTCTCACCAACTTCGGCGTGGAGCCCTTCCTGGAGGAGTTTTTGCGCATGACCACCGCGCCCCTGCCCCGAAAGGCAGGAGACGAGATCATCGACTCCTTTGACGAGGACTTCTCTGCCTTCGTCTTTAAAATCCAGGCCAATATGAACAAGGCCCACCGGGACCGCATCGCCTTTATGCGGGTGGTCTCCGGCAAGTTCCAGGCGGACAAGGAGGTCTACCACGTCCAGGGCGGCAAGAAGATCCGGCTGTCCCGGCCTCAGCAGCTGATGGCCGCCGAGCGCGAGATCATCGAGGAGGCCTACGCCGGCGACATCATCGGCGTGTTCGATCCCGGCATCTTCTCCATCGGAGATACCCTGTGCTCCCCCAGCAAGAAGTTCAAGTTCGACCCCATCCCCACCTTTGCTCCCGAGCACTTTGAGCGCATCCGCTCCATCGACACCATGAAGCGCAAGCAGTTCCTCAAGGGCGTGGAGCAGATCGCCCAGGAGGGCGCCATCCAGATCTTCAAGACCCCCTACACCGGCATGGAGGAGGTCATTGTGGGCGTGGTGGGTACCCTGCAGTTTGACGTGCTGGAGTACCGCCTGCGCAGTGAGTACAACGTGGAGCTGTACAAGGAGGGCCTGCCCTACGAGTATCTGCGTTGGATCGTCAAAGAGGACGAGGACGCCCAGCCCCTCAAGGAGGAGGACCTGCTGCTGCCGGGCGACGCCAAGCTGGTGGAGGACTACAAGGGCAACCAGCTGCTGCTGTTCGCCTCCCAGTGGTCCATCCAGTGGGTGCAGGACCGGAACAAGAACCTGAAGCTGGCCGAGTTCGGCGGCGCGAGGTTTTAAGCCATGGCGCCCAAGCTCATTCTCGCCGACCTGGACGGCACCCTGCTCGACGAGAAAAAGCATCTCACCCCCCGCAGCCGCGCCGCCCTGGAGCGCGCCGCTGCGTCCGGCGCCCAGGTGGTCATCGCCACCGGCCGGTTTTTCGGGGGCGTGCCCGACTTTTTGAAGGAACTGCCCTTCCTGCGCTATTTCATTTTGATGAACGGAGCCAAGGTATATGACCGGGAAACCGACACGGTCCTCTACCGGGCCGAAATCCCCCTGGACACCGCCCAGGCGGTCTACCGCCTGCTGGAGGGTCTGGGCTGCACCGTGGACTGCTACCAGAACGACCGGGGGATCATGCCCCGAAAGTTCCTGGACCACCTGGAGCACTATATCCCCGACCCGGTGGTGCGCATGATCATCGGTCCCAACCGCCTGCCGGTGGACGATCTGCCCGCCGCCATGGCCCAGGGCGGCGACACGGTGCAGAAGATGCAGTCCTTTTTCCCCGACCTGGAGCTGCGGCCCCAGGCCATGAAGCTCCTCTCGGAGCAGTTCCCCCAGCTCATCCAGTCCATCTCCCTGCCCACCAATCTGGAGCTCAACGCACCCGGAGCCACCAAGGGGGACGCGCTGGAGGCCCTGTGCCGCCATCTGGGACTGGACCTGCTGGAGGCCGCGGCCTTTGGCGACGGCACCAACGACCTGACCATGATTCAGAAGGCCGGCGTGGGCGTGGCCATGGCCAACGCCGCCCCGGACGTGCTCCAGTGCGCCGACCTCGTCGCCCCCTCCAACCGGGAGGACGGCGTGGCCCAGATCCTGGAGCAGTGGTTCCCTCAATAACGATACGCCAGACTCGCCCCTCGCGGGGCTATGGAGGCAAGCTATGAGAACTCGATTTTTAGGCGGGGTACACCCCACCTCCCATAAGGAAAGCACCCGGCGCAAGCCCATCGTGCCCCTGGAGGAGCCGCCCAAAGAGGTGGTCATCCCTATGGTGATGTGCGCGGAGGGCGGCGCGGAGCCGGTGGTGAAAAAAGGCGATCTGGTCACCGTGGGTCAGGTCATCGCCAAGCCCACCGGCGACGGGGTATACGTCCACGCCAGCGTGTCCGGGCGGGTGAAGGCCATTGAGCCCCGTCCCCACCCCTGGGGAGGCAAGTGGGACGCGGTGGTCATTGAAAATGACTTCAAGAACACCCCCTATCCCGACCTGCCCCTGCCCATGGACTGGGAGCGGATGAATCGGGAGGAGGCCCTCCAGCGCATCTGCCAGGCGGGCATCACCAGCCTGGGCGGCGGCGCCAGCCCCACCCACCTGCGCATCCGCCAGGCGGTGGGCAAGACGGAGGTCCTCATTGTCAACGCCGCCGAGTGCGAGCCCTACCTCACCGCCGACCACCGCCTGCTGCTGGAGAAGGGCGACCAGATCCTCCAGGCTGTGCAGATGCTCAGCCGCCTGGTGCGGGCCGAGAAGGCCATCCTGGTGGTGGCGGGCGACAAGCTCAACGCCGTGGAATTTCTGGAGCGCCGCCTGCGCCGGAAAAAGCGTGAGGTGGAACTGGTCACCATCCAGACCCGCTACCCCTTAGGGATGGAAAAGCAGCTCATCCGCGCCGTCACCGGCCGGGAGGTGTCTCCGGGACAGTCCGCCCTGGATGTGGGCTGCGCGGTCTTTAACGTAGCCACCGTGTACGCCATCCGCCACGCCCTGCTCACCGGTGAGCCTCTGACCCACCGGGCGGTGACCGTCAGCGGCGGCGCGGTGGCCCGGCCCCGAAACCTGTGGGTGCCCATCGGCACCCCGCTGCGCTGCCTGCTCCAGGCGGCGGGCGGCCTGCGGGAGGAGGCCGCCATCACCCTCACCGGCGGCCCTATGAACGGCATGATCCAGGAGAACCTGGACGCCCCGGTGGTGAAGAACACCAACGCCCTGCTGTGCCTCACAGCCCAGGAGCACAACGTCAACCAGCCGGAGATGGTGTGCGTCAAGTGCGGTCACTGCGTCTCCGCCTGTCCCATGGACTTAAACCCCGTTCTGGTCTACCGGGCCATGCGCCTGGGGGAGAAGGAGCTGCTGGACAACCTGCACCTGGAGGACTGTATGGACTGCGGGTGCTGCTCCTACATCTGCCCCTCCCACATTCCCCTGATGGACCTGATGCGCCAGGCCAAGAAAGAAGGTGCATCCCATGACTGAGCTGAGACCTGTCATCCGCCGCCAGCCTCCCCAGATCGCTCAGGTGTCCAGCATCTCCAGCACCATGCTGGACGTGATCGTGGCCCTGCTGCCCGCCCTGGGTATGGCGGTATACCTGTTCGGCATCCGGGTACTGGCTCTGACGGCGGTGAGCGTCATCACCTGCGTGGTATCTGAGTACGTCTACCGCCGCCTGCGGAAGCTCCCCGACACTACCCAGGACCTGTCCGCCTGCGTTACCGGACTGCTGCTGGCCATGACTCTGCCCGTCACCGCCCCCTACTGGGCGCCGGTGCTGGGCGGCGTGTTTGCCATTGTCGTGGTCAAGCAGCTCTACGGCGGCCTGGGCCGCAACTTCATGAACCCCGCCCTGGCCGGGCGGATGCTGCTGACCACCTTCCCCGGTATCATGACCAACTGGGTGGACGCCTTCCAGCACCCCGGCCTGCTGTCCACCGCCGACGCGGTGACCTCCGCCACTCCCATGTCCTACCTCCACAACGGCCAGCTTCCCCCCCAGAGCGTGGGTCAGCTGCTGATGGGCCAGCACGGAGGCGCCATGGGCAGCGTGGCGGTGATGATGCTGATTCTGGGCGGCCTTTACTTAGTGGCCCGCCGGGTCATCCAGCCCCGGGCACCTCTGGCCTTCCTGGCCACCGTGGCCCTGCTCACCTTCCTGTTTCCCCAGGGAGACGGCGGCCGTGTGGCCTGGATGCTGGCCCAGCTCTTCAGCGGCGGGCTGATGCTGGGCGCCATCTTTATGGCCTCCGACTACACCACCACCCCCGTCACCCCCCGGGGCCAGGTCCTGTTTGGCGTGGGGTGCGGCCTGCTCACTGTGCTGCTGCGCTACTTTGGCTCCTATCCTGACGGAGTGGGCTGGGCCATTCTCACCATGAACTGCTGCGTATGGCTGCTGGACCGCACCGGCATGCCCCGGCGCTTCGGTGTGGGCCGGTTTGCCGCCACCCGGGAACAGATCACCCAGGTGCGTGCCAGCCTGGCCAAGATCAAATTTGTCAAGCCCCAGCTGCGGCTGCTCTCCCGGGCGGGAGAGGGCACCATGCCCGGCGAAGGGTACCTGGACGAGCTGCGCCTGAAGGTGCGCCAGTGGGGCGTGCTGGCTGTGGCCGTGGCCCTGATGGCCGGCATGGTCTTTGGGGTACACCAGCTCACCGACTTTGCCACCGTGCGCACCGAGACCAAGCTCCAGCAGGAGCTGCTGTCTCAGGTAATGCCCCAGGCCACCACCCGCACGGAAACTCCCTTCCGGGCCTCCGGCGCCCTGAGCATCACCGCCGGCTACAACAATGACGGCCTGGTGGGCTACTGCGTGGAGGTCCAGGCCCACGGCTTTGGCGGTCTGATGACCGCGGTGGTGGGCGTGAACACCAACGGCGAGGTTACCGGCGTGGCCATCACCAGCCACAACGAGACCCTCAGCACCGGTACTCAGGCCCTGGAAAGCGACTATCTGGATCAGTACAAGGGCAAGTCGGGCACCATCCGCTCCTCGGGCAGCAACGCCGTGGATACCATCTCCGGCGCCACCGCCACCTGCGACGCGGTCACCGACTGCGTCAACCAGGCCCTGTCCATTGTGGCCAATCTGGATACGGAGGGTGTGGAATATGTGGACGGCGAAGTGTAAGTCCCAATTCCCCCGGAAATGGAAGGAGGCAGTCCTATGACCGCTGTATACCTGGCAGGGGTGGCTCTGGCCGCCCTGCTGTCGGAAAACTTTATTCTGGTCAACTGTCTGGGCATCGGCACCCGTACCCAGGCCTTTGACCACCCCCTGGAGGCAGGCCGCACCGGCGCGGCCCTGACGGCGGTGATGACCCTCACCGCCCTGGTCACCTGGGTGGCCGACCAGCTGCTGTACCACTTTGCTTTGGACTACTACCAAACCCTGGTGTTTGCTCTGGTAGGCCCGCTGGTGGTGTGGGCTCTGCGCAGCTTCCTGCACTCCTGCGTGCCCGAGCTGTCCCGCCGCCTGGACGAGGGCCTGTCCTCCATCACCTCCAACTGCGCCGCCATGGGCGCGGCCCTCATTATCTCCCAGCGGGGATACAACCTGGGCGCCGCTCTGCTCTTCGCCCTGTTTGGCGGTCTGGGCGCCACCATCGCCCTGATCAGCTTTGCCGGACTGCGTCTGGACCTGAACGTAGACGGCTGCCCCAAGAGCTTTCGGGGCGCACCGCTGGAGCTGATCACCGCGGGGCTTATGGCCCTGTCTCTGGTGGGATTTTACGGCCTGCATCTGGCGTAAACAACATAAAAAGGCCCGTCCGATTGGACGGGCCCTTTTTTATGGGTTTTTACTTCAGCTGGAAGGAGTCGCACTCGGTGCCCTTGCAGCTGGTGGGGTTGCCCTCACAGCAGCCCACGCGGATCTGGTTGAGAGAGCAGGCGTTCTGGGCGGAATGGTGGACACAGCTGTCCACGGTGCAGTGAATGTGATTGTTGTTCTGATCCATTGTTATAAAACCTCCTCACAGTGGATGAGGTTAGTATGCACTCTTTTCCGCAGGTTATTCCTGAGGGTTGGAAGTTTCGTCCTCGGGCAGCACCTGGGGAATAAAGTTGCGGGCAAACCAGCCCTTGCCCCGGCTTTTTACGTAAAAATAGCCCACAATGGAAAAGACCACCGCACCGATGAAGTTGACCCACAGGTCCTTCATGGTGTCCAGGATGCCAATATCCAGATAGCCTCCCACACCCAGAGGGATCTGCTCATCCCCGCACACCACGATCACATCGGTGATGCCCTTGATGGCTATCGGGGTGTTTCCGCCGGTGGGATCCAGGTTCACCGAGGAGATGACGTTCACCACCGTGTCCTTCTGCATGTCCAGCAGGAAGAACTGGTCCATGGTGCACTCAAAAAACTCCCACAGCACGCCGATGGTCATGGAGAAGCAGAAGGCCACGATGGCCATGTACACCGGAGAGAGGGACAGAGAGACTCGCTTGTTGCGGTTGCACATGTCCACCAGGGAGAAGCCGATGGCGGCGCACAGGAAGCCGTTGATGGTGTGCAGCATGGTGTCCCAGTAGGCAAAGGTGGTGTAAAAGGCCCGGATCTCGCCCAAAATTTCCGCGGCGAAGATAAACAGCAAAATGATGATCTCCAACGCGTTGGGCAGGTCAATTTGCAGGCTCTTTTCAAAAATGGTGGGCAGCAGAAAGAGAATCAGCGTCAGTATACACAGAAAGACGTTTTCAAAGTTGCCGTTGAAGAACTGTGCCACCATCATCAGGATCACCAGCAGCCGCAGCACGATGTACACCGCGGCCACCACACTCTTTTTTCGCAGGGTGTGGTGGGCGGAGACCAAAAAGTTGGATTTTTTCTTGCGTCCCATGATGGACCTCCTTGCTAACAAGCGACGAACCTTTTTCCCCGGGGCGCATAAGATGGGGAAGAGGTGAACATATATGGATCTCAAGCGCAATCAGATCACGCTCTCCCAGCTCATGGCCGACCCCAAGGCCAAGGCAGTGCTTCAGCGCCGGTTCGGCCCCTATCTCAAGCACCCCATGGCCAAGGCGGCCGGCTCTCTCACGCTGGCTCAGCTGAGCGAAATGGCGGCCGTCTATCTGCCCCAAAAGACCATTCAGGACACCATCCGGGAGCTGGGCGCCCTGTAACATTCTCTGGACCGCACTTGCGGTCCTTTTTTATTCTCCCCGGACGTAGAAGGGCATGGCGTCCTCGGTGGCGGCGTCGGCAAAGCCGGTGCCGTAGGGGATCATATCCACCGGCAGCTTGCCGAAGTGGGGAGCGGCAGCCTGGGCGATGGCCTGGAAGACCTCAGCCTGCTCGCCGGTGTGGTCCACCACGATGATATAGCGCTTCATGCCGTCCTGGCGCACCATCTCCCGCAGCCACAGGCGCTGGATCTCTTCCCGCTTCTCGGCCAGCTCGCACACCGCATCCAGCAGCTCCTCAGGCTCCTCTTCCGGGTCGCCCACCATCACCTGGGTGTCCTTCTCCACCTGCTCCTCGGCATAGCCCCGGGCCAGCTCGGCCTTCTTCCGGGCCATGTTCTCCAGGCTCTTGCGGTCCAGGGTGAGGCTCAGGCCCAGGGGATTGATCACCATACCGGCGGTGCGGTCGTCCTTGAGGACCATCTCGGCGTAGTTGTCAAAGCGGAGCATGACCACCCGCTGCTCCTTGAGCTTGCTGAACTTGCGCAGCTCCTCCCAGTCGGTAAAGGCGGGGAAGAAGGGGCGGCCGTCCTTGGTGGTGATGAGCTGGAACTGGATGGCGGTCTTGCCCTGGAGCTGGGGAGGCACATTGCTTCCCTTGGGCACAGGAGCCAAAATCACCGGGGCCAGGAAGGACGCGTGGTGGAGCACCAGGTCCAGCACCTTACCCTGATTGAGGGGGGTATTCTCTTTGTGGAGGGTGGCCAGAGCCTCCACAAGCTGGGGGTTGGAAATCTTCTGCAGATCAATGGCAGGCTTTTTTGCTTCAGGCATAATACAGCTTCCTCCTATCCCGACCGGTCCCGGGGACTTGCCCCGGCGGCGGTCCTGGGTTATACTCAATTTGGGTCCGGCCCTCGCTTTGACCGGACGCTTATCTTATATCATACCAGAAAACGGCGGAGGAACACAAGATGCAGTATGGTAAAATCCTCCCGGCCCGCTTTCTCTCCCGGCCCAACCGCTTTGTGGCCCGGGTGGAAGCGGAGGGCGAGGAGCTTGTTTGCCACGTAAAAAATACCGGGCGCTGCTGGGAACTGCTGGTACCCGGAGCCACCGTCTGGCTGGAGGAGAGCCCAAATCCGTCCCGCAAGACCAAATTTGACCTCATTGCGGTGGAAAAAGGGGACCGGCTCATCAATATGGACGCTCAGGCCCCAAACAAGGTGTTTGGGGAGTGGGCGGCGGCAGGGGGCTTCCGGGAGGGGCTGACGTTGCTGCGTCCGGAGACTACATATGGGAGTTCCCGGTTTGATTTTTACTGGGAGTCATCAAAAAGCCGGGGTTTTGTGGAGGTCAAAGGGGTCACGCTGGAGGAGGACAGCGTGGTCCGCTTCCCCGACGCCCCCACCCTGCGGGGGGTGAAGCATCTGGACGAGCTGGTGAAGGCCCGGGAGGCGGGCTACGAGTCGGCGGTGTGCTTTGTTATCCAAATGGAAAACGTGCGCTGGTTTGCCCCCAACGATGTGACCCATCCCGAGTTTGGGCAGGCCCTGCGCCGGGCGGCCCAGGCAGGGGTGGAAATTCTGGCCATGGACTGTGCCGTTACGCCCCAGTCGCTGACAATGGGAAAGTCGGTACCCATCCGATTGTGAAAAAAATAAGGTGGAGCAGCCAACGCTGTTCCACCTTATTGTTTACCCGCGAAAGCGGGGAGAACGCGGAAATTTATACCGGCACAGCTGTTCCTGGCAGTGGGCGCACTGGAGCAGCTTGTTGGAGCCGAACCAGAACCGCTCCGGGTAGCGGCGAAACCGCACCTCCCACACCACCAGCACCACCAGCCCCAATCCCACCAGGCTCCAGGAGAACCAGTGGGGAACAAAGGCCATGGGGGTGGCCATCATCCAGGACCCCCAGGCAAAGATGCGGCAGTTGACGCAGCACCGGTTGCCCATCAAAAAGGTCTGGAAGGGGCAGAAGAACAGCACGCAAATGAGGTCGCTGAGGTAGTAAAAGGCACACAGCAGCACCAGCTCCGCCACGCCGATGGTCCTGCGCCAGTAGAGGATTCCAAACACCAGGTTGCCCGCCAGCCACACCGCGGCTACCTTTACCGCGCCCCGGTTCTGCTGCCGCACCGCCTCCTTGAGGGATTGGCGGGAGTAGTTGGCCACGGGGTCAAAGCGGTTGGGGTATTGCTTCATACACCCGGCGGTCAGGGCGCTTTTGGGGTTGAGCTGGGCCAGCATGGAGCACGCCACCGCCAGCCACAGCAGCACAAGTGGTACGGTCAAGGGCTTTCCGGCGGTGAAATCCGGCCAATCCGGAGCCCACAGGAACAGGGCCGCCACAAACAGAAAGACGACCAGTCGAAAGGTCACCGACCGCAGATACCGGACGGTGAGTTTAGTCGGTTTCGGGAGTGCTCGCACGAATATTCCTTCTTCTCTCTCACATTTCCCGCCGCCCCTCCAGAGCCCTCATGAGGGTGGCGTCGTCGGCATACTCCAGGTGGCTGCCCACCGGGATGCCGTAGGCCAGCCGCGTCACCTTCACGCCAAAGGGACGCAGCAGCCGGGACAGGTACATGGCCGTGGCCTCTCCCTCGGTGTCGGGGTTGGTGGCCATGATGACCTCGTCCACACCCCCGGCGGACACCCGTTCCACCAGGGATTTGATGTGCAGGTCGTCGGGTCCCACGTGGTTCATGGGGGAGATGACCCCGTGGAGCACGTGGTAGAGCCCCTGGTACTCCCGGGAGCGCTCCATGGCCACCACGTCCTTAGGGTCGGCCACCACGCAGATGGTGGAGGCGTCCCGCCGGGGACTGGAGCAGATGGAGCAGGGTCCCTCGCCCTGGGTCAGGTTCTGGCACACCGGGCAGCAGTGGATGGTGGATTTGGCGGTCAGGATGGCCTGGGCAAAGGCAGCCGCCTCATCCTCAGGCATGGACAGCACGTGGAAGGCCAGCCGCTGGGCCGATTTCACGCCCACACCGGGCAGCTTGGCAAACTGCTCCACCAGATTTTCCAGAGCGGGGGGGAAGTACTGCATAATAGAAAAAACCTCCTTGTCCTGTTCGAAAAAGAAAAGGACGAAAAGAACTTGGGAAAAACTTCGTTTTCCCCTAAATCAACCTATTTATACCCGAAGAGCGGCAATGGCGGCGGGGATGTCCTCCTTGCCGTACACGGCGGAGCCGGCCACCAGCACGTTGGCGCCCGCCTCCACCACCAGGGGCGCGGTCTTGGGAGCGATGCCGCCGTCTACCTCCAGCTCACAGGCCGGGTTGTACTTTTCGATGATGGCGCGCACCTGGCGAATGGTGTCCAGCTGGGACTCCATAAAGGCCTGGCCGCCGAAGCCGGGCTCCACCGTCATTACCAGCACCATGTCCAGCTCCTCGATGTAGGGCAGGATGGCATTGGCCGAGGTGATGGGCCGCAGGGCCACCGCCTTCTTCACGCCGCACTCACCCATGACCTTGAGAGCCTCGGCGATGCGGGTGGGGTGGTCGGCCTCCAGGTGGATGGACAGCAGGTCTGCTCCCGCCTTGGCAAAGTCCTCGATGTAGCGCAGGGGCTTGTCGATCATCAGGTGCACATCCAGGAACATGTCGGTGCACTTGCGGATGGACTTGACCACCGGGACGCCGATGGTGATGTTGGGCACAAAGCAGCCGTCCATCACGTCCACGTGGAGGTAATCGGCGGAGGACACCTTTTTAATGTCCCGTTCCAGGTTGACAAAATCGGCGGAGAGAATAGAGGGGGCGATCTTGATCATGACGATTCCTCACTTTCAAATACTGGCGGGACCGGCCAGGAACCCGCTGCATAGGATGACAGGCGGAGAGGGAGGGCGGCCGTCCTCCCGGGGCGCCGCCGGGCTGCTATACTCGCTCCAGGCCGTGCCCACGGCCCCACTGCCGGACCTCCCCGGCCCGGCGGCCCGCCGCTTTTGAATACCCGCCCGATGGGACCTTGTGTCCCGTCGGGCGGCCCCGCTTTCTTGAAAGAAAGCTTGGCAAAGAACTTCCTGGGAAGCTTCGCTTCCCTTCTGCGCCCGTAGGGGGAGAGTGGCAGGAAATAAAAACTGCCAATTCTCGCCTAACGTCTTTGATAGGGGCTAGTAGCTCATCGGCCCGCCCGACCATCGCCGCACCAAACAGGTAGGGACGCACCAGGCGGTGTACATTAGAATGCAAATGCCTGCAAATTTTGATGGCAAAAGGGCCTAAGGCCCGGGAGTAGAAATCAGCAAGGTCAAAGCTTAGGACCGCCGGAACGAACCGACCGCCCAAAGGGACCCACCCCCGTAAATTGGGGGTCCGGGGGAAAGGGGACTATGAGCGCCCGCTGCGCGGAGGCGCTCATCGGAGCCGTCCCCCGGCGATTCTTTCGTGCCTTTCTGATCGCTCAGAAAGGCACATCGTCTCCCCCCGCAGGGCGGAACCCTTCTTTAATTATAGAAGTCCGCAGTATCGACTTCCTTCACCTGATACCCCGCCTGAACCAAATGATCCAGAATCTGCTTCTTGTGGTCCTGACCGAAGGCCTCCAGCGTGACCTTCAGCTCCACACCGTTCTGCCGGTTGATGTTGACAAACTGGTTGTGCTCCAGCTTGATGATGTTGCCGTTGTCCTGAGCCAGCAGGCCGGACACTCGCATCAGCTCGCCGGGACGGTCGGGCAGCAGGACGGAAAAGGTGAAGATGCGGCCCCGGTTGATGAGACCGTGCTGCACCAGAGAGGCCATGGTGATGACGTCCATATTGCCGCCGGAGAGGACGGACACCACGTTCAGGCCCTTGCCCTGGATGCGCTTGAGGGCGGCCACGGTGAGCAGGCCGGCATTTTCCACCACCATCTTGTGCTTTTCCATGATATCCAGGAAGGCGTCCACCAGCTCGGTGTCGGGAATGGTGATGATGTGGTCCACATTGTTCTGTACATAGGGGAAGACCAGATCGCCCGGGGTCTTCACCGCTACGCCGTCGGCAATGGTGTTGGCGGTGGGCAGGGTGACCACGTGGCCCGCCTCCAGGCTGGCCTTCATGGAGGCCGCACCTTCCGGCTCCACACCGATGACGGTGACATTGGGGTTTAACAGCTTGGCCAGGGTGGACACACCGGCGGCCAGTCCGCCGCCGCCGATGGGCACCAGGATCACGTCCACGTCGGGCAGGTCCTGGAAGATCTCATAGGCGATGGTGCCCTGTCCGGTGGCCACGCCCAGATCGTTGAAGGGGTGGACATAGGTGAGGCCCTTCTCCTCGGAGAGCTGAGCGGCCAGAGCGGCGGCCTCGTCAAAGACCTCCCCGTGGAGGATGACCTTGGCCCCGTAGTCCTTGGTGTTGTTTACCTTCACCAGGGGGGTGGTGGTGGGCATGACGATGGTGGCGGGCACTCCGGCGGCCTGGGCGGCGTAGGCCAGACCCTGGGCGTGGTTGCCCGCGGAGGCGGTAATGAGCCCCCGCTCCTTCTCCTCCTGAGAGAGGGTGCTGATTTTATAGTAGGCGCCGCGGATTTTGTATGCGCCGGTCACCTGCATATTTTCCGGTTTTAAATACACATTGTGCCCCGTGGACTTGGACAGGGCGGTAGAGTGGATCAGGCTGGTGTCCCGGATGACGCCGCGCAGGACGGATCGGGCTGCTTTGAATTGTTCCAGGGTGAGCATATTTGGTCTCCTTTACTGCCCCAAGGGCCTCGCCGGGGCGCGGTCCGGGAATTTTATATTTGCAATCATATCGAAAATGTGGAATAAAGTCAATGGAGGGGTAAAATACCACCGAAACTTTCCCTTCTCTTTTCCGGGAAATCCCTACGGGTCGGGGCAAATCCCTTGACACCTCCAGCCCCCTAAGGGTACAATGGGCACCATAAGAACCCCTATTTTTCCCCGTGCTATGGAGGAATTGTACAATGGCAAAACATGTAAAACGCTCCACGATCCCCATTTATCTGGTGGGTGTGGTTTGGCTGGTATTCGGCCTCTTCCTGTCTCTGAGCCAGCCCATGGACTATGTGCTGTGCGCGGTGATCTCCATTGCCGCCTTTGTGGTGGGCAAGGCCATCTTCCCGGACAAGCACTACCAGATGCCCGGCCAGGCAGAGAAGAAAAAGGAAGAGAAGAAAGAGGAGAAGAAGCCCGAGGCTCCCAAGTCTACCGGCAACCCGGAGATCGACAACCTCATTAAGGAGCGGGAGCGGGCGCTGAGTGAGATGCGCCGCCTCAACGACAGCATCGAGGACGAGACCATCTCCGCCCAGATCGACCATCTGGAGGAGGTCACCTCCAAGATCATCGACCAGGTCATCAAGGAGCCCGCCAAGCTGCCCCAGATCCGCCGCTTCCTGGACTACTATCTGCCCACCACCCTGAAAATTCTCAACGCATATGACCGCATGGACGCCATGGGAGTGTCCGGCGACAACATCGACTCCACCAAGCAGCGGGTGGAGCGAATGATGGGCACCATCGTCCAGGCCTTTGACAAGCAGCTGGACGCCCTGTTCGGCGCCGAGGCCATGGACATCTCCACCGATATCACCGTCATGGAAAACCTGCTGGCCCAGGAGGGTCTGGCGGGAGAAGGCAAGAAAACCACCAAGAGCCAGGACAGCGACGTGACCCTGGAGCTGTAAAAACACACCCTACTTCTACCATCGATTAGGAGGAACCTGTCATGAGTGATGAACTGAACCTGACCCCCGAGCTGACCTTAGATCCCTCCGGCGCCGCCGCTCAGGCCGCTGCCGCTCCCGAACTGACCCTGGAGCCCACCGCCGCCCAGGCGGCCCCCGAGCTCACCTTGGAGCCCACTGCACCTCAGGCTCCCCAGCCTGACGCCGCCGCCATCCAGGCCCAGCGGGACGCCAACGCCGTCAAGCTGGACGAGTCCATGCTCAGCGACGCCGAGAAAAAGATGGTGGACGAGTTTGCCAAGAAGATCGACGTCACCGACTCCAACCTGGTGCTCCAGTACGGTGCCGCCGCCCAGAAGAACATCGCCGCCTTCTCGGAAAACGCCCTGAACAGCGTCAAGACCAAGGATCTGGGCGAGGTAGGCCAGGCTCTGTCCGACCTGGTGGTGGAGCTGAAGGGCTTTGGTGAGGAGGAAGAGGAGAAGAAGGGTATCTTCGGCTTCTTCCAGAAGAAGCGCAAGGACCTGGAGGCCCTGAAGGCCAGCTACGCCAAGGCCGAGGTCAATGTGGACAAGATCGTCCGGGCGCTGGAGTCTCATCAGGTGGTGCTGATGAAGGACATCGCCATGCTGGACCAGATGTATGAGCTGAACACCAAGTACTACAAAGAGCTCACCATGTATATCATTGCGGGCAAAAAGCGGCTCAATTATCTCCGTGCCAACGATCTGGAGCAGCTCAAGCAGAAGGCTGCCGCCTCCGGCAGCCAGGAGGACGCCCAGGCCTACAACGACTTTGCCAACCTGTGCAACCGCTTTGAGAAGAAGATCCACGACCTGGAGCTCACCCGCATGATCTCCGTGCAGATGGGCCCCCAGACCCGGTTGCTGCAAAATAACGACACCCTCATGCTGGAGAAAATCCAGTCCTCCCTGGTGAACACCATCCCCCTGTGGAAGAGCCAGATGGTGCTGGCCCTGGGGCTGGAGCACTCCCGCCAGGCCACGGCCGCCCAGTCCGCCGTCACCAACATGACCAACCAGCTGCTGCAAAAGAACGCGGACATGCTGAAAATGGGCACCATCGACGCCGCCCGTGAGGCTGAGAAGTCCATCGTGGACATCCAGACCCTCCAGCACACCAACAATCAGCTCATCTCCACCCTGGATGAGGTCATGAAGATCCAGACCGAGGGCAGCCAGAAGCGCAAGGAGGCCGAGGCCGAGCTGGGTCGCATCGAGGGCGAGCTGAAGCAGAAGCTGTTGGAGCTTCGTGGTTAATCCAATTCCCTCACAATCGGCAATCGGCACAGCGGAAAGGAACCGACTATGAAACTTTTCCAGAAAACTTCGGTGGCAGTGGCCCTGACCATCATTATGATCGCCGCCGCCATCGGTATCGGCCAGTGGCGCGCCGCCAGCGCCGACCCGGTGGAGGAGACCGCCCAGTCTACCGGACTGGATTCCTCCCTGTCCACGGCGGCCTACACCAAGTGGATCGACGACCAGGCAAACGTACTCACCGACCAGCAGGAGGAACAGATCTGTCTCTTCAACGCCAACTGGGTCAAGCGGTATGACAGCCTCATCGCCGTGGCCACCCGCACCTCCATTGACGGTAAGATCGACGACTACGCCTACGACCTGGGCGTCCAGATCGAGCTGGCTGCCGCCGACGGCATCCTGGTCATCAACACCAGCACCGGCGAGTGCTACCTGGCGGTAGGTCCCGACTACCCCATGACCGACAGCCAGGTGTCCTCCTACATGGATCAGTACCTCTATGAGGACGCCATGGCGGGCAAGTTCGGCGACGGCGTGGTCAAGCTGTTCACCGGCGTCAATGAATTCTACGTGGACCAGTACGGCCTGGGCTATCTCAGCAAAGGCAGCTCGTCCTACAACAGCAGAACTGACACCATCATAAGCGTGATCGCCCTGGTGGTCATCCTGGTGGTGATCGCCTCCATTCTGGACTCCCTGCGCTATACCAGCTACCGTCAGCGGTATTACGGGGTGGTCAATCCCCCCTATGTATTCCGGCCTATCCTATTCTGGCACGGTCCCGGCTATGGCTGGTACCAGCGGCGCTGGCGGCGGCCTCCGCCTCCTCCCCCCGGAGGTCCCAGAGGTCCGGGCGGACCGGGCGGTCCCGGCGGCTTTAACGGCTTCCATGGCCCCAGCGGCGGCTCCTCCCGGGGCGGTGGATTCTCCAGCGGTCCCCGCGGCGGCGGCTTTGGCAGCCGGGGCGGCGGGTTCTCCGGCGGCCGCGGCGGCGGCTTCGGCGGCAGCCGTGGCGGTGGATTTTCCGGCGGCCGCGGCGGTGGCTTCGGCGGTGGCCGGGGCGGCGGATTTGGCCGCTGATCCCCACAAATGCACAATGTTTGCGGCTCTCCCACTTGGGGAGAGCCGCTTTTTTGCTGCTTTGGGACATACACGGCCCGGTCGGTTCATAGAGTGAGGAAGAACAAACGATTTTCAGGAGTGTGATCCGCCATGAAACAGACCTCCCCCGACGTAAACCGTATTCTTCTTCACGGCCGGGCCGCCCAGCCCCCCGCTCTGTCTCACCACAACCACGACGTGGATTTTTTTACCGTCCCTGTGCTGGTCAGCCGCCTGTCCGGCGCCGCCGACCAGGTGAACGCGGTGATCTCCCGCCCTTTGCTGGAACAGCACGGCTGGCTGGAGCGGGGGGATGAACTGACGGTACGGGGAGAGGTGCGCACCTTCAACAACCGCACCGGGGTGGGCAGCCGCCTGGTCATCAGCGTCTTTGTCCGGGAACTGCTGCTGGAACAGGGGGAGGACCAGAACCGCCTGGTGTGTACCGGCACCCTATGTAAGCCTCCCAGTCTGCGCTGCACCCCCCTGGGCCGCACCATCTGCGACATGATCCTGGCGGTGAACCGGCGCTACGGCCGCTCCGACTATCTGCCCTGCATCGCCTGGGGCAGTCTGGCCTATCAGTGCGGCCAGATGGAGGTGGGGGAGAAGCTGGGGCTGGAGGGACGGCTCCAGAGCCGGGTGTACACAAAAAATTTAGGCGACCGCTGTGAGGAGCGCACCGCCTACGAGGTGTCGGTGATGAACCTGCTGCCTCCCCAGCAATCGGCCTGTCCGCCGGTGCTGGAGCAGTGCGTTTTTTAACCGATGGAAAGCCATGGAAAAACAACAAAATCAGGAAACGTCTTTTCCGCATAGCCAGGCTGGTTTGGGTAAAGATAGATGCGGATGTTCCATCCGAATCAAACATCCACAACAAACAGACAGAAAAAAAGGAGAGACGAATCATGTCCAGTAACAAGAGTACTATGGTCCCCAACGCCCGCGAAGCCATGAACAAGTTCAAGATGGAGGCTGCCAGCGAGGTAGGCGTGAACCTGAAGCAGGGCTACAACGGCGACCTGACCAGCAAGCAGGCCGGTTCTGTGGGCGGCCAGATGGTCAAGAAGATGATCGAGTCCTATGAGAACGGCATGAAGTAAGAACCTCCATCCAAAGAATAGAGGGGCGGGACGGTTGTCCCGCCCCCCATTCTATTCTCCTGCAAAAGGAAGCGGTCCATGCAGCTCCAGACCCACTTGTGCCGCCGCTTCCAGGAATCATTCCTAATTTTGTTTATCTTCTACATAACAAGTCCAAGTTAGTTCAGACATTTTATACAAAAGAGAAAAAGCAGGGAGGGAATGGAAGTTCCCCTTTACAACATCACATTAGCGTGCTAAAATGTGAAAGCAACAGGGGGGCTCCCCCTCTCTTTCTCACTTCAATGTTTGGGAGGATACATACTATGAAAAAGTTTTTGTCTCTTGCTCTGGCTCTGACCCTGTGCGCAAGCCTGGCCGCCTGCTCCAGCAGCGGCAATACCTCCGGCAGCAGCTCCGGCTCTGACAATACCAGCGGTTCCGGCTCTGGCAGCTCCAGCCAGACCCAGACCAGCGATATGCAGTATGTGAAGGATAAGGGCACCCTGGTGGTTGGTATCACCTACTTTGCCCCCATGGACTACAAAGAGGAAGGCAGCGACGAGTGGATCGGCTTTGACGCCGACATGGCCAAGGCCTTTGCCGAGAGCCTGGGTGTCAATGTGGAGTTCCAGGAGATCACCTGGGATTACAAGGTGGAGGAGCTCAACTCCAAGGCCATCGACTGCGTGTGGAACGGCATGACCCTCAGCGACGACGTCATGGCCGCTATGGGCACCTCCGTTCCCTACTGCACCAACTACCAGACCCTGATTTATGCCGCCGACAAGGCCGCTGACTTCGAGGGTCTCACCTCTCTGGAGGGCCTGAACATCGCCGTGGAGTCCGGCTCCGCCGGCGAGGATGCCGCCCTGGCTCTGGGCGCCACCACCGTTCCCGTCCAGGCTCAGTCCAACGCTCTGATGGAGGTCTCCGCGGGCACTTCTGACGCCGCCGTCATCGACGTGCTGATGGCCGCCGAGATGACCGGCGAGGGCACCAGCTATGCCGACCTGGTTTACAGCCTCAACCTCAACGACGCCCAGGGTCTGGAGTCTGAGGAGTACGGCGTAGGCTTCCGCCAGGGCTCCGACCTGGTAGACGCCTTCAATACCTTCTGGGCTGAGAAGGTGGCCGACGGAACCGTGCTGGAGACTGCCACCACCTACGGCCTTCAGGATGCTGTGATCCTGGAGTGATTCCTTCCCCATAGTCATACCTGAGGCAGAGCGCGTCTTATGCGCGCTCTGCCTTTCGGCGGCTTTTGCCCCACCATCATCACCCGGAGAGGACGATACCATGATCGAATTTTTCACCTCCAGCACATTCCAAACTGTGCTTGCGGCGCTGAACAGCGGCTTTCTCAAGACGCTGCAGCTGTTCTTTATCACCCTCATCGGAGCCCTGCCCCTGGGCCTTATCATCAGCTTCGGTTCCATGAACCGCTGGGCGCCGCTGGGGTTTCTCCGGAAGCCCGGCATGTCTCCCCTGCTCAACTGGCTGCTGGGGCTGCAGCCCATCAGCCTGGTATGCCGGCTGCTGGTGTGGATCATCCGCGGCACCCCCCTGGTGCTGCAGATCATTGCCCTGTTCTACGTACCCGGTATGCAGAAGTGGTTCAGCTGGCCCAGCGGAGAGTCAGGCCGGATGCTGGCCGTGTGCGTGGCCTTTATCATTAACTACGCCTGCTACTTCTCCGAGATCTACCGGGGCGGTATCCAGGGCGTTCCCAAGGGCCAGCAGGAGGCGGGCCAGGTGCTGGGCATGACCAAGCTCCAGATCTTCCGCCACATTACCCTGCTGCAGATGATCAAGCGCATCGTCCCTCCCATGTCCAACGAGATCATCACCCTGGTAAAGGATACCTCCCTGGCCCGGGTCATTGCTTTGCAGGAAGTCATCTGGATGGGCGAGTCTTTCATGAAGGGCAACTCCGGCATCGCCGGCCTGGTGTGGCCCCTGTTCTTTACCGCTGTGTACTACCTGATCTTCAGCGGCGTGGTCACGTTGTTGCTGGGCCAGCTGGAGAAGAAAATGGAATTCTTTCAGTGATGAGGAGGACCGAATATGGCAATTTTGGACGTATGCAATATTGAAAAGCATTTCGGTCCCACCCGGGTATTGGAGGACATCAGCTTCTCCCTGGAGCAGGGACAGACCCTGGCCATTATCGGCTCCTCCGGCTCCGGCAAAACCACTCTGCTGCGCTGCCTCAACTTTTTGGAGACACCCAACCAGGGGACCATATCTGTCAATGGCTCGGTACTTTTTGATGCCAGCGATCCTGCCACTCAGCGGGAAACCGAGATACGGAAAAAGCGCCTCCACTTTGGTCTGGTGTTCCAGTCCTTCAACCTGTTCCCCCAGTACACGGCGCTGCAAAATGTTACCCTGGCCAAAGAGCTGCTCAGCCAGGAACTGCCGGAATATAAGCAGAATAAGAAGGCCATTCTGGAGGAGATCCAGGCCGAGGGCCGGGAGCTGCTGGCCAAAATGGGCCTGAGTGACCGGGCCGACCACTACCCCAGTCAGCTCTCCGGTGGACAGCAGCAGCGTGTGGCCATCGCCCGCGCCCTGGCCCTGAAGCCCGACATCCTGTGCTTTGACGAGCCCACCTCCGCTCTGGACCCGGAGCTCACCGGGGAGGTATTGAAAGTGATTCGCTCCCTGGCCGAGCAGAAGACCACCATGATTATCGTCACCCACGAGATGGCCTTTGCCCGGGATGTGGCCGACGAGGTTATGTTTATGGACGGCGGCGTCATCGTGGAGAAAGGACCGGCCCGGCAGGTCATCGAGCATCCCCGGGAGGAGCGCACCCGCCAGTTCCTGTCCCGCTACTCCGAGAATTGACGTACTTTTCTTGAAAGAAAAGTACGCAAAAGAACTTTCTGGGAAACTTCGTTTCCCCTCTGTGACTGTAAGCAACCTGTTTGTGGGAGCGATGTTCTGCGTCGCTCCCGCTTTTTTTGTTCTGTAGGGGCCGATGTCCCCATCGGCCTGTTATGCTTTCCCGCACCCCATAGGGGCGGATATCATCCGCCCGCATTTCCCGCCGGAAAGAAAAAAGCAGGTGGATTTTTGGCGGAACGTGCCGTATCATATGTTTAAGAAAAGAAAATGGAGGAGTTCTCATGCGCAGACTCTGGTATCACGGCAAGGTGGACACCATGGTTCCCGGCAAAGACCGGCAGCAGGCCATTGGCGTAGAAGATGGCACCATCGTCTTTGTGGGCAGCGACCGGGACGCCCTGGCACTCCCCTGGGACGAGAAAACCGACCTGGAGGGCCGTCAGGTGCTCCCCGGTTTCCATGACACCCACATGCACCTGCTGCTCTACGCTCTGTTTCAGGACAGCCTGCCTCTGGCAGGGGTCCCTTCCATCCAAGAGATGATCCGCCGCGGGCGGGACAAGCTGGCCCAGACTGGGGCCTCTTATCTGCTGGGCATGGGCTGGAACCAGGAGACTCTGGCCGAGGAGCGCATGCCCACCCGGGCCGACCTGGATCAGATTTCCCGGGAAGTTCCGGTATGCCTGCTGCGCTGCTGCGCCCACGTGGCCGCCTGCAACACCCCCATGCTGGAGCGGCTGAAAACTCTTACCGGAGTGGAGGAGTCTGTTCTGGAAAAGGTAGACTTTGAGCAGGGCCTGCTGCGGGAGGAGGCCATGCGCCTCTACATGCAGGTGGTGCCCCCTCTCTCCGATGAAGAGGTCAAGTCCCTCACCCGGAGAGGCCAAGCCGATGCCAACGCCAAGGGCCTCACCTGCGTCCACTCCGACGACCTCCAGGTGCTGCCCGGTATGGACCCGGTGCGTCTGGTCCGCTTGTTCCGGGAGATGGAACAGGACGGAGAATTGACGCTGCGGGTATACGAGCAGTGTCTGCTTGCTCCATCGGATTTTGAGCGCTTCCTTTCGGTCCGGTCGGATCCCCAGGACCGGGAGAGTCTCTTCCGTACCGGGCCGAGGAAACTCCTCCAGGACGGCTCTCTGGGCGCCCGCACCGCCCTGCTTCGAGAGGGGTATGCAGACGACCCGGAGTGGAAGGGCATGGCCATCTACACGCCCAGCGAGCTGGAGCAGCTGGTGGAGGCCGCCCACACAGCCCGGATGGACGTGGCCGTCCACGTTATCGGGGACGGGGCTTTGGAGCAGCTGTGCCAGGCGGTGGAAGCGGTCCAGGCCCGGGACCCCTGGCCTCAGGCCCGCCACGGGGCAGTCCACGCCCAGATCACCGATGCCGCTCTGCTGGCGCGGATGAAAGCTCTGGGCCTCCAGGCCTATATCCAGCCCATTTTTATTGAAGAGGACATGGGCATCATTACCCAGCGGGTGGGGGAGAAGCGCGCCCGGGAGTGCTACAACTGGCGCTCCATGCTGGAGCTGGGACTGGCCGTGAGCGGTGGCTCCGACTGCCCGGTGGAACCCTTTGACGTGCTGGACAACCTCCGCGCCGCCGTCACCCGCCAGGACCGTGCGGGGAAGCGCACCTACCTGCCGGAGCAGGCCCTGTCTCTGGAGGAGGGACTGAGCCTGTTTACCTCCCGGGCGGCCTGGGCGAGCCGGGACGAGGAGGTTCGTGGGCGGCTGATGCCCGGGATGCAGGGGGATCTGGTGATTCTGGATGGAGATTTGTTTGCGGTTTCTCCCCAGGAGCTGCCGAAAGTTCCTGTTTTTGAGACGGTTTTGGCGGGAAAGACTGTTTTTGCGAAGAAAATATAAAATCTTATGAGAGAGGGTTCCGCCCTGCGGGGCAGGGTAGCAGACGGATGTTACTTTGCCCGCGGCGGCAAAGTAACCAATGGCCCAGGCCACCCTCTCTTGCCCCTCCGGGGCAATTCACCTTGAACGCCTCCGGGGGACGGTTCCGGTGAGCGCCTACGCGCAGCGGGCGCTCACAGTCACCTTGTCCCTACCCCCTCTGGCCCTTCGGGCCATCTCCCCCTGACAGGGGGAGTCGGCCCCCGGACCCCCTGTTACGGGAGCGTGTCCCTTTGGGTTTTTCGTATCTTCCGGCGGTCTAAGTTTTGACCGTGCCCCCCTCTACTCCCGGGCCTTAGGCCCTTTTGCCATCAAAATATGTGAAGGGTTGCTTCTATCATACACCGCCTGGTGCCTGCCTACCTGTTTGGTGCGGCCGTCATCGATTGCCCGGCTGCCACGGTTCTGCCAGAGTAGGCGGTGTCCGTACAGCGCGAACACCTTAAATTTCCGTCTGGTAGGGCCTAAGGCCCGGGGCAAGAAGAATGCAAGGTCTTGTATTCGGAGCCGCCGGACGCAAATGCCAAATCCTCAGGAGGGCGTCCCCCGTAAACGGGGGTCCAGGGGGCGACGCCTATGAACACCGGCGCAAGCCAGGTGTTCATCGAAGGAAGCCCCCTGGTGCCTTTTTGGTTCCTTTTTGGGCAAGCAAAAAGGAACAAGGGTTCCCCCAAACAAAAAACCGTAGCCGGTTTACTCCGACTGCGGTTTTGCTTCTAAAAAGAATGATTACAGCCCATTTACCACAAAATTAGGCCGCTTGCCCTCCTGGATAAGCTTCACATTGTTCCACATATTGTTATGCGCCCGGCGGAAGGAACCGCCGGTGTTGCCGCCCAGGTGGGGGGAGTAGATCGCCCGGTCGGCGATCTCCGCGGGCAGATCCACCAAGGGGTGGTCAGCGGGGGTGGGCTCGGGAGCCAGGGTGTCCATAGCGATGCCGCCGATGCGCCCATCGATCAGGCCCTGGCGCACCGCCAGATTGTCCACCAGGTCGCCCCGGGCGGTGTTCACCAGAATGATACCCGGCTTCATCTTGGCGACCAAGTCGGCGTTCACCATGTTCCGGGTCTGGTCGTTAACGGCGCAGTGGAGGGAGAGGATGTCGCAGGTGGCAGCCAACTCCTCCAGGGGCAGGTATTCCACCCAGAAATCGGCCTCCACCTCGGGGGAACGGCGGTGGAGACTGTAATAGTACATCTTGCAGCCAAAGGGCTTGAGCCGCCGGGCGGTGGCCTGAGCGATGTCGCCGAAGCCTACCAGGCCCACGGTCTGCTCTCCCAGCTCCGGGCTGCCCGAGGCCATGACCGCCTCTTTCATCTTCACCTGGAGGCCGGCCTTCACCGCATTGTGGCCGGTGATGCCGTGGCGCAGGGCCATGAGCATGAGCATGACGGTGTGTTCGGCCACGGAGTCGGCGTTGCAGCCCTTGTTGTTGCACACGAAGATCCCCTTTTCCCGGGCCGCCTCCAGGTCAATGCGGTTGAAGGCCACGCCCTCCGACTGGATGAGCTTCAGGTTAGGCAGCAGGTCGATGATCTCCCGGCCCACGTCCACAATGGGGTCGTCAAAGAGCACCTGGGCGTCCGGGTTTTCCGCCGCCGCCTGGCGGGGCGACTGGTCCAGAGTGCAGAATACCAGCTCTGCTCCCAGCTGGGCGGCAAAGTCGGGCCTTGGGGCCGTACACAAGGATCTTCAATGGGGTTCCTCCTTTTATATTTATACATGGGAATCCGCCCACAGGGCGGTTTTCTTCTGTTTCATTATATCAGCCTCCACTTTTTGGGGCAAGGCCGTCTCTCCAAAATTAGCACTCTCATATCTAGAGTGCTAGAATTTACAATTTAGACACAATGTTTGCAAGAACTGTTCATAATTGGGCACTATACTAAAGTCAAAGTTCAGAAGGGCCCGGGAGCAAATACAAACCGCTCCCCATTGGGCCGAAAGGAGTTTTGATTATGTATAGCATGATTCCCTTTGGACGTATGAGCAACAGCTTCAACGACCTGTTTGATGAATTTGAGCGTTCCATGTTCCCCGCCAGCCAGCGCCAGCTGCCCGCCTTCCGCACCGACATCCAGGACAAGGGCGACCACTACCTGCTGGAGGCTGATCTGCCCGGCTTTAATAAGGGCGACATCGACCTGCACCTGCAGGACGGCGTTCTCACCATCACCGCCAAGCACCAGGAGACCTCCGAAAAGAAGGAGGAGGGCAAGTACCTGTGCCGGGAGCGCCGCTGCGGCAGCTACCAGCGCTCCTTTGACGTCTCCGGCATCCAGGAGGAAAACATCACCGCCGCCTATGATAACGGCGTGCTGAAGCTGACCCTGCCCAAGCAGGGCGAGGTGATCCCCCAGAGCCGGAAGATCGCCATCGAGTAACAGCGACTCTCTGAAAGGGCGGGTAAATTACCCGCCCTTTTTTCAAACTTTCTCTTGCATTTTTCAAAAACTTGGTCTATCATTCACTTAGCACTTAGTTTATAAGAGTGCTAATTTTCCAAAACATCAAACCCCATGAAAAGGAGGGTTTCTTACTATGAATATGAATCAGTTTACCCAGAAGTCTCTGGCCGCCATCCAGGGGGCTCAGGACATCGCCCAGGCCCACGGCAACCAGCAGATCGAGCAGGAGCACCTGCTGTTGGCTCTGGTCAGCGACGAGCAGGGCTTTATTCCCCAGCTGCTCACCGCCATGGGCATGACGGTGCCCAGCTTCCAGGCTGCCGCCGCCGACCTGGTGAACAAGCTGCCCAAGGTGTCCGGCGGCAGCCGGGAGGCCGACAAGGTGTACGTGGCCCAGGATGTGGACCGCGCCCTCACCGCCGCCCAGGAGCAGGCCTCCGCCATGAAGGACGAGTATATCTCCGTGGAGCATCTGCTCCTCGGTCTGATGGAGCGGCCTAACTCCAATTTGAAGGAGCTGTTCTGCACTTATAACGTGACGAAAGAGAAGGTCATGCAGGCCCTAGCCAGCGTCCGCGGCAACCAGCGTGTCACCTCCGACAACCCGGAGGAGACCTATGATGCCCTGAAAAAGTACGGCACCGACCTGGTGGACCGTGCTCGCCAGAACAAGCTGGACCCCGTCATCGGCCGGGACGACGAAATCCGTAACGTCATCCGGATTTTGAGCCGGAAGAGCAAAAATAACCCCGTCCTCATCGGCGAGCCCGGCGTCGGCAAGACCGCCATCGCCGAGGGCCTGGCCCAGCGGATCGTCAAGGGCGATGTGCCCGCCAGCCTGAAGGACAAGACCATCTTCTCCCTGGATATGGGCTCCCTCATTGCAGGCGCCAAATACCGGGGCGAATTTGAGGAGCGGCTGAAGGCCGTTTTGAACGAGGTCAAAAAGAGCGAGGGCCGCATCATCCTCTTCATCGACGAGCTGCACACCATTGTGGGTGCCGGCAAGACCGAGGGCTCCATGGACGCAGGCAACCTGCTCAAGCCCATGCTGGCCCGCGGCGAGCTGCACTGCATCGGCGCCACCACCCTCAACGAGTACCGCCAGTATATTGAGAAGGACGCCGCTCTGGAGCGCCGGTTCCAGCCTGTTATGGTCAATGAGCCCTCCGTGGAGGACGCCATTGCCATTCTCCGTGGCCTGAAAGAGCGCTACGAGGTCTACCACGGCGTGAAGATCACCGACGGCGCCATCATCGCCGCCGCAACCCTCTCGAACCGTTATATCACCGACCGGTTCCTCCCCGATAAGGCCATCGACCTGGTGGATGAGGCCTGCGCCATGATCCGCACCGAGATGGACTCCATGCCCACCGAGCTGGATATCATCCAGCGCAAGATCATCCAGCATGAGATTGAGGAGGCCGCTCTGAAAAAGGAGACCGACAAGATCTCCCAGGAGCACCTGGCAGAGATCCAGAAGGAACTCTCCGACATGCGGGAGGAGTTCAACGCCAAGAAGGCCCAGTGGGACAACGAGAAGAACGCCATCGGCAAGGTCCAGAAGCTCCGCGAGGAGTTGGAGGCCGCCAACGCCCAGTTGGAGAAGGCCCAGCGGGAGTACGACCTCAATAAGGCCGCCGAGCTCCAGTACGGCAAGATCCCCGAGCTGAAAAAGGCCCTGGAGGCGGAGGAGCAGATCGCCAACGAGGGCAAGCAGCGCTCTCTGCTGCGGGACAAGGTCACCGAGGAGGAGATCGCCCGCATCATCGAGCGTTGGACCGGCATTCCCGTGGCCCGTCTGATGGAGGGCGAGCGGGAGAAGCTGCTCCACCTGGAGGACATCCTCCACCAGCGTGTGGTGGGCCAAGACGAGGCGGTGCGCCTTGTCAGCGAGGCCATTTTGAGAAGCCGCTCCGGCATCGCCGACCCCAACAAGCCCATCGGCTCCTTCCTGTTCCTGGGTCCCACCGGTGTCGGCAAGACCGAGCTGGCCAAGACTCTGGCCGAGGCTCTGTTCGACAGCGAAAAGAATCTGGTTCGTATCGATATGTCCGAGTACATGGAGAAGTTCTCCGTCTCTCGTCTGATCGGCGCCCCTCCGGGATATGTGGGCTACGAGGAGGGCGGCCAGCTCACCGAGGCGGTACGGCGTAAGCCTTACAGCGTCATCCTCTTTGATGAGGTGGAGAAGGCCCACCCCGATGTGTTCAACATCCTGCTGCAGGTGCTGGACGATGGCCGCATCACCGACAGCCAGGGCCGTACCGTGGACTTTAAGAACACCATTATCATTCTGACCTCTAACCTGGGCAGCCAGTTCCTGCTGGACGGCATCGATGAGAACGGTGAGATCTCCCAGGAGGCTCGGGATCAGGTCAACGAGCTCCTGAAGCGCTCCTTCCGGCCTGAGTTCCTCAACCGTCTGGATGAGATCGTCTTCTACAAGCCTCTGACCAAAGACAATGTCACCCACATCATCGACCTGTTGGTGGCCGACATCAACCGCCGCCTCAGCGACAAGCAGCTCACGGTGGAGCTCACCCCCGCTGCCAAGGACTTCATCATCGACAGTGCCTACGATCCTATCTACGGCGCCCGTCCTCTGCGCCGGTACCTCCAGCACACCGTGGAGACCCTCATCAGCCGGAAGATCATTGCCGATCAGGTGGAGAGCGGTCAGCGCCTGACCGTGGACTACCGGGACGGCGAGCTGGTCGTGGATGGCCGGGAAGTTCTCTCCGGCGAAGTAATCGACCTGTAACCTACTTTTTTCGAGAAAAAAGTAGGCAAAAAAGCTTCCTGCGAAACTTCGTTTCGCCTCTGCGCCCGTAATAAAATGGAAGGTAGGAGTGACGTTTTCCGTCGCTCCTACCTTTTTTGTATTGATTCGGCTCCGCCCTGCGGGGCGGGTTCCTTTCTGTACGCGCAGAAAGGAACTAAAGACGCGCTGGGGGTTGATTCCGGTGAGCGCCTTCGCGCAGCGGGCGCTCACAGTCATCTGCCCCCCAGACCCCCGGTTACGGGGGACACACTCCTGATTTCTTGGCAGTGATCTTCCGGCGGGCAAAGACAAGTTCTGTGATACCACTTGCCTCGGCCCACTGGGGCCTACAAAGCAAAAATTTAGGAGATGTGCAGTTGAGATGACATCGCCTACTCTGGCAAAGCCAGGGTAGTTGGTCCATCCGACCACGCACGCACCAAACAAGTAGGCAGGGGGTAGGCGGTGTTGGATAGAACTACCGGAACGGCAAATTTCAAAGCGGTAGGCCCCAGTGGGCCGAGAGTAGAAAGGCGCACGGTCAAAGCTTAGGCCGCCGGAACGAATTGACCAGCCGAAGGGACACACTCTCGTAAACGGGGGACCGGGGGAAAGCCGCCTATGAGCGCCCGCTACGCGTAGGCGCTCATCGAAGGCGTCCCCCGGCGATTCTTTCGTGCCTTTCTGATCGCTCAGAAAGGCACATTTTCCCTTTATAGATTATGTTTCTTCCAAGAAAAGCAGGGCGGCTACCGTGCCGTCGCTGACGGCAGTAGTCAGCTGCCGCACATCTTTAGTCCGGCAATCTCCAGCGGCATACACCCCGGGCCGGCTGGTGCGGCAGTCGGAAGAGCGGATATACCCCGCCTCGTCCAGCTCCACCAGGTCGGCAAAGAGCTGGTTTTGAGGCTGCCGCCCCACCGCCACAAACAGGTTGTCCACCGCCAGAGCGGTGGTCTCTCCGGTGATCTTGTTCTTTACCTGGATGCCGGTGAGCTGTCCGTCTGCCTGGTCCAGGGCCTCCACCGTGCTGTCCATAAGGCACCGAATATTGGGGCAGGCGAGAACCTGATCCACCAGCCGCTGAGCGCCCCGGAACTGGTCCCGGCGGTGGATGAGGGTCACCTGAGGACACAGCTGGGCCAAAAACAGGGCGTCCTGGAGGGCGGTGTCGCCGCCGCCCACTACGGCCACGGGCCTGCCCTTACAGAAGGGTCCGTCGCACACGGCGCAGTAGGAGATGCCCTGACCTACCAAATCCTCCTCACCGGGAAGACCCAGGGGACGGTGGCGCACACCGGTGGCAAGAATCAGCCCCTTGCAGGTATGGCTGCCGCAGTCGGTGTCCACCTGGAAACCATCCTCCAGAGGCGTCACGGCGGTGACGCTCTCATACTCCAGCTGAGCGCCCAGATCCTGGGCCTGCTGGGCCAGGGTGTCACCCAGCTCGCTGCCCGCCACCCGGGGCAGACCGGGATAGTTTTCCACAAGGGGGGAGAAGTTGATCTGTCCGCCGGGGGTGCTCTCCTCCAGCACCAGCACGCTGCGCCCCGCCCGGGCCAGGTACAGCCCGGCGGTGAGTCCGGCCGGGCCGCCTCCCACCACAATTACATCGGTCATCACGGCACCTCATTTCCTTCCGTTTTTCTCTATTCTACTTTACTTTCCACAAAAAGGCCAGATAATGTGGAAAACTTTTAAATATAGGCTAACAAGAAAAAAGGTAGGAGCGACGCAGAACGTCACTCCTACCTGAAATCTTACTTACGGGCGCAGAGGCAAAGCGAAGCTTTGCAGAAAGCTTTTTTGCCAACTTTTTTCACGAAAAAAGTTGGGCGCAGCGGGGGCAGAGGGTGGGATGGTTAGCGTCGGAGCCCACCTTGACGTGGTGCTTCCAGCAGCGCTCGCACTTCTCGCCCTTGGCCTCAGAGACCTGAACGGCCAGGGCCTCGCCCACGGTGACATGGACCTGGGAAACGATGAACAGGTCAGCCAAATACTCCTCGTCCATCTCGGCCAGGAAGGCGTCCTCGGCAGGAACAGTCAGCTCCACGGCGGCCTCCAGGCTCTTGCCGATCTTCTTCTCGTTCCGGGCGCTCTCCAGCACGCCGTTGACGGCGGTACGCACGTCGATGATCTTGTCCCACTTGGCCATCTCGTCCTCGCTGAGGGCATAGTCGGCGAAGGGCTTGTTCATCTCATTGAGCACCACGTTGCGGGCATCCTGGTCGGCGCAGTGAGGCATAGCCTGCCAGATCTCGTCGCAGGTGAAGGCCAGGATGGGGGCAAACAGCTTGGTGATGGTATCCAGGATGAGCCACAGAGCGGTCTGGGCAGAGCGGCGCTTCAGGCCGTCCTTCTCCTCGCAGTAGAGGCGGTCCTTGATGATGTCCAGATAGAAGGAGGACAGCTCCACCACGCAGAAGTCGTTGATGGCGTGGGACACCACATGGAACTCGTAGTTATCATAGGCGGCGAAGCACTTCTGGGTCAGCTCATTGAGCTTGGTCACCGCCCACTTGTCCAGCTCCAGCATCTCCTCGGGCTTGACCAGGTTCTCAGGATCAAAGCCGTTGAGGTTGCCCAGGCAGTACCGGGCGGTGTTGCGGAACTTCAGGTAGTTCTGGGAGAGCTGCTTGAAGATGTTATCGGAGCAGCGCACATCCACATGGTAGTCAGCGCTGCCGGCCCACAGACGCAGCAGGTCGGCGCCGTACTTCTTGAAGATATCAGCAGGGTCCACGCCGTTGCCCAGAGACTTGTGCATGGCACGGCCCTCGCCGTCCACGGTCCAGCCGTGGGTCAGGCACTCCTTGAAGGGCGCACCCTTGCCCAGAGCGCCCACGGCGGTGAGCATGGAGGACTGGAACCAGCCGCGGTACTGATCGAGACCCTCCAGGTACATGGTGGCAGGCCAGAAGCCCTGGTCCTTCTGCATGGAAGCAAAGTGGGTGGAACCGGAGTCGAACCAGCCGTCCAGGGTGTCCTCCTCCTTGGTGAAGCCGCCCTTGGAGCCGCAGTGGGGGCAGGCAAAGTCGGCAGGCAGAATTTCGGAAGCCTCCATCTCATACCAGGCATTGGAGCCCTTCTCGCCGAAGAGCTTGGAAACGGCGGCAATGGTCTCGTCGGTGCAGATGGGCTTGCCGCAGTCCTTGCAGTAGAACACGGGGATGGGCAGACCCCAGCGGCGCTGACGGCTGATGCACCAGTCGGCGCGCTCCCGGATCATGGACTTCATGCGGTCAATGCCCCAGCCGGGTACCCAGCGCACGTCATCACAGGCGGCGCAGGCCTCGTCCTTGAAGGCATCCACGGAGCAGAACCACTGGGGAGTGGCGCGGAAGATGATGGGCTTCTTGCAGCGCCAGCAGTGGGGGTAGGAGTGGACGATCTCCTCGCTGGCGAAGAGAGCGCCGCTCTCCTTCATGTCAGCCAGGATGACGGGATTGGACTCCTCGGTCTTCATGCCGGCGTACTTGCCGGCGTAGTCAGTGTGACGGCCGCGGTCGTCCACGGGCACCACCATCTCCATGCCGTAGCGGCGGCAGGTCTGATAGTCGTCGGCGCCGAAGCCGGGAGCGGTGTGGACGCAGCCGGTACCGGAGTCCATGGTGACGTAGTCGGCCAGCAGCAGGCGGGAGGTCTTATCCAGGAAGGGGTGCTGGGCCAGCATGTTCTCGAAGAAGGAGCCGGGGTGAGTCTCGGCGATCTCCCAGGACTCGAAGCCGCCCACCTTCATGACCTTCTCCACCAGGGCCTCGGCCATGATATAGGTCTCACCGTTGGGAGCCTTCACCAGGGCGTAGCTCTCGTCGGGGTGGAGGGCGATGGCCAGGTTGCCGGGCAGGGTCCAGATGGTGGTGGTCCAGATCACGAAGTAGAGCTTGCTGTGGTCATAGGCGGCCAGCTTGCCCTGGTCGTCCTTCATCTGGAACTTCACGTACACGGTGGTACAGGGATCGTCCTGGTACTCGATCTCGGCCTCGGCCAGGGCGGTCTCGTCGTTGGGGCACCAGTAAACGGGCTTGAGGCCCTTGTAGATATAGCCCTTCTTGTACATCTCCCCAAACACCTTGACCTCCTCAGCCTCAAAGCCGGGGTCCATGGTCTTGTAGGGGTGCTCCCAGTCGGCCAGCACGCCGATGCGCTTGAAGCCCTCCATCTGGATGTCGATATACTTCTGGGCATAGTTGTGGCAGGCGGTGCGGAACTCGGGGACGCTCATCTGCTTGCGGTTGAGCTTCTGCTCCTTGATGATGGCGCTCTCGATGGGCATGCCGTGGTTATCCCAGCCGGGGATATAGGGGGTGTAGTAGCCCCGCATGGCGTACATACGGGTGATGAAGTCCTTCAGGGACTTGTTCAGGGCGTGGCCCATATGCAGGTTGCCGTTGGAGAACGGAGGGCCGTCGTGGAGGGAGAAGAGAGGCTTGCCCTCGTTCTTCTTCAGCATCTCGTTGTACAGGTCCATATCGTTCCAGCGCTGGAGCATGTCGGGCTCCCGCTTGGGCAGACCGGCCCGCATGGGGAAGTCGGTCTGGGGGAGATTGATGGTCTTATTGTAGTCCATGTCTCGTGTTCCTCCATTTATTGATACTCAAAGATTACGGTTTTACAAGCCGCGCAGAGATAAGCAGGATATTCCACAAGGTCAAAGAGGGTATCCGGGGGCGGGGTGGGTTTGAGCCGTACCCTGCCCTTGCGGGGAAAGGGAAATTGCCCGCGCTCAGGGGCCCACTCCAGCTGGCAGATTTTCCCCGGAATCATCCATCCAGATGACATTTCGTTTCCACATTTGGGGCAGTTCATCAAAGCCACTCCTCTCAGAAAACAAAAAAACCCTTGTCTCAACAAAGAGACAAAGGCAATATCCTCTGCGGTACCACTCTTCTTGCCGGACAAACACGTCCGGCCACTCAAGTTCTGCCCGGTAACGGGGGCGTCCGGAGAGGCCTACTTAAGTTCAGCCCTCTGCTCCAAGGTGATGTTCCCCGGCTCCTCCCGTCCGCCTTGCACCTAAATGGCGGCTCTCTGTGCGTCTCAGAGGCGGGTACTTTTCCTTTTCCACGCGGTTTTCCTTATTTGCCAGAATATCTTATCTGTTTTTTGAGTCGCTGTCAAGGGGAAGGGGTTCTTTTTTTCAATCGGGAGACGGGGGTGTGACTTTCTGAACGATCAGAAAGTCACCAAAGAATCGCCGGGGCCGCCTTCGATGAGCGCCTTCGCCCAGCGGGCGCTCATAGGCGGCTTGCCCCGGACCCCAATTACGGGGGACGCCCTCCTGGAAGATTGGCACTTGCGTCCGGCGGCTCCGAACACAAGACCTTGCGTTCTTCTTGCCTCGGCCCACTGGGGCCTACAAGGCAAAAATTTAGGAGACATGGGGTTGAAATGACACCGCCTAGTCTGGCAAAGCTGTGGTAGCTGGGCAGTATACACGATCACCGCCGCACCAAACAGGTAGGGACGCACCAGGCGGTGTACGATAGAGGGCAAAAGCTTGCAAATTTTGATGGCAATAGGCCCCAGTGGGCCGAGTGGAGAGAGGAAATCGGTCAACATTTTGCCCGCCGGAGATAACCAAAAGGCCAAAGTTGCCCTCTCCCGTAAACAGGGGTCTGGGGAAAAGGCGACTTGGAGCGCCCGCTGTGCGAAGGCGCTCCTCGGAGCCGTTCCCCAGCGGCGGTTTGGTTCCTTTGCCGCCGCTGGCAAAGGAACCCGCCCCGCAGGGCGGAACCCTCCAAACAAAAAAGTGGGAGCGACGGAACACGTCACTCCCACAAAAATCTCTCTTACGGGCGCAGAGGCAAAGCAAAGCTTTGCACAAAGCTTTTTTGCCTACTTTTTTCTCGAAAAAAGTAGGTTAGTTGAATTTATAAATCTTCCGAGCCAGACGATAAAGTCCCACCGACAGCTTCCGTCCCTGATAGCCGGGGAAAGCAGTAAAGGCGGACACAGCGCGGTACTTCATCTTGTGGTAGATGCCGGAGTCCACGGTACGCAGGTACTCCCACAGCTGGGTGCGCTTGCCCAGGGCCTCGGGGGAGCTGTCAATGACCAGGAAGATGGAGGAAATGGCCATCATCATAGCCAGGTAGTTGAACATATACCGGCCCAGCTTCTTGTGCTCCGCAGAGACCTGGCGCAGGTCGTGGGAGTCGATCATGTGGTAGGTGACCCGCAGCTGCTGGTCCACCCGTGTGACCATCACCTTCTCGTTGACGCTCTGGTCGGAGCGGCCGATAAAGTAGCGGTACAGGTCCACATCCAGGTAGTACATGTTCTTCACATAGGGCAGGGGCTGGTAGACAAAGATGTTGTCCACATAGAAGGTGTGCTTGGGCAGCTCCAGGTTGCAGTCCCGCAGCAGCTGGGTGCGGTAGATGACCGAATGCATCAGCAGGTACTGGGAGGGACGGAAGCGGCCGATCTGGTCCCAGCCGAACACCTTATTGCGGGGGAATACGTTGCGGTAGTGCATCACCCGCTGGGTGTTGGTCTCGGCGTGCTCGTAGACATAGTTGCAGATCATCATGTCCACCAGCTTGTTGTCCCGGACGAACTGGCGCAGCTTGTCCAGCGCCTTGTGCAGAGAGGGCACGTCCACCCAGTCGTCGGAGTCCACCACCTTGTAGTAGATACCCCGGGCGTTACGGATGCCCTGGTTGACACCCTCACCGTGGCCGCCGTTGGGCTGATGGATGGCCCGGACAATGTCGGGGTACTGCTCCTGGTAGCGGTCGCAGATGGCGGGGGTGTCGTCCTTGGTGGAGCCGTCGTCCACCAGGATGATCTCGATATCGTCGCCGCCCTGGAGCAGGGTCTCCACGCAGTGCTCCATATAGGCAGCGGAGTTATAACAAGGGACGGCAAAGGTAATCAGCTTATCCATATGTAATTCTCTCCTCTCGTCGGAGGGGGCGCGGGTGTTCCGCGCCCCGGCGGCTCACGCCGCAATCACTTCAGCAGCTCTTCAGCCAGGTCCAGCGCCCGGCCGGCGATAGCGTCCATATTGTAGTATTTGTACTCCGCCAGGCGGCCCAACAGGTGGAGGTTTGGGAACTTCTCCGCCAGGGCCTTGTACTGGCCGTACTGGGCATTGTTGTCCGGGTTAATGATGGCGTAGTAGGGGATCTCTCCCGGCGCTCCGGTATAGGCGCGGGAGTACTCCTTCACGATGGTGGTCTTCCCGGGCACCTTCTGGCCGGTGAGGTGCTTAAACTCGGTGATGCGGGTATAGTCCTCGTCCACGGTGTAGTTCACCGTGCCGTAGCCCTGGAAGTCGTCCTGGGGAAGGGTCTCGAAGCGGAAGTCCAGGGTGCGGTAGGGGAGGGGGCCAAACTGGAAGCCAAAGAGCTCGTCGGCCTGGCCGGTGTAGATGACGGGGCCGTCAAAGACTTCGCCGTCCACCCGGATCTGCTCCCCGCTCACATCCAGCCGCTTCAGGGCGTCGCAGCCCAGCTCCACGGTGATGTTGGGATGGTCCAGCATCCGCTCAAACATGGGGGTGTAACCTTCCTGAGGCATGCCCTGGAAGGCATCCTGGAAGTAGCGGTCATCCCGGGAGAGGAACACCGGCACCCGGGCGGTGGTGTTGGGGTCGATCTCCTCCGGCTTTTGTCCCCACTGCTTCATGGTGTAGTGGACAAACACGTGCTCGTACACATAGTCGGCCAGAGCAGCGATCTCCGGATCAGCGTTCTGCCGCAGCTCCAGAATGGTCACCTTTTGCTCCGCGCCGTATTCGGCCAGCAGCTTGTCCCCCAGGCGCTTGCCCTCCTTGGGACCAAAGGCGGTCTCCAGGGAGGTGAGGTTGAAGGGGACCGGGTAGGTCATGCGACCCCCGGCATTGTCGGGGATGTTGGCGATGACCCGGTGCTGGTAGTCCCGCCAGGGGGTAAACCGGGACAGCCAGTCAAAGACCCGCTTGTCGTTGGTGTGGAAGATATGGGGGCCGTACTGGTGAATGAGCACGCCGGCCTGGTCCAGACAGTCGTAGGCGTTGCCGCCGATATGGTCCCGGCGCTCCAGCACCAGCACCCGCTTGCCGCCCTGCTCTGCCAACTGCCGGGCGCACACCGCCCCGGCATAACCCGCGCCGACCACCAGCGCGTCAAAGGTACGCTCCAACTTGTATCCCGCCTTTTCTTTATCATCAGACCGGACAGGCTGCCCTGTCCAGATAGAGTCAGTATATCACAGCTTCCCAGGCCAGAGCAATGAAAAAAGCATTAAGATTCCTTCAGTTTGCCGAAAAGCCCTCGGCAGAGTTTTGCCGCCTCCAGGCGGCAAAACAAAATTAAATTCGTTATTTCCCAGGACACAAGGTGAATTGCCCCGAAGGGGCAAGAGAAGGTCCCCTGAGGGAAGCGCCTGGGAAATAACTCTTCTCAGCCCGCAAACGTGCGAGCAAAGCGAGTGCGCTGCAGCGGGCTGCATCTCTCTCAAAAATGCTTGCATTTTTGAGACTAAAACCAGTCCTCCCCCTCCAGAGTCAGAAACTGGCTCTGCGGTCCCAGACACAGCGGGCAGCGCTCCGGCGCCCCCTCCTCATACTGGGTGTGACCGCAGACGATGCAGCGCCACAGGCAGGGGAGAGGCCGGGCAAACAGCTCCCCGTCCTCCAGCCGCCCGGCCCACCGGGCAAACCGGTCCCCGTGGGTCTCGTCCACCTGGGCTACCCGCTCAAACAGGTCTGCGGCCTGAGGTACTCCGTCCTCCCGGGCCTGACGGGCAAACTCCCGCCACTCTCCCGCCTCCCGGTCCTCCTCCTCTTTGGCCCGGCGCAGCCACTGCACGGTGTCCTGCTCCATCTCCAGGGGATAGGCCCCCTCGGCCCGCACATGTGCGCCCCCCAGCTTCTGGCTCAGCCGGGCGAACTGCCGTACATGGACCCGCTCCTGCTCCGCCGTGCGCACAAACAGCAGCTCCACCACCGCAAGCCCATCCCGGTGGGCCGCTCCCGCCGCCAGCATATACCGGCTGCGGGCCAGATTTTTCTCCGCCAGTCCCCGGGCCAGATTTTCCAGAGTACGGCTGGGCACATCCATACCAAACGCCTCCTTTTGCGCTGTCCTTTGTTCCATTTAGTATTGCCAGTCAGAACAAAATTACATACCCTTTCCGAAATTCTCCTGGATTTTAACAATTTTTTTACGGAATGCCCCGCTTGTCCTTGCCTTTCCCCAGGGGAGCGGGTATAATAAAGGCAATTCGGGGTGTCTTGTCACCCCCATGTGAGGAGGCTGCCCCAGCCATGAAAGCAAAAACAAACCTGACCATGCTCTGCGACTTCTACGAGCTGACCATGGGCAACGGCTATTTCCAGACCGGACTGGCCGACCGGATCTGTTACTTTGACGTGTTTTACCGCTCCGTCCCCGACAAGGGAGGCTTCGCCATTGCGGCGGGCCTGGCCCAGGTGGTGGAGTACATCGAGAACCTGTGCTTTGACGAGGAGGACATCGCTTACCTCCAGTCCAAGGGCTGCTTTGCCCCGGAGTTTTTAGATTATCTGCGCACCTTCCGCTTTACCGGCGACATCTGGGCTGTGCCCGAGGGCACCCCCATCTTCCCCGGCGAGCCCATCCTCACCGTGCGGGCCCCCGCCATCCAGGCCCAGTTTATTGAGACCTTTGTCCTGCTGTGCCTCAACCATCAGTGCCTCATCGCCACCAAGTCCAACCGCATCGTCCGGGCCGCCGAGGGCCGCCCGGTGGCGGAATTTGGCTCCCGCCGGGCCCACGGCCCCGACGGCGCTCTGCTGGGCGCCCGGGCCAGCTACATTGCCGGCTGCTCCGCCACCGCCTGCACCATGGCCGACCAGCACTACGGCTCTCCCGCCACCGGCACTATGGCCCACTCCTGGGTGCAGATGTTCCCCGACGAGTACACCGCCTTCAAGACCTACTGCCAGCTCTATCCGGAAAACGCCATCCTGCTGGTGGACACCTATAACGTGCTGAAATCCGGCGTGCCCAACGCCATCCGTGCCTTCAAAGAGGTGTTGGAGCCCATGGGCATCACCAAGTGCGGTATCCGCCTGGACTCCGGCGACCTCACCTACCTGTCCCGGAAGGCCCGGGAGATGCTGGACGAGGCGGGTCTTACCAGCTGCAAGATCTTTGCCTCCAACGCCCTGGACGAGTACATCATCCGGGATCTGGTGCGCCAGGGCGCCCGTATCGACTCCTTCGGCGTGGGCGAGCGGCTCATCACCTCCCGCTCTGAGCCGGTGTTCGGCGGGGTGTATAAGCTGGTGGCCATCGAGGATGAGAGCGGCAATATCATTCCCAAGATCAAGATCAGCGAGAATGCCGCCAAGATCACCACCCCCCACTTCAAGAAGATCTACCGTATCTTCTCCAAGGACACGGGCAAGGCGGAGGCCGATCTCATCTGCCTGCACAACGAGGAGTTTGACTTTACCCAGCCCCTGGAGCTCTTTGATCCCGACGCCACCTGGAAGCGCAAGACCTACACCGACTATGAGGCCCGGGAGTTGATGGTCCCCATCTTCCGGAACGGCGAACTGGTCTATCAGGTGCCCGACCTCCAGGCCAGCCGCTCCTACTGCCAGCGGCAGGTGGATTCCCTGTGGGACGAGGTAAAGCGCTTTGAGAACCCCCACAACTACTATGTGGACCTGAGCCAGAAGCTGTGGGACATCAAGCAGAACCTCCTGAACAGCCACGACATGCACTAACTTTTTTCAAGAAAAAAGTTAGCAAAAAAGCCTTCTGCAAAGCTTCGCTTTGCCTCTGCGCCCACCGCTTTCTTGAAAGAAAGCTTGGCAAAGAACTTTGTGGGAAACTTCGTTTCCCTTCCGCGCCTGTAAGAAATATATTTATGGGAATGACGTATTCCGTCGCTCCCACTCTTTTGCGCAGAGTATTGTACCTTGAGGGCAGAAATTTCACTCATAAGGAAGGAAGCTATCATGTCTTATCGCATTGCCTGTATTGATTTAGGCGGCACTATGATTAAAAGCGGCCTGTGGGACGGAACTGCACTGTCTCACACCCAGCAGACTCCCACCCACGCCCAGGAGGGCGCCCAGGCGGTGCTGGACCGGGTGATTACTCTGGTCCGTGCTATGGGCCCCATTGACGGGGTAGGCCTGTCCACCGCCGGAGAAGTAGAGCCGGAGAGCGGCCGTATTCTATTATGTGACAATATCCCCGGTTACACCGGCATGGAGGTGGGCCGTCTGCTCACTCAGGAGCTGGGAGTGCCGGCCGCAGTGGAAAACGATGTCAACGCTGCCGCTCTGGGCGAGGCCTTCCACGGCGCGGCCCAGGGGGCCCGCCACAGCCTTATGGTCAGCTATGGTACCGGAGTAGGCGGAGCTTGCATTCTGAATGGGCAGCTCTACCGGGGCATGGCCAGCGCCGGAGAATTCGGCGGCATGTTGGTCCACCCGGAGGATCTGCAGGCCGATGACCGGGGTTCGGGCAGCTATGAGCGTTACGCCAGCACCACCGCCTTGGTCCGCATGGCCCGGGAACTAGATCCCACCCTCACCGATGGCCGCGCTATCTTTGCCCGCCTGGCTGAGCCTGCTGTGTCCCAGTTGGTGGACCGCTGGTGCGGCGAGGTGGCTTTGGGTCTGGTCGGCCTGATCCACGCCTTTGCCCCGGAGCGGGTCATTTTAGGCGGCGGGGTCATGGAGGCCCCACAGGTCCTGCCCCGGGTGGAGGCTCGGGTGCATCCCCTGCTGAAGTCCAGCTTCTTGGGCTGCCGTCTGGTCGCTGCTCAGCTGGGCAACCGGGCCAGCATGATCGGCATGGGCTGTACCGTCCAACAAAATCTGAACTAAGCAATCAAAGAAGGCCGTCCCTGCCGGGACGGCCTTCTTTGATTTGAGATTTTAAGTTATGCCGCCGGCTGGGCGGTATTCTCGCCTGTGTCGGCTTGATTGGACGCGGCACGGCCATCGATGGTCAGGGAGTAACCGTCCAGAATGGAGCCGCCCTCCTCAGTAGCTGCGTGCTCAATGGTCACCTTGTCGCCCACGTTCAGAATGACAGCCAGTTCATTCTTGGCCGCCGACAGGGAGTAGAATACCTGCTCGCCGTCCAGGCGGACAAAGTAGTAGGTGTTGCCGTCCAGCACAGCGGAGCGGATCTCGGCCACGGTGCCCTGGGCGGTGGTCTGAGGCACCTCCTCAGGTTGGGTGATCCCCTTGTCGGAGAGCAGTCGGACATAGGCCTGCTCACACTGAGCCACGGTGGTGGCGGTGGCCACGATCTGATACTGGGCCACATTCACCATGGCGTACATCTTGACCAGATTATCCTGGCCTTTCAGGGGGATAAAGTAGGTGGGTTCCCCGGCGATGTTCAGCAGCAGGGGGAAGGTAGCAGTGTAGCCCAGGTCCTGGACCACGCTCTGGGCCGAGCCCTTGGCGGCGTTTTCCGTGGCGCCGGGGGCGGAGTAGAACTTGGTCTCCTTGGTGCGCTGGTTGCTCAGCAGGAAGCCCAGGTTGGACTGGTCGGCGTTGGCGGAGGTGACACCGGTGTACACATACACATCGTCGTTGAGGGCAATGTAGTTATACCCTTCGGTAGTCACGGTCACGTCCCGCTGACCCAGCACGGAGTTGATAAAGCCGTTGATAAGGGTGCCATGGTAGTCGTACTGCTCCATAATGAGCTGGGGGGTGTACACGTTGTCCACCCAGCTGGGCACGTCGGCAATGTCGTAGTAGGTGCTCTCGCCGGTGATGGCGTTGCACAGCACCGCGCCCTTAATGTCGGTGCCGCCGAACAGGCCGATGGTCTTCATCGCCCGGGGCGCGATCCACCAGGGCTGGCCATCCTCGTCGATTTCAAACTTGGGGCTATCGAACATATAAGTGGGATACTGGAAGCGGAGATGGCGCATAATGTTGCGGTTCAGGGGCTCGGAGAAGGAGTACTTCATGCCCTCCTGGAGCCGCACCACGCTGGCTTCCTGGGTCACCATGTCCACCACCACATAGGCGGGCAGACCCTCGCCCCGGTTGGTAAACCATTTGATGAGGTCGGCGTAGGCAATGGGGGAGACCCGCACCGGCCGTCCCTGGTAGTTGATCTGCACCGACTGCTTGGAGGGGTACTCAAACTGGCTGACCATGTCGCTGAGGGTACCCATCTGCCGGTCGCCCAGGTACTCGGCGCTGTCCCGGTCCAGGGTGGGGATCTTGTCAAAGGAGATCTGGCTGATATCCTCGGCAAAGGTGCCGTTCTCCACAGTGAGTAGGTCCCGGTAGGCTCCCGCCCGGAAGATGGGCAGAGAGATGATCTGACCCACCAGGGCCACCACTACCAGCAGCACCATAAAGATGCCCACCGGCAGGCACTGCTGCTTGATAAAGCGGAAGTAGTCTCCCACCCGGGCTTTACCGGAGGTCTTGCCGTCCCGGAAACCGGAGGTCACCAGGGCAGAGGCCACATAGGCCAGACACAGCACAAAAATGAAGCTGTAAAAGTCCGGAGACTGCAGATTGATGGCGGGCAGGCCCAGATAGAAGTAGATAAAGCCTACCACCGCCGTCACCAGCAGGTTGATGAGGATCTTGCCCGGTTTGCTCAGGTTTTTCCGGGGCTTTTTTCCTTCGTTATTCAAGTTGGTTCTCCTCTCTGCGGTAAAATATACCGCTTGGAAATGATGCAAGTATACCTGTTTTTCTGGGAGAATGCAACGGGATTTTGACACTCTCGTCTAATTCTTAATCTGATTTAAAGAATCGCCGGTATGGTAAAGGCAGGCCCGGGGCATACTGACAGAAACAGGACGCCGTGCGTCTGGAAAGGATGATCCCTGTGCAAGTTAAGGATCTGATGAACCCCAGTGTGGTCACCATTGAGCCCACCTCCTCCGCCGCCCTGGCCGCCCGGCTCCTGAGCCGTCACAACGTGGGCGTGCTGCCGGTGTGCGGGGAGGACCGGAAGCTGCGTGGCATGGTCACCGACCGGGATATCGTACTGCGCTGTGTGGCCGCCGAGGAGGACCCCGCCCAGACCCTGGTGCGGGAGATCATGACCCGGGGGTGCGCCACGGTGTCGCCCCAGGACGATTGCCGGGCCGCCACCCAGCTCATGGCCCGCCAGCAGGTGCGCCGCCTGCCGGTGGTGGAGGGAGGAAAGCTGGTGGGCATCGTTTCCTTGGCCGATTTGGCCCGCAGCCAGCGCTTTGATATGGAGGCCGCTCAGGCGCTGGGGGAGATTTCGGAAAACATCGTCCGCCGGTAACCTACTTTTTTCGGAGAAAAAAGTAGGCAAAAAAGCTTTGTGGGAAACTTCGTTTCCCTTCTGCGCCCGTAAGAGAAATTTTTTGTGGGAGTGACTGCTCAGGTCGCTCCCACCTTTTTTATGGGAAGAGTTCCGCCCTGCGGGACAGGTTCCGTTATAGAGACGGATGTTACTTTCTGCTCGCACAGAAAGTAACCAAAGATGCGCCAGGGAGTATGGCTCCGACGAACACCTCGCCAAAGGCGGGTGTTCATAGTCGCCATCCCTGGACCCCTTTTTGCGGGGAACGCCCTCCTGCAAACTTTTAAAAACCTCCCGGCGGGCCTAAAACAAGTTCTGTGATACCACTTGCCTCGGGCCTTAGGCCCTTTATATGCAAAATTTGGTGGGAATTGCGCTGAAATGGCACCGCCTACCCTGGCAAAACTGTGGCAGTTGCTCCGCTCGACTACCGCCTCACCAAACAGGTAGGCAGGCACCAGGCGGCGTGCGATAGAATCAAACAGCCCACAAATTTTGATGGAAAAAGGGCCCATTGGCCCGAGAGTAGGGGTGTGCATGGTCAAAGTTTCGGACCGCCGAAACTGACCAACACGCCAAAGGGACACGCCCCCGTAAATAGGGGTCCGGGGGAAAGGTGACTATGAGCGCAAGCAAAGGCGCAGCGCTCATCGGAGCCGTCCCCCGGCGGCGCTTTGGTTACTTTGCCGCCGCGGGCAAAGTAACATCCTCCCCCTAAACAAAAACTCCCCCAGGGACAAGCCCTGGGGGAAATCCATCTTACCGATTCAAAATGTCCATAAACTCCTGTCCGGTGATGGTCTCATGCTCATAGAGGTACCCGGCGATCTCATGGAGCTTACTCTCGTTTTCCTTCAGCAGCTCCATAGCCTTCTGGTACTGTTCATCCACCAGCTGGGTGACCTTCTTGTCGATACGGGCCTGGGTCTCGGGGGAGCAGGCCAGGGAGGCGTCGCCGCCCAGGTACTGGTTGCTTACCGTCTCAAAGGCCACAAAGCCGAACTCCTCGCTCATGCCGAAGCGGGAGATCATAGACCGGGCCAGCTTGGTGGCCTGTTCAATGTCGTTTGAGGCTCCGGTGGTGATAGAGTGGAAGACCAGCTGTTCCGCGGCCCGGCCGCCGGTGTAGGTGGCAATCTTGTTGAGCAGTTCATCCTTGGACATAAGGAAGTGGTCGCCGTCGTCCACCTGGAGGGTATAGCCCAGCGCGCCGGAGGTGCGGGGGATAATGGTGATCTTCTGCACCGGGGCGGAGTGGTTCTGCAAGGCGGCCACCAGAGCGTGGCCCACCTCGTGGTACGCCACGATCTTCTTCTCCTCGTCGGAGAGCACCCGGCTCTTCTTCTGGTAGCCCGCGATGACCACCTCCACGCTCTCCTGCAGGTCCTCCTGGGTGGCAAACTGCCGTCCCGACCGTACCGCCCGCAGGGCGGCCTCGTTGACGATATTGGCCAGCTCCGCGCCGGAGGCTCCGGCGGCGGTCTTGGCGATGGGTTCAAAGTCCACGTCCTCCGCCAGACGGATCTTCCGGGCGTGGACCTTCAGGATCTCAATGCGGCCCTGGAGGTCGGGCAGCTCCACGGGAATACGCCGGTCAAAGCGGCCGGGACGCAGCAGAGCGGGGTCCAGACTGTCGGGGCGGTTGGTAGCGGCCAGCACCACCACGCCCTTGGAGCCGTCAAAGCCGTCCATCTCGGTGAGCAGCTGGTTGAGGGTCTGCTCCCGTTCGTCGTTGCCGGCCAGCTGACCGTCACGCTTTTTGCCGATGGTATCGATCTCGTCGATAAAGACAATACAGGGGGCCTTCTCGTTGGCCTGCTTAAAGAGGTCACGCACCTTGGCGGCGCCCCGGCCTACGAACATCTCCACAAATTCACTGCCTGCGATGGAGAAGAAGGGGACGTTGGCCTCACCGGCCACAGCCTTGGCCAGCAGGGTTTTGCCGGTGCCCGGAGGGCCTACCAGCAGCGCGCCCTTGGGCAGCTTGGCGCCGATGGCGGCGTACTTGGCGGGGTCGTGGAGGAAGTCCACAATTTCGCTGAGCAGCTCCTTGGCCTCGTCCTCACCGGCCACGTCGGCAAAGCGGATGCCGCTGGAGGAGGGGACATATACCTTGGCGCCTGAGCCGCCGCCCATACCGAACATCATGCCGTCCGCGCCGCCCATGCTCTTCTGCATCCGCTTGCGGATAAAGTAGCCAATGAGCAGGAAGGGCACCAGGGGCAGCACCCACCCCACCAGAATGGAGGTGAGCAGTCCGGGCTGGGTATCGATGCGGTTGATATCGCCGCCGTGCTCATAAACCCGCTGGACCATCTCAGTATCGCTGTCGATGGCGGTAGTCTTGTAAATCTTCTCCTGAGCCTTGTCGGTAAAGGTGATCTCATCCCCTTCGATCTGCACCAGACCGATGTTGTCCTCATAGGTCATGGACATGAAGGTGGAGTAGCTCACCTCTTGGACCTGTTTTTCCAGCACAGACGGGAAAAACGTCATGTTCAGCACCATTAAAATGAGCATACCGATGAGATAATAGAAAACTAGGGGGCGCTTGGAAGGTTTTTTCACTTCCTGCATAAAAGCTCCATCCTTTCTGATCTCCCCTTGGGGAAGAAACGTGATCTGTTATCACGAATTTACTTTATCTTAGTCCATTTCCCAGGAAAATCAAATTTTAAGTGTGAATAAATTATGTTTCTTTTATGAACAAAACGCAAGGGACAGATGTTGCTTTTTGGGCAAGAAAAAAGCGGGAGCGACGCAGAATGTCACTCCCACGAAAATTTTCCTTACGGGCACAGAGGGGAAACGAAGTTTCCCACAAAGTTCTTTTGCTTTCTTTTCTTTCAAGAAAAGAAAGTGGGAGCGACGCAGAACGTCACTCCCACAAAAAATCTTCCTTACGGGCGCAGAAGGGAAACGAAGTTTCCCGCAAAGTTCTTTGCCAAGCTTTCTTTCAAGAAAGCTTGGGGGTCTTCTGCTCAAACCCCAGGCGCTCCAGGCGGTTCTGGGGGATCATAGCCCGGAAGAAGGACACCCGAGGCAGGGCTGCCAGCAGCACGCTGCCCAGAATATAGCAGGCCAGCAGTTCCCCAAAGCCCACGGTGAAGGCATTAAACCCAAAGGCGGGCCAGAAGGCGGACGTAAAGCCCGTCTCGCTCCAGGCGATCTCCGCGCCCACGATGACCGCGTTGCACAAAACCGGGGGCAGGGGAGCCAGATACCGGTTGGGCATGTGCCGGGTCAGAATACAGGCAAGCAGGGTTGCAGCAGTGCCAAAAATGATATCCAGGGGGAAGGGGGAGAACAAATTGGCAATGAAGCAGCCGATCACCAGTCCCGGCGCCGTAGCAGGAAGCAGGAAGGGCAGCACGGTGAGGGCCTCAGACAGGCGCACCTGGATGCCGGTAAAGGCGGGGATAGGCAGGATCAGGGTGAGAACCGCGTACACCGCCGCGATGATGGCGGCCAGAGACAGGTCTCGGGTGGTAAATTTGCGCATAAAAAAACCTCCATTTTATTATTTAGAGAACGGCGGGGCATTTTTGTTGCCCCCCGAACGAACCCGAAACAAGGCATGGCGTGATCACGCTACGAATTGGATACACGGCCCTCCCCTATGGGCCGTCCTACGCGCTTCGTGGTGTCACGCTGCGGACTGGGCCCATGGCCGGGTCGCTTTCACTTCGTCTCAGGGCACAAACAGCCCGGCACATGCCGGTCTTGGTTTGCGCCCTTCGCTCCGCTCCAAGCTCCCCTATGGGCCTGTCCTCCGCGCTTCGCATTGTCACGCTGCGGCGGCTTCACAACGCGCGGCTTCCCTTCGACTCGGACAAATCCCGGCCCCACTGGGTGGGTCCTGGGCATTTGCCCTCGCTCCGGTCCATCCGCGCTGTTTCGCACGCCTCCGCGCTTCGGGCTTGGACGAGACAGATACAAACTCGTCGCCGGTATCTTATCACACCTCAGGCCCTTTGTCCACCCGCTTTTCTCTTGACTGCCGCTGCAAAACACATGCAAAATCAGTTTGGATGTTGTATAATATAGTCAAATCGTTGGCGGTCTCCCGCCCGGCGAAGGAGGTTAATCGGTTATGAAGAAAAGTATCATCACCGTCAGTCGGGAGTTTGGCAGCGGCGGACGCACCATCGGCAAGACGGTGGCCCAGCGCCTTGGAATCCCCTACTACGACAAGGAACTGGTCAAACAGGTGGCTCTGGAGAGCGGCTTTGACCCCAAGTACATTGAGGAGCAGGGGGAGTTTGCCCCCGGCAAGACCCACTTTGCCTTCTCCTTTTTGGGCCGGGGCGTCCCCGGTGTCATGGGCGGCATGACCGCCGCCGACTTTTTGTGGACCATCCAGCACAACGTCATTCGGGATCTGGCAGACAAGGGTCCCTGTGTCATCGTAGGCCGGTGCGCCGACTACATTCTGAAGGACCGCACCGACTGTCTGCACACCTTTATCCACGCCAGCATGGACTTCCGTGCCAAGCGCATCGTGCGCCTGTACGGCGAGTCGGAGGTGGCCCCGGAGAAGCGCCTCCAGGACAAGGACACCCGCCGCCGCATCAACTACAAGCACTACACCGACCGGGAGTGGGGCATGTCTCAAAACTACCACGTGTGTCTGGACTCCAGCGTGCTGGGGATCGACAAGTGTGTGGACATCATTCTGGACCTGGCGGAAAACTGCCCGGACACCACAGAATAAGCCGAATTAAAAAAACAGGCGGTGATTTTCCATTGGAAAATCACCGCCTGTTTTTCTTAATCCACGCCCCGCAGCTCCACGGAAGGCACCCAGGGCCGCACCAGTTCAGCAAATCCTTGCAGATGATCCCGGTCCCAGGGGTGCAGCCCCTCCCGGATCACCGTGTCCCGGTCCACAAAGGACTGCAAAAAGTATCGCTTCGCACCGGAAAGCCAGGGACCGATGGCACGAAAACTGTCTTCGTCGTGCAGCTCCCGCACCACCGTGGTGCGAAACTCATAGTCTACCAGGCCCTCCAGCAAAAAGTCCACACTCTCCCGGATGGGACCCACGTCCAGACCCGGCACCCCCACCGTCTCCGGGTAGCGCTCCGGGCTGTTTTTCACATCCATAGCCACATAGTCCACCAGCTTGCGCTCCACCAGGTCCACCAGAGCCCGGGGGTGGCTGCCGTTGGTATCCAGCTTCACCGGGTAGCCCAGGGCCTTCACCGCCTCCAGCAGCTGGGGTAGGTCAGGCCGCAGCAGCGGCTCTCCGCCGGTGATGCACACCCCGTCCAGCAGCCCCTGGCGCTTTTTCAAAAAGGCCAGCAGCTCCTGCTGGTTCATCTCCGCCGGGGCAGGGGAGAGGACCAGCTCCCCGTTGTGACAGAAGGGACAGCGAAAGTCACACCCTCCCAGAAAAACCGTACAGGCCACCTTGCCGGGGTAGTCCAGCAGGGTCATTTTTTGCAGGCCCTGGATCTCCATGACCGTTCCCCTCCTTCGTTTTCTTGCTTTTTCTATTTTACCACCTGGCGCTGTACGGGGGAAGGCAAAAATCTACATCCTGTCTGGAAATTCCCCGTTGTACCCGGGCAGAGAACATGATAAAATAGAGTCCATCTTACTTGTATTATGTCGCCTTTCAAGGAGTTTTCTTATGCTGTACGCCCTGCTTGCGGCCGCTCTGGTGGCCCTGGACCAGCTGGTAAAATATCTGGTGGTTCAAAATATCCCCCTGGGGCATCACGTGCCCTTTCTGCCCTACATTCTGGACCTGACCTACGTGCAGAATACCGGCGCCGCCTTCTCCCTGTTCAACGAGCACACCTGGATTTTGACTCTGATCTCCCTGGTGATGTCGGTAGTTTTGGCGGTGGCTCTGGTAAAAAAGTTCTTCCGCCATCCTCTGGGCCGGGTGTGTCTCAGCCTGCTGCTGGCGGGAGCCGTGGGCAACCTCATCGACCGGGCGCTTCAGGGCTACGTGGTGGACATGTTCAATGTGCTGTTTATGAACTTTGCCGTCTTTAATGTGGCCGACATCTGCGTGGTAGTGGGCGGCATCGGGGCCGCCCTGTACTACCTGCTGCTGTGGGACAAGCTGGAGGGACCCAAGTCCCGGGAGAACAACCTGTGACCCCCCTCATTCTGACCGCCCAGGAGGGGGGCGAGCGGCTGGACGCCTTTGTGGCCAGCCAGGTGGAGGACCTGACCCGCTCCGCCGCCCAGCGCCTGCTGGAACAGGGGGCGGTGACCAGCGGTGGAAAGCCTCTGAAAAAGAACGCCAAGACTACCCCCGGCATGGTGGTGGAGGTGCTGCTTCCCGACCCTCAGCCGGTGGAGATCGTGCCTCAGAATATCCCTCTGGACGTGGTATACGAGGATGACGACGTGATTGTGGTGAATAAGCCGGTGGGGCTGGTGGTCCATCCCGCTCCCGGACACCCCGATGGCACCCTGGTCAACGCCCTGCTCTACCACTGCGGGGACTCCCTGTCAGGCATCAACGGGGAGCTGCGCCCGGGCATTGTCCACCGCATTGACCGGGACACCTCCGGCCTTATTATCGCGGCCAAAAACGACCGCGCCCATCTGGCTCTGGCCGCCCAGCTTCAGGACCACACCCTGGCCCGGGTGTACGAGGCGGTGGCGGTGGGCGGCTTCAAAGAGGACAGCGGCACGGTGAACGCCCCCATTGGCCGCTACCCGGTGGACCGGAAGAAGATGGCGGTGGACCCCAAGGGCCGTCCGGCGGTGACCCACTGGAAGGTGCTGGGGCGCTATCCCAGCTGCACCCACCTGGAGTGCCGTCTGGAGACCGGCCGCACCCACCAGATTCGCGTCCACATGGCCTATCTGGGCCATCCCCTGCTGGGCGATACGGTGTATGGGTCAAAAAAGCCGGTGCCCGGCCTGGCAGGCCAGTGCCTCCACGCCCGGCGGCTGCGCTTTATCCACCCCACCACCGGACAGCCGGTGGAACTGGAGTGCCCCCTGCCTGAATGGTTTGTCAACCTACTTTTTTCGAGAAAAAAGTAGGCAAAAAAGCTTTTTGCCCGCTTTCTTGAAAGAAAGCTTGGCAAAGAACTTTATGGGAAACTTCGTTTCCCTTCTGCGCCCGTAAAAGAGATTTTTGTGGGAGTGACTGCTCAGGTCGCTCCCATTTTTTATGCGTAGAACAAATGGCAATAAATATCCCCCGGAATCTTAAATTCCGGGGGATATTTTATCTTATTTAATCTCGTAGTCCCGGCCGAACTGCAGCTCCCCGAAGTCGATGCGGGTGGTCTGCTCCATTTCGTCGTGCTCCGGCTCCTGGCCCCCCTGGGCGGGGAACTCGGCGGTGTCGGACAGGTCCTGGCCCTGGCGGGCCTTCTCGTTCTCCTCCTTGGCCTCGGCCATGGCCTTGGCCACCAGACGCTGCACGCTGTCGTCAATGTCGGAGACCGCCTGGTCTACCGCATCGGTCTGGGCGGGCTGCTCCGCCTGAGGCTGCTGGGGCGTGATCTGGTCCAGCTGGTCCAGATAGGTCTGGGCCTGCTGATGCAGGGCCTTCACCTTCTGCACATAGGCGGCGGTCTCCTGCTTGGCGCAGGACAGACGATACTGCTCCGCCTCCACCTCCTTGCGGATGGACTCCACCTGCTGCTGGGCCTCAGCCTGGGCCTGCTGCAGCATCTGGTCCCGCTGGTCCTGGGCTTCCTTCACCAGCTCGTCCGCCATCCGCTGGGCGGTCATCAGCGCCTTTCGCATGGCTTCTTCCGTGGAACGGTACTCCTCTACCTTTTCCACCAGCACCTTCATTTTGCTCTTCAGCACCGCGTTTTCGCTGTAAAGGGCGCTGTAATCCTCGGTCAGTACGTCCAGGAACTCGTCCACCTGGGCCATATTGTATCCGCCAAAGGACGCCTTGGGAAAGGCGCGCTCAGAAACCTCCTGCGGAGTCAGCATAGTAATCCCCCCAAAATCTTATCTGTTGTGCCCGGAACCGGGCAGGGCAAGGCTATTTAGAAATACAGCCCGTTGTTCTCCAATTCGTCAATGAGATCGCCCAGGATGTCCACGTTGTAGGGCGTGATGATGTAGGTGCTGATAGCCACCTTCTTGATCTTGCCCTCGTTGGCGTAGGCCACGCCGGACAAGAAGTCCAGCAGACGGCGGGCGATCTCCTTGTTGGTGGACTCCAGGTTGAGCACCACCGTGCGCTTCTCCCGCAGGTGGTCGGCGATCTCACTGGCATTCTCAAAGCGCTCGGGCTTTACCAGCACCACCTGCAGCTGCGTGGCCGCCCGGATGTTGACCACCTTGTTGCTGCGGCGGGCTTCCAGCTCGTCGATGGGCGCATAGCTCTGCTCGCTGCGGGCGGGACGCTCCCGGCGCTCCACGGGACGGGGAGACGCATCAAAATCTTCGTCAAACTCGTCCTCTTCCTCATCCTCATAGGGGTGGGCCAGGCGCTTGAACTCGTCTAAAAATCCCATGGTAGTAACCCTCTTTTCTCTGGAATATATCTCTGCGTTATTGTTTTGCCATGGGGGGCCGAGGCCCAAACAGGGCCGTACCCACCCGCACCAGCGTGGCGCCCTGGGCAATGGCGTCCTCATAATCGCCGCTCATCCCCATGGACAGGCAATCCATATCATCTTGATTATGGGCTATTTTTTCCTTTATGTCAACATAAAGCTTCTTCATAATGGAAAAATAAGGAGTATTGTCTCCGGGCTTCTGGGCGATGGGCGGAATCGCCATCAGACCCCGCAGACGCACGTGCTCCAAGGACTGAGCCAGCTGGGCCAGCTCCCAGGCCTCATCGGGGGTACAGCCCCCTTTGCTCAGCTCCCCGGCAACATTTACCTCCAGCAGCACGTCCTGCACCAGACCCAGCTTGTCCGCCTGGCGGTCAATGGCCCGCAGCAGCCGCTCCGAGTCCACCGAGTGGATGAGGTCCACCTTGCCCACCACCTTGTTCACCTTGTTGGTCTGCAGGTGGCCGATGAAGTGTACCTGAGCGCCCTCATAGGCGTTGGCCTCCAGGTGGGCGGTGAGCTCCTGCACCCGGTTCTCGCCGCATACCATGATTCCCGCGGCAATGGCTTCCCGGATGGTGTCGTCGGTCTGCACCTTGGTGGCAGCGCACAGGGTGATCTCCCCGGGATCCCGTCCGGCGGCCTTGGCAGCCGCCGCCATCTTTTCCCGTACTGCGTTCACATGCTCCTGAATGGACATCTTTGTTTCCTTCTTTCTTTTGTCCTTCCGCCCTTATGGGGCGGGCTGTTTCCATCAATACAGCAGCAGCTGTCCGTCGTACAGTCCTGTGGCCTGGACGATGACCTCGTCCCCTGCCCGCAGAGCTTTCTTGTCCTCCCGCACCGACTGGACTACATAGAAATCGTCCCCCTCGGTGAGGATGGTCACAGGCTTAAACTCCGCCCGTCCGGCAGTGACCACATAGACCCCCAGGGTGTCGGTCTCGGTGGTCTCACCGGTCTCCTCGTCGGTGGAGGTGGTGGTGACCATGCGCAGGGCGCTCTTGGGCACCCGCAGGCCGGTTCGGCTGTTGAAGATGAGCTCCGCCGTCTCCCGGCGCAGCAAAGTAGTCTGTTCCAGATAACGGTCGCTGGAGAGAAGGACCACCGCCTGGCCCTGGCCGTCCTGGTTCACCTTCTCCACCTTCATGGAGATATCCTGGGTAAAATCTCCGGCAAAGCGGAGGGTGAGCGTCCCGGCCTGTTCCAGCCGCTCGCCCTCCTCCTGGGTGACCACGGCGGCAAAGTACCACTTGTCGGAGGAGACGAGCTTGCCCACGGCGGCACTGTCGCCGGAGGGATTCTGATTCAGCAGGTCCTGCAGGGCCTGGGGGGTAAGGTTCCCGGCGCTCTCCGAATTGATGAGCCCCTCATACCCGTCCATCAGGGTGGAGAAGGTGCCCGACGTGGGCGCGGTGACCTGGGTAATGGCGGAGTAGCTTTGATTGCGCAGGGTCTGATACTGGGTCTCCAGCTCCTGAAGCCGGGTGGTGAGAGATTCGGCGCTTAGCTCGTCGCTGTAAGTGTACTCCCGGCGCAGCACCTTGCCCTTGACCTCCAGCACCTGGTCCTCCAGGTCGCTGAAGTCCTGCTGGGCGCTGGCCGTGCGCAGCGACACCATGGCGTTTAAAATATCGTCGTTGAGCTTGGCCGCGGAGCTTACATCCTCTCCCTGGCCCAGGGCATATTGCAGCTGGGTGATCTCCAGGCGCAGGGCCTCCTGCTGCTCCTGGCTCTGGCGGGCCTGGTCGTCCCGGTAGATGAGAGCCACCGTCTGGTTGACGCCCACCTTTTCGCCCTCGCCCCGGGTCACATCCACAATGCCGCCGCTGCCGGAGAGCACCTGCTCATCCCGAATAATGAGGCCCTCGGTCTGGATGCTGTCGTTAAGGGTATAGCTGTACGTATAGGTGGTGGTAAAGGGGTCCTGGAAGGTTTTCCACAGGCTGATCAGGAAATACAGGACCAGCGCCCCGGCAAACAGGGCGATGACAAAGGTGATAAGGGGTCGTCCTTGTTTCATAGCGTTCTCTCTTTCTGCCCGCTGGCAGGGGGCTGGATCGGTCTCCGGAGGGGATCAGGTCTCCTGGGGAGAGGTGAGGGGAATGGGCCGCTCAGGTACAATGGTGGAAATGGCGTGCTTGTAAATGACCATTTGTTTGCCGTCGCTGCTCAAGACTACCGTAAAGGCATCAAACCCGGTGACATAGCCCCGCATCTGATAGCCATTCATCAAAAAAACCGTGACATTCCGGCGCTCCCGGCGGACCTGGGTGAGAAAGATCTCCTGAAGATTATTTGTTTTCTGCATATGTAGCACTCCTTTTTCTATGGCCGGAATCCCGGCCTGAGTGCCCCTATGATATACCAAATTCTTCCATATATTCTGTCGAAGCCCGCCGCCCCTGCTCAAATTCCGGGGGATCGTCCCACCGCACCCAGCGGGTGTTGGGGTTGCGGCCAAACCAGGTGAGCTGCCGCTTGGCATACTGGCGGGAGCGCAGCTTTACCACGTCGGCGGCCTCCTGCCAGGTCATCTCCCCGGACAGCGCCTGGGTAAACTCCTTGTAGCCGATGGCCTGCATAGCAGTGCATTTGGGGGAGATGCCGCTGGTGAGCAGCCGGCGCACCTCGTCCTCCAGACCCGCCGCTACCATCTCGTCTACACGCTGGTCGATGCGCCGCCACATGGCCTGCCGGTCCTGGAAGGCCAGACCGATGGTCAGGGCGTCATACCGGGGCGGGATAGCTTGGGTCTCCCGGTTGTGCTGGGTGATGGTCTTGCCGGTGGAGCGGTAGACCTCCAGGGCGCGGATAATGCGCTTGTGGTCGTTGGGGTGGAGCCGCTGTGCCGCCTCCGGGTCCACCTGGGCCAGGGCTTCCAGCATGGCCTGCCCGCCCTTTTCCGCCAGCTCCTGCTCCAGCTCGCCCCGCAGGGCGCTGTCGGGGGAGAAGGAGGCAAAGGTGCGTCCGGACAGCAGGGAGTCAATGTACAGCCCTGTTCCACCGGCCACAATGGGCAGCTTGCCCCGGGCCAGCACATCGTCCACACACCGGGCGGCCATCTCCACGTACCGGGCCACAGAGAAGTCCTCTTCCGGGTCGGCCACGTCGATCATGTGGTGGGGGACGCCCCCCATCTCCTCTTTGGTGGGCTTGGCGGTGCCGATGTCCATGGTGCGGTAGATCTGCATGGAGTCGGCGGAGATCACCTCGCCGTTGTGGCGCTGGGCCAGCTCCACCGCCATGCGGGTCTTGCCCGAGGCTGTGGGGCCGACGATCACTAAGATTTTAGGGGGCATGGGGGTTCACCTCTTTCCCGCTTTCTTGAAAGAAAGCTTGGCCCTACTTTTTTCGAGAAAAAAGTAGCAAAAAAGCTTTCTGCGAAACTGCGTTTCGCCTCTGGGATTCCGCCCTGCGGGGCGGTGTCCTCTCTTGCTGGGGAGTTTACCTCTATTATACTCCCCCGGTCAATGGTCTATTTTTGCCCCTCATAGGTCTGGGGCATGGGCCAGGCGGTCACTGCGTTCCGGGCGGTCTCCAGCAGCTCCACTAGGGCATCCAGCCGCTCAAACACGCCGGTCTCCTCATAAGCGCTCTTCCGCTTCCAGTCTTCCAGCATGACATCGTCCACATCAAAGCTGTCCATATCCGTCAGGACACAGACCATATGCTGGGTACTATCAGGAAGCAGGGGCTCCACCCGCACCGAAGCCTTCTCCAACTTTTTCAAGCCCTGCCGCAGCTCATTGCTCTGGAGCACCCACCGGGTAAACTGGGCGTTATCCGATTTCAGGCCACGCTGAGCCGCCAGCTCCGGAGCTCCGAAATCCGGGGTGAGCTCTCCCTTGCCGCCCAGCATCTTATAGCCCTGCTCCAGCCCATCCAGCACGGTATTGAGCCCCCGGCGCACCGCGCCGCCGCCGGTGATTTTCAAGGTATAGGGGGCTTGGAGCTCCACCTGGCAGGTAACTGCCACTTTCCAGCTTACCCCGTAGCGGCCATAGTTGTCCAGCCAGGGTGAAATGTGGATTGGACCCTTGTCCCGGGGAAGCACCAGGGCGGCGTGGGCCGAGCTCTCCCACCCCTCTTTGGGCAGGCCGAAGTAGTCCCCACCCCGGGAGAGGTGGTAATAGTATAGTGCGGCATTCCAGCTCATAACAGGGCTCCTTTCTTATGTTGTCAGGGGAGGAGGGTTCCGCCCTGCGGGGCGGGTTTCTTTTTGTTTGCCCAAAAAGAAACCAAAAATGCCCTGGGGGTATGTCTCCGGTGAACGCCTCGCGGAGCGCGGGCGTTCACAGTCGCCCCACCCCCAGACCCCCATTACGGGGGACGCCCTCCTGAGGATTTGGCATTTGCGTCCGGCGGCTCCGAACACAAGATCTTGCATCCTTCTTGCCTCGGCCCACTGGGGCCTACATATTTGAAATTTAAAAAAGCACCGTTGAAATGGTACCGCCTGGTGCAGGAAAGCTGTGGCAGTTGGTCCGTATTCGGGCACGCGCCGTTCTTCGCCCAACCACCGCCGCACCAAACAGGTAGGTGGGCACCAGGCGGTGTGCGTTAAAAGGCAAAAGCCCTCAAATTTTAATGGCAAAAGGGCCTAAGGCCCGGGAGTAGGACGGAAACAGAACTTGATTTTGCCCGCCGGTGATTATCAAAAGGCCGAAGTGACCCGCCCCCGTAACCGGGGGTCCGGGGGACGACGCCTATGAACACTGGCGAAAGCCAAGTGTTCATCGAAGGAGACCCCCGGCGATTCTTTGGTGACTTTCTGATCGCTCAGAAAGTCACATCCCATATCTTCCGGCGGGCCAATGCCGCCCCTGTATTAAGCTCTCTTAAACTGCTTCTCCAATTCCTTCCGTGTCAGCTCAATGGCCACCGGCCGCCCGTGGGGGCAATACTTGACGCTTCCATCCATCACTGCCTGAGCCACCCGCTCCAGTTCCTGAGGGCTGGTCTTCCAGCCCCCCTTGATGGCCGCCTTACAGGCCACGGTGTGCAGCAGCTCGTCCCGGGCCGCGGCGGGATCGGCGTGTCCGGTGGTAAGCAGCTTCTGGGCCAGCTGGGAGAGGGTATCGGGGATGTCCTCCACATCCAGATAGTCCGGAGCCTCCCGCACCGCCAGGGCTCCGCCGCCGAAGTCATCCACCTGAAAGCCAAACTCCTCCAACAGGGGCAAATTGCTCAGCAGCACCGCCTGCTCCTCCGGGGCCAGACGGCAAATTACCGGGCTGAGCAGGGTCTGGGCCATGGCCTGGTACCCCTGGGCCTTCATGCGGTCAAAATTCATCCGCTCATGGGCGGCGTGCTTGTCGATGAGCAGGATCTTGTCTCCCTGCTCCACAATAATATAGGTATTCAGCACCTCTCCGGCCAAGCGCCAGGGCTCCACCTCAGGAACAGGCTCGGCCTCTCTCTCTACCTCCGGCATCTGCACAGATTTTTCCACCGGCTCGTCCTTCGGTTCCGGCGCGGCCACTGGCTCCGGGATGGGCTGGGGCTGAGGTTTGGAAGGGATAACTTGTGCGTGTTTCTCCAGCTTTTTGGAGTTTAATAAGGTTTCCTGCGGAATCTTATCCACTTTGTCCACTAAGTTTTCCACAGGGTGTACGAAGTTGTCCACTTTCTCCACCAAGTTTTCCACACCGCTTTCCACATAGGGGGCCTTTTTCGGGACAGAAGGCCGGGGCGCGGCGGCGGGAGGCGGCGTCCAGGTGGGACGGGGCTTGGGGGTAAAGCGGGGTGCGGCCACGTCAGCCACGGTGAGCTGACGGTAGGTCTGGGCGGACAGTCCGGGCATGGTGGTCTGGCCGGGCGTCTGCTTAGGCCGAGCAGGGGAGAAGGTGGCCTGGGGATGGCTGCGGTCCCCCTCCAGGACGGAGAGGACGGCGTGGTACACGGCATTGAATACCTCCCGCTCGCTGCCGAATTTCACCTCGGTCTTGGCGGGGTGGACGTTTACGTCCACCTGGCTCAGCTTGACCTCCACGTGGAGGACGCAGGCGGGGAATTTTCCTACCATCTTCTGGTTCTGATAGGCCTGCTCCAGAGCGGCCATGAGCAGGCGGGACTTCACCTGCCGCCCGTTGACAAAGAAGAACTGCCAGTTCCGGCTGGCCCGGCAGCAGGCGGGCTGGGAGACAAAACCGGTCACTTTGATCCCGTCGCCGCCGCTCTTCACCTCCCGGAAGCCCAGGGCCAGTTCCCGGCCCAGTACGGCGTACACCGCGCTTTGGAGCGCGCCGTCTCCGGGGGTGAGCAGCTCCTGCTTGCCGTCCCGGATGAACTTGACGCTCACTTCCGGGTGGGACAGGGCCACCCGCTGGACCACTGCAAAGACGGCGGCCCCCTCGGCAGAGTCCTTTTTCATAAATTTCAGCCGGGCGGGGGTGTTGTAAAACAGGTCCCGGACCACCATGGTGGTGCCCAGGGGACAGCCCGCCTCCTCGATTTCGCCGGGCACGCCCCCCTCCAGGGAGAGGGAAGCCCCCAGGGGGGCATCTGCGGTGCGGGTCATCACCTCCACCCGGGACACCGCCGAGATGGCCGCCAGAGCCTCGCCCCGGAAACCCAGAGTTCCGATGGCCTCCAGGTCGTAGGCGGTGCGCAGCTTGCTGGTGGCGTGGCGGAGAAAGGCGGTTTTCAGCTCCCCGGCGGGGATGCCCTTGCCGTCGTCGGTCACCCGCAGAAAGGTGAGTCCGCCGTGGGAAATTTCCACCGTCACCTTGGAGGCCCGGGCGTCAATGGCGTTTTCCATCAGCTCCTTGGCCACGCTGGCGGGCCGCTCCACCACCTCGCCGGCGGCAATCAGGTCGGCCACGTGGGAGTCTAATACTTGAATGGTTGGCATAGGTACCTCCAAAATGCTTGAGGTCAAATTTTTATGGGTTGCTTGTAAAGTTTTTGCCTTTACATTATCTTTTAGGGGGAATGGGTCGATTTTGGGGGAGGGAAACGGATGTTACTTTCTGCTCGCACAGAAAGTAACCAAAGATGCGCTGGGGGTTGATTCCGGTGAGCGCCTTCGCGCAGCGGGCGCTCACAGTCATCTGCCCCCCAGGCCCCCATTCACGGGAGCGGGTCACTTTGGCTGGTCCGTAAGTTCCGGCGGTCCTAGGCGTTGACCGTGCATCCCTCTTCTCTCAGGCCTTAGGCCCTTTTGCCATCAAAATTTGAGGGCATTGCTGCTCTATCGCACACCGCCTGGTGAATCCCTACCTGTTTGGTGCGGCGGCGGTCGGATGGACCAGCTGCCACAGTTTTTCTGCACCAGGCAGTGTTATTTCAACTGCACATCTTTCAAATTTTTAATTTGTAGGCCCTAATGGGCCGAGGCAAGAAAAATCACAGATCTTGTCTTCGGCCGCCGGGAGGATTTTACTATCTGACAGGAGGGCGTCCCCCGTAATATGGGGGTCTGGGGGCAAGCCGCCTATGAGTGCCCGCTGCGCGTAGGCGCTCATCGAAGGCGGCCCCCAGGGCCTTTTTGGTTCCTTTTTGGGCAAGCAAAAAGGAACAAGCGTCTTTTTAAAGTTCCTTAGTTTAAATCCTGCTTCAATTCATTGAGCAGATTCAGTGCTTCAATGGGGGAGAGGATATTTACATCGGTCATCCGCAGTTTTTTCAGCACCGTCTCGCCTCCCAGATCTCCCAGAGAAACCTGCCCGCTGTCCTCTTGGACGGAAACCACCGGACGCTCCACGCCTCCGGCCTCCAGGTCCTTCAAAATCTCCCGGGCACGCTTGATGACCCGGTCGGGCACGCCGGCCAGCTGGGCGACCTCGATGCCGTAGCTCTGGTCGGCCCCGCCCCGGACGATTTTTCGGAGGAAAATCACCTGGTCTTTCCGCTTTTTGGCGGCGATGTTGTAATTTTTCACCCCGGGGATCTCGCCCTCCAGGACGGTAAGCTCATGGTAGTGGGTGGCAAAAAGGGTCTTGCACCCCAGCCGCCGCTTGTCGGCGCAATATTCCAGAACCGAGCGGGCAATGGCCATGCCGTCGTAGGTGGAGGTGCCCCGGCCGATCTCGTCCAGGATGAGCAGGGAGCGGCGGGTGGCGTTTTTCAGCAGCTGGGCCACCTCGGTCATCTCCACCATGAAAGTGGACTGGCCGGCACTCAGGTCGTCGCTGGCTCCGATGCGGGTGAACACCCGGTCCACCACCCCGATGTGGGCGGACTTGGCGGGGACAAAGGAGCCCATCTGGGCCATGAGGGTAATGAGGGCCACCTGGCGCATGTAGGTGGATTTACCCGCCATGTTGGGGCCGGTGATGATGGCGCACAGGTCGTCCCCGTCGTCCATGTGGGTGTCGTTGGGGACAAAGAGGGAGTCCTTGAGCATCTTCTCTACCACCGGGTGGCGGCCCTCTACGATGTTCAGCACCGAGGAATTGTCCACCTGAGGCATACAGTAATTGCCCGCAGCGGCCACGGTGGCAAAGGAGTTGAGCACGTCCACCTGGGCCACGGTGGCGGCGCTCTTCTGCACCTGGGTGACGTGGCGGCAGACGGTGTCCTTCAGTTCGCAGAAGAGCTGATACTCCAGGGCCACCACCTTGTCCTGGGCGGAGAGAATGGTGTGCTCCAGGTCTTTCAGCTCCTGGGAGATGTAACGCTCGGAATTGACGGTGGTCTGCTTGCGCACCCAGCCCTCAGGCACCAGGTTGGTCTGGGACTTGGCTACCTCGATGTAGTAGCCAAAGACCTTGTTGTAGCCCACCTTCATGTTCTTGATGCCGGTCTGCTCCTTGGTGCGGGCCTCCAGGTCGGCCAGCATGTCCGCTCCGTGGTCCATCACGTTGCGCAGCCGGTCCACCTCTTCGCTGTACCCCTCCCGGATAAACTTGCCCTCCCGCACGGAGAAGGGAGGCTCGTCCACCAGGGCACGCTGGAGAAGCTCCCGCAAGTCCGGCAGATCATCCAGCTGCTCGGCCAAGGACTGGAGCAGGGCAGAGGAGCAGGGAGAGAGCAGCTCCCGGATGCGTGGCAGTTTACCCAGGCCTGTGGCCAGGGCGGTGAGGTCCCGGCCTCCGGCGGTGCCGTACACTACCCGGCCGATGAGCCGCTCCAGGTCGGTGACCTCCCGCAGGGTGAGGGTCAGCTCCTCCCGGGTGATGATGTCCTCCACCAGATCGCCCACCGCCTGCTGCCGCCGGGCGATCTGCACGGGGGAGAGAAGGGGCCGCTCCATCCAGCCCCGGATGAGGCGATGGCCCATGGGGGTGCGGGTCTTATCCATGACCCACAGGAGGGAGCCCTTCTTTTCCTTGCCCCGCAGGGTTTCGGTAAGTTCCAGGGTCTGCCGGGCGGTGAGGTCCAGCTCCATAAACTGGCCCGTGGTGTAGTAGGAGAAGGCGGCGATGTGGCCCAGATCGGTCTTTTGGGTGTCGTAGAGGTAGCGGAGCAGCCCGCCGGTGGCCTGGACGGCGGCGGTGTCCCCGGCAGGCAGGGTCTCCAGCCCGGCGGTAAACTGCTTGTTCACCATCTCCCGGGCGTTCTCCAGGGCAAAGCCCTCCTCCTCCCAGTGCTGGCACATGCAATCCAAGCGGTCCTTCAAAAAGTCGGTGAGACCCGCCAGCGCCCAGGCACCCTCCGAGAGCACCGCCTCGGTGGGATGGAAGCGGCCCAGCTCGTTTTCCAGGTGGTCCCGGGCCTCCGGTCCGGCAGGGAAGGAGGTGGCAAACACCTCGCCGGTGGAGATATCACACAGGCACAGGCCTACCCCTGACTCGTCAGCATAGACGGCGCTGAGGAAGTTGTTTTTTCCCTCCTCCAGCATGGAGGCAGAAATAACGGTGCCCGGGGAGATGATGCGAATGATATCCCGGTCCACCAGCCCCTTGGCGGTGGCAGGGTCCTCGGTCTGCTCGCAGATGGCCACCTTGTAGCCCTTGGCGATGAGCCGGGCGATGTAGCTCTCACAGGAGTGGTAGGGCACGCCGCACATGGGGGTGCGCTCCTCCGGGGGCTTGTTCCGGTCCCGGGTGGTGAGGGTCAGGTCCAGCTCCTTGGACACCAGCTTGGCGTCGTCGAAGAACATTTCATAAAAATCGCCCAGTCGGAAAAACAAAATGGAGTCGGGATTGCGGTCCTTCATCTCCAGATATTGTTTCATCATGGGGGTCAGTTCTGCCATGGGTTCACCGTCTTTCTGCGTTGTGAGTTTCTTTTTTCTGTATTTAAAGAGTTCCGCCCTGCGGGGCGGGTTCCTTTTTGTTTGCCCAAAAAGGAACCAAAAATGCCCCGGGGGTTGCGTTCCGATGAACACCTCGCCAACGGCGGGTGTTCATAGTCTCTTACCCCCGGACCCCCAGCTACGGGGGACGCCCTATTGATGGTTGGGTGGTAACCATCCGGCGGGCAAAGACAAGATCTGTGATGCTTCTTGCCTCGGGGACACAGGCCCCTGCCGGGTCAGAAATTTAGAAGCATCCGCGCTGTACGGACACCGCCTGCCTGGGCAAAACCGTGGCAGCTGGTCCACCCGACCACCGCCGCACCAAACAGGTAGGGACGCACCAGGCGGTGTGCGTTAGAGCCGCCCTCCTATAAATTTTAGATGGGTAGGCCCCAGTGGGCCGAGAGGAGAAGGGAGCACAGTCAAAGCTTAGGACCGCCGAAAATTACCAACAAACCAAAGTGACCCGCCCCCGTAAACAGGGGGACCGGGGGCCGACTCCCCCTGTCAGGGGGAGATGGCCCAAAGGGCCAGAGGGGGTAGGGACAAGGCGACTATGAGCGCCCGCTCCACGTAGGCGCTCATCGGAGCCGTCCCCCGGCGATTTTTGGTTCTTTCCATCGCTGGAAAGAACAACTCCGGTCTCTACAAAAAATAGTTATTTCTCTGCCACTTCTCCGTAAAGCGACCACTTATTGGCCCCAATAATGTTGATCTCCCGGAACTGCCCCACATCATCGGCAGTACCGCCCTTCACTCTGACCAGCCGATTGCCGGGCGTCCGGGCAGTAAAGGGATACTCAGCATCATCCCCCTGGCCGTCGATGAGGCAGCGCACCGTCTTGCCGATGTAGGCGGCGTGCTTCTCCTCGGAGATTTTGTCCTGGAGGGCCACCAGGCGGTTGAAATTAGCAAGCTTCTCCTCCCGGGGCATGGGGTCGTCCATCTTGGCGGCGGGGGTGCCTACCCGGGGGGAGTAGATGAAGGTGAACAGGGCGTCGTAGCGCACCTCTTCCAGCACCTTCAGGGTGTCCTCAAACTCCTCGGTGGTCTCCCCGGGGAAGCCTACAATCACGTCGGAGGTGAGCACAATATCCGGGATGAGGGCCTTCAGGGCCCGGATCTTTTCCAGATACTGCTCCCGGGTGTGGCGGCGGTTCATCACCTTCAGGATGCGGTCGTTGCCCGCCTGGAAGGGCAGGTGGAGCACCGGAGCCACCTTCTCGCACCGGGCCATGGTCTCAAAGAGCTTCTGGGTGGCGTCCTTGGGGTGGGAGGTCATAAAGCGGATGAGGAAGTCCCCGGGGATCTCGTTGACCTTGGAGAGGAGGTCGGCAAAGTCCATGGGATTCTCCAGGTCTTTGCCGTAAGAGTTTACGTTCTGGCCCAGCAGGGTAATATCCTTATACCCCTCCTCCACCAGCTGGCGGACCTCCGCGAGGATATCCTCCGGCTCTCGGGAGCGCTCCCGGCCCCGGACATAGGGCACGATGCAGTAGGAGCAGAAGTTGTTGCATCCATACATGATGGACACCCAGGCCTTCACCTTGTCCTGGCGCACCACGGGGATGCCCTCGGCGATGGAGCCGGGCAGGTCGGGGGTCTGGAACACCCGGCCCCGGGCGGTGAGCAGGCTGTGGATGAACTCGGGGAAGCGCCACAGCACCTGGGGACCAAAGACCAGGTCCACATGGCGGTAGGACTCTTTCACCTTCTGGGCCACATGGGCCTCCTGAGCCATGCAGCCGCACAGGCAGATGAGCTGGCCGGGGTGGCGGCGCTTCACGTGCACCAGAGCGCCCAGGTTGCCCAGCACCCGCTGCTCGGCGTGCTCCCGGATGGCGCAGGTGTTGATGACGATGACGTCGGCCTGCTCCTCGTCCTGGGTAAAGCCGTAGCCCATCTCCTGCAAATAGCCGCGGATGCGCTCGGAGTCGGCCTCATTCTGCTGACAGCCGTAGGTGTCCACAAAGGCCAGCGGGGGCTGGGGACGCTGGGCATTGATCTGGGCGACGGCGTGACAATGATCCATCTGCCGGGCGATGTCCTCCCGGGAAATGGTGGTTGTATTACGTTCCATGGAGTCCTCCATACTAATTTATTGGTTTAATCATAGTATTGTATCATTTTTTGGCCCCTGAAACAAGGCCGGAGGGGGGTGGGAAGATTTATAAACTTTTTGTAAACCTTGGGAAAACTACCCCTGGTTTCTCTCCACGGCCCCTTGCGTTCCGTTGCCTTTTCCCCGATATGGTGATAAAATAAAACATTCCAGGAGATCCCACGGCCAAGCTTGCCGGCAGACAGAGAAGGGAGTCATACCGCGATGCGCAGATTGATCATTGAACGCTCCGCCATCCGAAACAACATGGCAGTGATCAAGGAGCGGGCCCAGGGGGCCGCCCTGTACGGCGTGGTGTCCGGTCAGGGAGGCGGTGTGGGCGCCGTGCGCCTGGCCCGGCTGCTGCGGGACGCCGGTGTGACCCGTTTCGGCGTCAACTCGGTGGAGGAGGCCCAGCTGCTGCGGGAGTCGGGCTTTGAGACCGAGGAGATCCTGATGCTGCGCTCCACCGTGGACCGGGAGGAGCTGGAGCGGCTGGTGGACCTGAGCGTGGTGTGCACCGTCTCGTCCGTGGACACCGGCCTGGCCCTGAACGCCGTGGCGGAGAACCGCTCCACCGTGGCCGAGGCACACATTCAGGTGGACACCGGCCTGGGCTTTGGCGGCTTTTTGATCTCTGAGCCGGAGAAGATCCTGCTGGCCTACCGCTCTTTGCCCAACGTGGCTCTGTCCGGCATCTACACCCAGCTCCACGCCGTCACCGGCAAGAGCCAGGAGGTGGACGGCCAGCTGGGGCAATTCCAGCAAGTGCTGGAGGCCATCCACCAGGCAGGTTTCGAGACCGGCACCGTCCACGCCGCCGGTTCCTTCGCCCTGATGCACTTTGATGACGCCCGCCTGGACGCGGTGCGGGCCGGGTCGGCCATTCTGGGCCGCTGCCGCCGCACGAAAGGGGACGGGCTGACCACCGTGGGCTACGGCGAGGCCTCCATCACCGAGGTGCGCTGGCTGCCCAAGGGGCACACCGTGGGCGCGGACAAGCTCATCGCCATGAAAAAGCCCACCCGGGTGGCTGTCCTGCCGGTGGGTTACCAGAACGGCTTTGGGGTGGAGCGCCCCAGAAGTCAGAGCCTGCTGGAGCTGTGGCGGGCCTGGCGGCGCAGCCGCAACCGTACCGTGCGTCTCAACGGCCAGCGGGTGCGGGTCATCGGTTCCATCGGCGCCTCCGAGACCATCTTGAATGTCACCGATGTGAAGTGCTCCGCGGGAGATGTGGCCGCCTTTGATCTGGATCCCCTCTACGCCCGGGGTATGCCCATTGAATTTCGATAATGCGGGTTTTCCGCAGATATTACCATAAGGAAACAAAAGGAGTCATCCTGCTATGAGTGAGTTATCCTTCCAGCCGCTGCTGTTCGGCGGCGATATCAACGTGTACAGCGTGGCCCGTGCCTTCCATGAGGCCTACGGCGTCAAGAGCATTGCCTATGGCCGCTACCCCTCCTTCCCCTGCCACGGCAGCGCCATCATCGACTACCGGGTGTGCGCCGACAACGAGAGCGCCGACGCCTTCCGCAAGAATGTGGCTCAGGTGTGCAAGGAATTTCCGGACAAGAAGGTCCTGGTCATGGGCTGCGGCGACAGCTATGTCCAGCTGGCCGCCCACTGCAAGGACCAGCTGCCGGAAAACGCCATCGCCCCCTACATTGACGGCGAGCTGCTGGACACCCTCATCAACAAGGAGAAGTTCTACGCCCTGTGTGACCAGCACGGCATCGACCACCCCGCCACCTTCATCTACGACAAATCCATGGGTCACGACTTCACCCTGCCCTGGGGACCGCCCTACATCGCCAAGCCTGCCGACTCTGTGGCCTATTGGGCCTGCGGCGTCCATGAGCTGGCCAAGGTCTACATCTGCCAGAGCTGGGAGGAACTGCTTGCCGCCCTGGACCAGGTGTACGCCGCCGGTTACCCCGACCACATGGTGCTCCAGGAGTTCATCCCCGGAGACGACACCTACATGCGGGTGCTGACCAACTACTCCGACCGCAACGGCAAGGTAAAGCTCATGTGTCTGGGCCATGTGCTGCTGGAGGAGCACTCCCCCCACGGCATCGGCAATCACGCCGTCATCCTTACCGAGCACGACGAGGAGCTGTCCCAGAAGATCAAGGGCCTGCTGGAGGACCTGCACTTTACCGGCTTCTCCAACTTTGACATCAAGTACGACCAGCGGGACGGCAAGTACAAGGCCTTTGAAATCAACTGCCGCCAAGGCCGGAGCAACTACTATGTCACCGGATCGGGGCATAATATTGCCAAGCTGGTGGTGGAGGACCGGGTGGAGGAGAAGGAGCTGCCCTTTGAGATCACCAAGAACCGCTCTCTGTGGCGGATGGTACCCAAAAAGGTGGCCTTTGACTTCACTCCCAAGAAGTACCACCAGGAGATGAAGTCCCTCATCCGCGCCGGAGCCGATCACCACTCTCTGGTGTATGAAGGGGATGGGTCCCTCAAGCGCCGCCTGCGGGTGTGGAAGAATCACCTGGGAAATATGAAGCGGTTTGAGAAGTATAACAAGAAGCCGCAGGATTAAGTTTTTCGCCTTTGGCGAGTTTCTTTCCAGCGATGGAAAGAAACCAAAGATCGCCGGGGGACGGCTCCGATGAGCGCCTTCGCGCAGCGGGCGCTCATAGTCGCCTTTCCCCCGGCCCCCCTGTTTACGGGAGCGGGTCACTTTGGTCCGGCAGTCAGTTCCGGCGGGCAAAATCAAGTTCTGTTCCCATTCTACTCCCGGCCCACTGGGGCCTACTGCCATCCAAATTTGAGGCCATTGGCACGCTAACGCACACCGCCTGGTGCATCCCTTCCTGTTGGGTGCGGCGGTGGTCGAATTGCTGTCGGCAACTGCCCAGCCTCCCTGGTTTTGCCTATGTAGGCGGTGTCATTTCAACGCACTTGTCCACCATATTTTGCACACATAGGGCCTAAGGCCCGGGGCAAGGAGGATGCAAGATCTTGTGTTCGGGCCGCCGGACGCAAATGCCAAATTCTCAGGAGGGCGTCCCCCGTAAAATGGGGGTCCAGGGGGGCGACGCCTATGAACACCGGCGTAAGCCAGGTGTTCGTCGAAGGAGCCCCCTTGGCGCGTCTTTGGTTACTTTCTGCGCGTACAGAAAGTAACATCCGTCTCCTTAGGCGACCGCAGGTCGCCCCTACGATATATTCGCCCCAATTAAATGAGGTATTTTAGATGAGCAACGACCGTCTTGGCGTCATCGGGGGCATGGGTCCCCAGGCCACCAACACCTTTTATCAATATATCATCGACCGCACCGACGCCCGCACCGATCAGGAGCACCTCTCGGTGCTGATTTTTTCCGACTGCGCCATGCCCGACCGCACCGCGGCCATCCTGGGCACCCAGGCACAGAAGGACGAGGTCTACGAGCGCCTGCTGTCCGATGCCCGCATGCTGGAGAGCGCTGGGTGCACCGCTATTGCGGTACCCTGCAACACCTCCCACTACTTCCTGGACCGGGTGCAGGAGCAAATCTCCATCCCCATCGTCCACATGATCCGGGAGACTGCCCGGCTGCTGGTAAGCCAGGGGAAGAAGCGCCCGGGCATCCTGGCTACCGACGGCACCATCCGCACCGGTCTGTACCAGCGGGAGTTTGCCGCCTTCGGCATCTACGCCGCCGCACCCCGGCCTGCCGCCCAAAAGCAGGTCATGTCCCTTATCTACGACGACATCAAAGCGGGCAAAGCGGGAGACCCGGAGAAGTTTGCCGCCTTCACCAAAGACCTGGTGGAGCAGGGCTGCGACTGCGCTGTGCTGGCCTGCACCGAACTGTCCGTCTTTGCCAGTGAGCACCACCTGTCCTCCTTCTACGTGGACGCCATGGAGGTGCTGGCCCAGCGCTCCATCGAGGTGTGCCACAAGCCTCTGCGCACCATTTTCCGAAAATAATCCCCCGGAGGTGTCTGTTATGACCATCCCTGTCCATACTTTGGGAGACTACCTGGACCTGCTCTCGGAGCAGAACCTGCTTGCCGCCCCTATCCCTGACGGCCTGGACCGGAGCCAGCGCGTCACCGGCCTTACCTGCGACTCCCGGCAGGTGGCCCCCGGCACCCTCTTCATCCGCAAGGGCGCCCACTTCCAGCCCAAATTTCTGGAGATGGCCCGGGACCAGGGCGCCATGGCCTGCGTCAGCCAGGAGGAGGACACCGTCCCCGGCCTGCCCCGCATCGCCATTACCGACACCCGAAAGGTGCTGGCCCCTCTGGCCGACCGGTTCTACGACCATCCCTCCGGCAAGCTGAAGGTCATCGGCATCACCGGCACCAAGGGCAAGTCGTCCACCGCCTACTATATGAAATCCATCCTGGACCGCTACCAGGAGAGCCAGGGGAGAGGGGAGACGGGCGTTGTCTCCTCCATCGACACCTACGACGGTGTGGAGCGCTTTGAGTCCCACCTCACCACCCCGGAGCCTCTGGACCTCCAGCGCCATTTCGCCAACGCGGCCCAGACGGGGCTGGAGTATGTGACCATGGAGGTGTCCAGCCAGGCGCTGAAATACCACCGCTCCCTGTGCACCGAGTTTGCCGCCGCCTGCTTCCTCAACATCGGCTACGACCACATTTCCCCCATTGAGCACCCCGATTTTGAGGACTATTTTGCCTCCAAGCTGAAGATCTTTGCCCAGGCCCACATCAGCTGCGTGAACCTGGACTGTGACCACGCCCAGCGGGTGATGGAGGCCGCCCAGGCCGCCGGAGCACCCATTATCACCTTCTCCCAGAAGGACCCCGCCGCCCAGGTGTACGCCAGCGACGTACACAAGGAGGACGGGCAGATCCTCTTCACCCTGCGCACCCCCCGGTACACCCGCCAGATGCGGCTGACCATGCCGGGCCTCTTTAACGTAGAGAACGCCCTGGGAGCCGCCGCCCTGTGTGAGGCTCTGGACATCCCCGAATGGGCGGTGTACGACGGGCTGGTGCGGGCGCGGGTGCCCGGCCGCATGGAGGTGTACGCCAACGCCGACGGGCGGGTGCTGTCCATTGTGGACTACGCCCACAACCGCCTGAGCTTTGAGACCCTCTTTTCCTCCGTCCGGGCGGAATACCCCGAGCGGGAGCTGGCCATCGTGTTTGGCTGTCCGGGCAAAAAGGCCTACGACCGCCGCCACGACCTGGGCGAGGCCGCCGGCGCCTGGTGTGACCGGGTCTACCTCACCGAGGAGGACAGCGGGGAGGAGGACACTCTGGACATCTGCAACGAAATTCGCCCCAACGTGGAAAAGGGCAAGGCCCAGTGCCGCATCATCCCCAACCGGGGCGAGGCCATCCGCCAGGCGGTGCTGGAGAGTGAAAAGCCCACGGTGCTGCTGCTCACCGGCAAAGGCCGGGAGACCCGGCAGAAGCGGGGCACCGAGTATATCGACACCCCCACCGACGTGGAATATGTCCAGGCCTTTTTGCAGGAGTACGACCTGCGCCACCGTCTCACCCCCGCCGCTCCGGCCCAGAAGGCGCTGGAGACTCTGCCCGCTCTGGAGCAGGTGAAGGGAAAGGCCTTTGTCATCTGTCTGCCGGAACAGGGCCAGGACATTGCCGCCGATGCCGCCGCCATCACGGCCGCGGGCGGCACGGCGGTGCTAATGCAGGACCGGGCACAGGCTTTGTCCACCGCGCAGAGCATGCATGTGGATAAACTCGTCTACTTTGTGGACGAGGAGCCCTCCCTGGCTCTGGGAGAGAACCGCCAGGCGGAGCTTCTCCGCATGGACGGCAAAAAGGCCGCCGCCCTTCTGGAAGAGGGTTCGCTGCCCGCCGCTCTGGCCGAGACGCTGAAGCTGGCCCTCCAGGCGGTGGAAGGCGGCGTGGGCCGCTGCGTGATCCTGTCCCGGACCGGCGAGCACGTGCTTCTGCTGGATGCCCTGGGGCAGCGGGTGCTGGGGATTTGTGTTTCTCCCTAATGTTACCTTTTAACGAAACAAGAAGAAAACCGGAACCTTGGCAGCTCTTGGAGCTGCTCAGGTTCCGGTTTTTTGTCCACATACTTTAATAAAAATGTGGATAAGTTTTTGTTTTTATGGGGACGGGTGTTACTTTGCCCGCGGCGGCAAAGTAACCAAAACGCCGCCGGGGGACGGCTCCGATGCGCCCCTTCGCGCAGCGGGCGCTCATAGTCACCTTTCCCCCGGTCCCCCGTTTACGAGGGCGGGCAACTTCGGGCTTTTGGTAAACCCCGGCGGGCAAAATCAAGATCTGTTTCCGTCCTACTCTCAGGCCACAGGGCCTTTCTGCCATTTAAATTTGCAGGAATTTGCACACTAACGTACACCGCCTGGTGCGTCCCTACCTGTTGGGTGCGGACGTGACTGGACCAGCTGCCACAGCTTTGCCAGTGTAGGCGGTGTCCGTACAGCGCAGACACCTCCTAATTTTGAACCAAGCAGGGGCCAGTGCCCCGGGGCAAGGAGGACGCAAGGTCATGTGTTCGGAGCCGCCGGACGCAAGTGCCAAGTTCTCAGGAGGGCGTCTCCCGTAATGGGGGTCCAGGGGGGGTGACGCCTATGAACACCGGCGTAAGCCAGGTGTTCATCGAAGGAGCCCCCTTGGCGATTCTTTGGTTCCTTTCTGATCGCTCAGAAAGGAACATCGCTCCCCTCGCCCCGCAGGGCGGAACCCTCCTATAAAACTACGTAAGAATTACAACAGCAGCTCCACGCAGAAGGTCACCGCCATAGCCACCACACCCAAACTGGCCACCGCATCCCAGTAGAGCCCCCAGCGGTTGCGCCGCTGGCTGGACCGGACCCGAGGCTGCACATCCGCCTCTTCCAGCACTTCCTGCCGCTGCTCTCGCTCCAGCTTCCGGCGGTACTGGGCCAGATCAATGATCTTTTCCTCCGCCCGGGGAGCCTCCCACCGGGGTCGGATGGAGATGGTCTGATATACGGTCTGCATGGCGTTCCCTCCCTGTATCCTCCAGTTCCTGCTCCACGGGAGCTAAGAACAGATGTTCTATTCGTAAGATACAACATATGTTCGAGTTTGTCAAGGGCTGTCGAACATCTTTTCAGTTTTACACACTTTCCACACACTTTTCCACATCTCTTTCCACCGCCCTGCCGTCTTTTTTTCTGGAAGAGAGGGGTGGTTTTGAGTCAAATTTGTGTGAGATTTTTTCACGGACCGTTGCTTTTTCCGCCATCTGGCGGTATAATGTTTCGTCAAAGCGTATTGTGCTGCTTCGCAGGGGAGCGGCTGACGGCATACAGGAGGAATTTGCAGATGAAGAATGAGAAGCTGAGAAATATCGCCATTATTGCTCACGTCGACCACGGCAAGACCACCCTGGTGGACCAGATGCTCAAGCAGTCCGGCGTCTACCGTGAGAATCAGACTGTGGTGGAGCGCGTGATGGACTCCAACGATCTGGAGCGTGAGCGCGGCATCACCATTACCGCCAAGAACACCGCCGTACAGTACGGCGACGTGAAGATCAACATCGTAGACACCCCGGGCCACGCCGACTTCGGCGGCGAGGTGGAGCGTATCCTGAAGATGGTCAACGGCGTTATCCTGCTGGTGGACGCCGCCGAGGGCCCCATGCCTCAGACCCGCTTCGTGCTCTCCAAGGCCCTGGAGCTGGGCCACCGGGTTATCGTGGTGGTCAACAAGATCGACCGCCCCGACCAGCGCGTCTATGAGGTCATCGACGAGGTGCTGGAACTGCTGATGGATCTGGACGCCACCGACGAGCAGCTGGACAGCCCCATGCTCTTCTGCTCCGGCCGTCAGGGCACTGCCTCTGTCCAGCCTGACGAGGCGGGCAGCGACCTCAAGCCTCTCTTCGACACCATTCTGGAGTATATCCCCGCTCCCGACGTGGACGAGGAAGCTCCCTTCCAGATGCTGGTGAGCTCCATCGATTACAGCGAGTTCGTGGGCCGTATCGCCATCGGCCGCATCGAGCGGGGCACCATCAAGCAGAACCAGGAGATCGCCGTGTGCAACTACCACGATCCCGACGCTCCCGCCAAGAAGGCCAAGGCTACCGCTCTGTATCAGTTTGACGGTCTGGCCAAGGTACCCGTCACGGAGGCCACCGCCGGCAACATCATTGCCATGAGCGGCATCGGCGACATCACCATCGGCGACACCATCTGCGCCCCCGACTGCGTGGAGCCCATGGAGTTCGTGAAGATCTCCGCTCCCACCATTGAGATGACCTTCTCCGTCAACGACTCTCCCTTCGCGGGCAAGGAGGGCAAGTTCGTCACCTCCCGTCAGCTCCGGGACCGCCTGTTCCGTGAGACTCTGAAGGACGTGTCCCTGCGGGTCACCGAGATGGAGGACTCCACCGACTCCTTCAACGTGGCCGGCCGCGGCGAGATGTCTCTGTCTATCCTGATGGAGACCATGCGCCGGGAAGGCTATGAGTTCCAGGTTTCTCCCCCCCGTGTGCTCTACCAGGAGATCGACGGCAAGAAGTGCGAGCCCATCGAGCGCCTGGTGGCCGACGTGCCCAACGACTGCGTGGGCGCGGTGATGGAGAAGCTGGGCTCCCGCAAGGGCGAGTTCCAGTCCATGACTCCCGTGGGCAACCGCACCAAGCTGGAGTTCCTGGTTCCTTCCCGCGGCCTGTTCGGCTACCGCAACGAGTTTTTGACCGACACCAAGGGCGAGGGCATCATGGCCTCCGTCTTTGAGAAGTACGCCCCTATGAAGGGTGAGATCCAGCGCCGCAGCACCGGCTCCCTGGTGGCCTTCGAGACCGGCGACGCCGTCACCTACGGTCTGTTCAACGCCCAGGAGCGCGGCACTCTGTTCATCGGCGCGGGCGTGCCCGTTTACGCCGGCATGATCGTGGGCGAGACCCCCAAGGCTGAGGACATCTCCGTCAACGTGTGTAAGAAGAAGCAGCTGACCAACATGCGCGCCTCCGGTTCCGATGACGCCCTGCGCCTGACTCCTCCCAAGCAGATGAGCCTGGAGCAGTGCCTGGAGTTCCTGGCCGACGACGAGCTGCTGGAGTGCACCCCCGAGAACCTGCGTCTGCGTAAGCGCATCCTGGATCACGGCGAGCGCATGAAGCTGGCTTCTAAAAAGAAAGGTTAAGCCGCTTTCTTGAAAGAAAGCCATACTTTTTTCGAGAAAAAAGTATGCAAAAAAGCTTTTTACGAAACTTCGTTTCGCTTCTGCCCCCGTAAGGGGAGAAACATCACTGATTTCCCTGCCCCTCGCCTGGGAGCCTTTTAAAGGCGCACAGCTTTATTTCGCAATCCCCCCGCAAGCAGCCGCTGCTTGCGGGGGCTTCTCTATCACCGCCCGTTTCCCGGGCCAATCACGCTGGAGTCTGACATGAAATCACATTCTTCCGCCCCCCGTTGGGCGATTCCTTTTGTTTTGCTGGCTCTGCTGGTGCTGGGACTGCTGTTTGTCCCCGAGTGTGACGACTGCTACTTTATCTTCTGGAAGTTTGACAGCTGGCAGGACCTGCTCCTCACCCGGCCCAACACCCAGGACGCCCTGGTGGTGGGCGTCCCTCACAACGGCCGCTACCTGGGCAACCTGCTGGGCGTGCTCCAGGCCAAGCTGTATGTCACCCCCCTGGCCTTTCTCCGGGGCGTGCTGCTGGGCGGCGCGCTCATCTCCCTGGTCCTGCTGCTGGCCCGGCGCTTCCGCTCCAGAGCGGTGGACAGGGGAGAGGCCTTCCTGCTCTCCGCCGCCCTGGTAGTCATCTCCTCCCGGGGGCTATGGCAGCAGGTCTACTCCTGGGGTGCAGCGCTGGTCAACTATCTGCTGCCCATGTTGGGGCTGCTGATCCTGCTGGGCTGGATGGAGAAGAATCCCAAACGCCCCACCTCTTTGGCCCGCACCGCTCTGCTGGCCCTGGCCTGCTGCCTTTTTATGGAGACAGTGACCATCTATCTGGCTCTGGCGGCCTTGGCTGTGCTGGTCTGGGCTTGGTTTTTCTGCCGAGACCGGCTTCCGGGAGCCCTTGCTCTGGCTCTGGGCAGCTGGTTGGGGGCAGCCATCATGTTCCTGTCTCCCGGCTACGCCCAGACGGGCAGCGACACCCGCTCGGTGGGACTAGACCTGGCCTGGGACAACCTCCACCGCATTGTCACCGACACCTTTGTGCTCCCTGTTGTGGCCACCGCGCTCATTAGCTTCCTGCTGGTGTGGCTGCTGCGCCGCCAGGACTGTTCCTGGTGGAAGCTGTGGGGCGGCGTGCTGGGGCTGGTTCATCTGGTCTGCCTCTTCTTTGCCGTGGGCGACCTGTTCCGGACGGAGAGTCTTTACAGCGACGGACAGCTGGTCCTGGGCCTTCTGATGGCCGCCGTGTGGCTCATTGCTCTGCTCCAGTGGCGGGGCGGAGCGGCCAAAATCCGAATTCTGCTGCTGGCCCTGTCCCTGTGCGTACTCAACGGGCCGCTGCTCTTTGTCTCCCCGGTGGGACCCCGGAACCTGTTTTGCGGCTATGTGGTCCTCATGCTGGTGGCCGGAGAGCTGTACACCTGCGCCCGTACCCAAGGTCTGAAGAGTATGAACTGGCTGCGCTTCCCGCTGGCCGGGGCGTGCGTGCTGCTGGTGGCCCTCTATGCCTGTAATTTTACCGTCTACCACCAGCGCCTGGAATACGCCTGGGAGCAGGTGGAGGCAGGCGCCCAGTCCGTCACCCTTCCCCTGGTCCCCTTTAACGGGTGGGTTACAAACGAGTTTCCCGGCAAGGGAGATATCTCCTACCTGGTCTACCGCCAGAGTCCCTGGGACGTGTCCTTCACCTTCGTCCCCTGGGAGTTGGATGGGTGAGTGTTTGCAAAAAAAGCACTTTTCCCGGTTTGTTATAAAAAAATTCATCATTTCCCTGGAAAAAAGGTGTTGACGGCATGTGCGTTTGCGTGTATAGTAGCTTTGTAACCAATTTGTAATCATTTCTTTTCCACTCTGTCATTTCTTTTGGCGACAGAGTTGACCGTATGATTTGAGGTAGATTATGCAGGAGATCACCGAATTGAAGACCCCTGCCGCTCAGCCCTCCGAATCTGCCGGAGCAGAGCGGGAGCGGTGGGAAAATTGGAAAAAGAACGCCAAGGCGTGGTGGAAGACTGCCCGGGAGTGGTCCCGCATCCACGGACGGCGGGCGGCTCACCGCCTGCACAACGTGGTGGCGGGCAACCGGGCCACCGGCCCCATCTCCTTTTTGGCTGGCTCCGCCGCTGTGGGCGTGGCCATGACCTTGCTGGCCCTCTACTCTCCCAGCTATGCCGTCACGGTGAACGGGGAGACGGTGGGCGTGGTGGCCGACGCCTCGGTGGTGGATGAGGCCATTGCCAATGTGGAGTCCACCGGTTCCTCCATTCTGGGCTATGACTACCACGTACAGGGCAACCTGGAGTATGAATTCACCATCTCCCTGCGCTCCGACCTGTCCTCGGAGCAGGACATCCAGAACTACTTTTACACCCAGCTGGACGATCTCAGCGGCGAGCTGCGCAAGTACCAGGTGGTGGTAGACGGCAAGGCGGTGGGCGTGGTCAAGGACCAGGACGCCCTGAACGACCTGCTTCAGAGCTTTAAGGACCAGTACACCACGGAGAACACCACTTCGGTGGAGTTCTTGAACACGGTGGAAATCAAGCCCGTGTATGCCGTGGACTCCATCCTGACCATTGATGAGATGGAGCAGGCCCTGCGGGCCAACAGCAACGGCTCCACCACCTACACCGTGGTGGAGGGCGACACCTTCTACGGCATCGCCTACGCCAACGACATGTCCCTGAGCGACCTGATGGCCCTGAACCCCCAGGCCAATCTGGACCGCCTGATGGTAGGCGATGTGCTCAACGTGAAGGAGCTGACTCCTGTGCTGTCCGTGCAGACGGTGGAGGACGTGACCTACACCGAGGCCATTGAATGTCCCGTGGAGACCCGGGAAGACCCCACCATGTACAAGGGCAACAGCAAGATCATCACCCAGGGTGTGGAGGGCGAGTCCCAAGTGAATGCCACCGTCACCTACGTCAACGGTCAAGAGACCAACCGCGTGGTGAATTCCACCACCGTTCTGCGTGAGGCCACCACCACGGTCAAGGCGGTGGGTACCAAGGAGAAGCCCAAGACGGCCTCCACCGGCAGCTTCCAGTGGCCCATCAGCGGCCGCATCACCTCCTACTTCGGCGGGCGGTATATCTTCGGCAGTTACAGCTACCACTCCGGCCTGGACATCTCCACCTCCTACGGTGCTGCCATCCGCGCTGCCGACGGCGGCACGGTCACCTATGCCGGCTACAAGGGCTCCTACGGCAATCTGGTCATTATCACCCACGACAACGGTACCCAGACCTATTACGCTCACAACTCCTCTCTGCTGGTCTCGGTGGGAGACAAGGTGTACAAGGGACAGCAGATCGCCAAGGCGGGCTCCACCGGACGCTCCACTGGCGTGCACTGTCACTTTGAGGTCCGCGTGAACGGAACCGCCGTAAATCCCCTATCTTATCTGCCTTAACTTGTTTTTCTTCTTACCCGGCCGCCAAGCTCTGGCGGCCGGATTTTTTATACGTTTTCCTTTTTTTAGATTCCGAGGAGTGTTACTTTCTGCTCGCACAGAAAGTAACCAAAGATGCGCCGGGGCCGCCTTCGATGAGCGCCTTCGCGCAGCGGGCGCTCATAGGCGGCTTGCCCCGGACCCCGCTTACGAAGGACTCCCTCCTGAGAATTTGGCACTTGCGTCCGGCGGCTTCGAACACAAGACCATGCGTTCTTCTTGCCCCGGGGACACAGGCCCCTACCCAGTGAAAATTTAAAGTGCCTGCGCTGTACTCACTCCGCCTGGTGCGGAAAAACTGTGGCGGCTGGTTCGCCCGACCACCGCCGCACCAAACAGGTAGGGATGTACCAGGCGGTGTGCGTTAGAAGACAAAAGCCCTCAAATTTTAATGGAAACAGGGCCTAAGGCCCGAGCGTAAAACGGAAACAGAACTTGATTTTGCCCGCCGGAATTTACCAAACACCCAAAGGTACCCGCTCCCGCAACAGGGGGACCGGGGGAAAGGTGACTATGAGCGCCCGCTACGCGTAGGCGCTCATCGGAGCCGTCCCCCGGCGATCTTTGGTTCTTTCCATCGCTGGAAAGAACACTTCGCCCTCTCCCGCCCCGCAGGGCGGCATCCCCAGAAGCAAAGCGGAGCTTTGCACAAAGTTCTTTGCTAAGCTTTCTTTCAAGAAAGCGGGGGTGTGGAAAAGTCGGTGGAAAATGTGCACCTTTCACACTTCATACCTTTTTCTTTGACAAAAAATATGTTATACTGCTCTTTGCGCTTTACGTGCATTTTACATTTTCTTTGGGAGGGATCTTCTTGGCCCATCTCTATCGTGTCATCCGCTTCCCCAAAGGAAGCGACCCCCGATACCTGGTTTGGCACCATCTGTGGCTCTCTCTGGGGCTCACCGCCCTGGGGGTTCTGCTGGGCTGGCTGACCCTGCCTTTGGCGGCCGCGGCCGACTCGGAGCTGTCCAGCCAGGCCTTAATGGACTACTACCTCCAGCACCCCATGCTGCTGTGGCTGAACCTGCTGGCCCCGGTGCTGCTTATCTGGCTGCTCTACTTTTTGATCGGCCGGTGCTGGGCCGCCTACCTGCTCACCGCCCTGCCGGTGCTGGGCATCGCCCTGGCCAACTTCTACAAGATGCAGCTGCGGGGCGACCCGCTGCTGGCCTCCGATCTCAAGCTGATCAACGAGGCCGGCGGCATCGTGGGAGGCTACACCCTGGAGATCACACCGCTGATCCAGAACACCCTGCTGTGGGCGGGGCTGGGCCTTTTGCTGGCGCTGCTCCTGCTGCCCCGGGGTGTGCGCCGCCTCTCCGTGCGCTTGATGGGCTTTTTCTCCGCAGCGGCCATCCTTGCCGCCGCCCTGTGGGGCTCCCACTTCAGCAGCCACCTCTACCAGCAGACCACCCCGGGTGAGGAGCTCATCAACCCCTGGTCCGACTCTGAGGTCTACGTCTCCCACGGCGTGCTCTATCCCTTCCTGTACACGGTGCAGACTCTGCTGCCCTCCCAGCCCCAGGGCTACGACGCCCAGGTGGCCCAGACCATTCTGGAAAGCTATGAGGAGGAGGACATCCCCGCCGATCAGAAGGTCAACGTGGTGGGCATCATGCTGGAGGCCTTCTGCGACCTGACCGACTTCTCCGCCCTGGGCGAGGTGGAGGCGGTACAAAATGTATACGCCCCCTGGCACTGGCTGGAGGAGCACTCGGTATCCGGCAACCTGCTGACCAACATCTTTGCAGGCGGCACCGTGGACACGGAGTGGTGCTTCCTGACAGGATACAGCAGCTACGACGACTTTACCCAGCCCACCGACTCCTATGTCTGGTACTTTGACCGCCAGGTCTACAACACCCGGGGCAGCCACCCCGGCTACGGCTGGTTCTACAACCGCCAGAACGTCAACCAGTACCTGGGTTTCCAGGAATACTGGTTCAGTGAGAACCACTATGAGGAGCTGGTGGACCCGGTGGGCGCACAGTGGAACTCCGACTATCTGCTGGTAGATGAGATCGTCAACGATCTGCAGACCCAGCTGGAGGAGGACAACGGCCCGGTCTTCTCCTTCTCCGTAAGCTACCAGAACCACGGTCCCTACGAGTGGACCTACACCGCTAACGAGGCCTATCTGGACCCGGAGGAGACCGGCCTGCCCGAGGAGAGCTGCCACATCTTCAACAACTACCTCCACGGCGTGAGCATGACCATCTCCGCCCTCACCGGCATGGTCCACGACCTGGAGGAGATGGAGGAGCCTGTGGTGGTGGTCCTTTTCGGCGACCACAAGCCCTGGGGCGGTAACGGCAACTCTGCCTATGAGGGCATCGGAGCCGACTTCTCCATGACCAGCCTGGAGAGCTTCTATGAATACTACTCCACCCCCTACCTCATCTGGGCCAATTCGGCGGCTAAAGAGGTACTGAACAACGATTTTGAGGGGGACGGCGGGGACTTCTCTCCCTGCTTCCTGATGCAGGAGCTCTTTGACCAGTGCGGCTGGACCGGCCCGTCTTATCTCCAGTTTACCCGGGAAGTACGCCAGGCCACTCCTCTGGTCCACCAGCAGGGCCTCTACCTGACTCCGGATGGACAACTCACCGACACGTTGGAGGAGGAGCAGGAGGAGCTGGTCAACGACCTGTTCTACGTCCAGTATTACCGCCAGCACAAAATCGACCCCACCGGTCAGGACTGACCGGTCCACAGGAGGCAGACCATGACCCCACTCTATGACGCCATCCGCGCCTACGCCGCACAAAAACCTACCCGGTTTCACATGCCCGGCCACAAGGGCAACTTTCTGCCCGTCCCGGAGCTTCAGTCCATCACTCCGCTGGACGTGACCGAGGTGGCGCCCACCGGCAACCTCTTTTCCGGCGGCGAGCCCTTTGACACGGCCCAGAAGCTGTGGGCGGAGCGGTTCGGCATGGACAACTGCCTGTTTCTTACCGGCGGCTCCACCCTGGGACTTCACGCCGCCCTGGCCCTGTTCTGCCGTCCCGGCGACCAGGTGCTCATCGACCGGGGATGCCACCGGGCGGTGTATAACGCCCTGGCTCTGCTGGACTTAAAACCCGTCTATCTGCCCCGGCCCTGGCGGGCAGGGGAGGGGATCGCCGGTCCCATTTCCCCACAGGATGTGGAAAACCTGCTGGATTCCCACCCAAATGTCAAAACTGTTTGTATTACATCTCCAACTTATTCCGGAGTGTTGTCTGATGTAAAGAAACTTTCCCACATCATTCACGCCCGAGGTGGAAACCTGATCGTGGATGGCGCCCATGGAGCCCACCTGCCCTTTTTGGGAGTGGACGCCTTTTCCGGCTGTGACGCCCTCATCTGCTCCGCCCACAAGACCCTGCCCGCCCTGGGTCAGTCCGCCCTGCTGTTCACCAACGGCGTGGACCCCCGTCGGGTGCGGCAGATGACCTCGGTGTTTGGCAGCTCCAGCCCGTCCTACCCCATGATGATCTCCCTGGACTGTGCCCGGGACTATTTAGACGGGAAAGGAACGGAGGAATACCGCCGGGTGGCCCGGCGCACTGCCGCCCTCCGCGCCGCCTTCCCCAGCTTGCAGGAGGGAGAGCTGCGCTTAGACCCTACCCGGCTGACTCTGATCTCGCCGGATGGGAATGCCCTGGCACAAGCCCTGGAAGGGGAGAACATCTGGCCCGAGATGGCCGACAGCGGCCATGTGGTGCTTATCCTCACCGCTCAGGACAGCGAGGACGACCTTCATCGTCTGGAAGAGGCTCTCCAGCGGCACCGGAACCTGCTGGGCACACCCCCCATCCTGCCCCCGCCGCCGATGCCGAAACCCGTGCGCTCCCTGCGGGAAGCCCTGTTTGCCCCGGTGGAGCGGCTGCCCCTGGAACACTGCCTGGGCCGGGTTGCGGCAGGCCAGCTGGCTCCTTACCCTCCCGGCGTGCCGGTGGTGGCTCCCGGCGAGGTGATTGGGGAAAAAGAACTGGCCTATTTGCGGGAAATAGGATATAATAATTCAGATGTCCCCGTTATGTGCCTCTGACATCAAATCGTTAAACTTTTACCGTATGTGAGGAACGCTATGGAACTCTCTGCTCTGGCGGGCAACCGCCGTCTGAAGGCTCAGCTCTCCCAGCAGGAGGGAGGCCGTGGACTGTCCCACGCCTATATCATTTCCGGGCCGGTGGGCTCCGGACGGCACACCCTGGGCGGCCTGCTGGCCCAGGCCATGGTGTGTACCGCCCCGGAACACCAGCGCCCCTGCGGACGCTGTCCCCAGTGCCGCAAAGCCCAGGGCGGCATCCACCCCGACATCGCCTGGATTGCCGGAGCAGGGGAGGGCAAGCCTATCAATGTGGACCAGGTGCGCGCCCTGCGCTCCGACGCCTACATCCGCCCCAACGAGGGGGAGCGGAAGGTGTACATTCTGGAGGGGGCTGACCGGATGAACGCCAGCGCCCAGAACGCCATGCTCAAGCTGCTGGAGGAGGGACCGGCCTACGCCGCCTTTCTGCTGCTTTCGGAGAATGCGGGCGGCATCCTGGAGACGGTGCGCTCCCGGTGTGAGACCCTCACCTTAGACCCGGTGGCTCCCGACGAGTGCCTCTCCTGGCTCCAGGCGCGTTTCCCCCAGGCCAGCCGGGATGAGCTTGCCGACGCCGCCAATCGCTGCCAGGGCCTGCTGGGCCGGGCCGTGGAACAGCTGGCCGGCGGGGGAGAGCAGTCCCAGGCCCTGCAGGACAAGGCCAACAAGCTGGCCCGTCTGCTGGTGAATGGTCAGGAATTAGAGCTGCTGGAGTTTTCCCTCACCTTGGACAAACTGAGCCGGGAGGACACCCAGAGCCTGCTGGATCTCACCGGCGCTGCTCTGGGGGATCAGATCCTCCAGGCCCCCGACCGCGCCCGGGCGCTGCGGGCGGCTCAGGGCGTGAAAGAAATGCGCCAGGCCGCGGGATTGAATGTAGGTCCCGCCGCCCTGTTTCCCTGGCTCTGTGCCCTACTTTTCTTGAAAGAAAAGTAGGCAAAAGAACTTTGTGCGAAGCTGCGCTTCGCCTCTGGGGTTCCGCCCTGCGGGGCGGGGGAGAGACGATGTTACTTTGCCCACGGCGGCAAAGTAACCAAAACGCCGCCGGGGGACGGCTCCGATGAGCGCCTTCGCTCAGCGGGCGCTCATAGTCACCTTTCCCCCGGTCCCCCTGTTTTACGGGGGCGGGTCACTTTGGTTGGTACGTAAGTTCCGGCGGGCAAAGACATGACCATGCTCCCTTCTACTCCCGGGCCTTAGGCCCTACCATTCCTAAATTTTCCGCTTCGGCAGTTCTATCCAACACCGCCTGATGCCTGCCTACCTGTTAGGTGCGGTGGTGGTCGGGCGGACCAGCTGCCACGGTTTTGCCCAGGTAGGCGGTGTCCGTACAGCGCAGAACCTTTTTAATTTCTGCCCATGTAGGCCCCAGTGGGCCGAGGCGAGAAGGAGTACAGATCTTGTCTTAGGGCCGCCGGGAGGGTATAGAAGTTTTTCAGGAGGGCGTCCCCCGTAATATGGGGGTCCAGGGGGGCGACGCCTATGAACACCCGCCTGCGGCGAGGTGTTCATCGAAGGAGTCCCCTTGGCGCATCTTTGGTTACTTTCTGTGCGCGCAGAAAGTAACATCCGTCTCTAAATAACGGAACCCGCCCCGCTGGGCGGAACCCTGCTTTTTAAATTGAGAGATACAACCTATAAGGAGAACAACCATGGTTGAAATTATTTCCGTCCGCTTCAAAAGCGGAGGCAAACAGTACTATTTTAACCCCAACGGCGAGGTCTTCCAGCCCGGCGAAGGGGTGATCGTCGAGACCTCCCGGGGTGTGGAGTACGGCGAATGTACCCAGGGCAACACTCCCATCGATGAGATGGAGCTCACCGCGCCTCTCCGCCCGGTGCTGCGCCGGGCCACTGAGGAGGACGAGAAGGTCCGGGAGCGCAACAAGGAGAAGGAGGCAAAGGCCTTCCAAATCTGCCAGGAGAAGATCGCCCAGCACGGTCTGGAGATGAAGCTGGTGGAGGCTGAGTACAGCTTTGAGGGCAACAAGGTGCTCTTCTTCTTTACCGCCGAGGGCCGTGTGGACTTCCGCGCCCTGGTAAAGGACCTGGCCAGCGCCATCCACGCCCGTATCGAGCTGCGTCAGATCGGCGTGCGGGACGAGGCCAAGATGCTGGGCGGTCTGGGCATCTGTGGACGGCCCTTCTGCTGCTCTCAGTTCCTGGACGAGTTCCAGCCGGTCTCCATCAAGATGGCCAAGACCCAGAACCTGTCTTTGAACCCCACCAAGATTTCCGGCACCTGCGGGCGGCTGATGTGCTGCCTGAAATATGAGCAGGACGCCTATGAGGATCTTGTCAAACACTCCCCCAAGCAGGAGTCCTTTGTAGAGACCCCCGACGGAGCGGGCACCGTGTCCAGCGTCAACCTGCTGCGCCAGACGGTGCAGGTGCGTCTGGACAGCGCTCCGGAGACCCCCAAGTGCTATCAGAACTGCGAGATCTGCATCGTCCGCAACGGCAAGGGCAAGCGCCCCGAGGGCTATGTGGAGCCTCCCCTGGAGGAGCTGGCCAAGCTGCGCAAGCCCGTGGAGAAGGAAGAGGTGCCCGATCTGAAGGGCTCCGCGTCTCCTCTGGCCGCCGCCCTGGAGGCGGTGTTCAACGGAGAGACTCCCCAGTACGAGGGCTTTGACACCCCCGCTCCCGCCAAGCCCGCCAAGAACTCCGACCGCAGCCGCTCTCGCCGCCGCAGTGATTCTCCCAAACCTCAGCAGAAGGAGGGAGAGCGTCCTCAGCGGCAGGAAAAGCCTGCCCGGCCTCCCCGTCCCAAGCAGGAGCGCCCCCAACGGCAGGAAAAGCCTCAGGAGAAGCCTGCCGACCGCGCCCCTAAAAGCGAGTCCTCCGCTCCCGCTGAGGGCGGCGAGAAGCGCCGCCGTCCCCGCCGCCGCCGTCCCAGAGGAAATGGGAGCGACTCCGGCGCCCCGAAAGCAGAGTAAATGATTTTATACGGCCCCCGCGAAAGCGGGGGCCTGCTGGCTTTATGATGGAAAGAAGGGTAGCCTGTGTCCGGATTTTTTAACGCCCTGTCCGCCTCCCTCATCCTGATGGCTCTGATGAGCGTGGGCTTTTTTATGGGCTGGCGGGGCTGGATGGGCCCGTCGGAAAAGAAATTTTTAAGCAAGTACATCGTCAACATTGCTGTGCCCTGCACCTGTATTACCGGACTGCTTTCCAATCTCAGTCATGACATGCTGGTTCAGGCGGGCTTTATGCTGATTGCCGCTGTCCTTGGTATGGCGATCACCCTGCTGCTCGCTGCGGGACTGGCTCAGCTTCTGCACTTGCCCCGCTCCCGCTGGGGCGTCTTTGTGGTCATGACCGGCCTGTCCAACACGTTGTTTATTGGCCTGCCCGTATGTACTCAGCTCTTTGGGGACGAATGCCTCCCCTACGTGATGATTTATTACCTGGGAAACACCAGTTTCCTCCAATCTCTGGGCATTATGCTCATTCAGCGCTCCGGCACCGCCGAAGGCACCCGAACCACGGTGCTTGGCTTTTTCAAAAACCTGCTGAGCAAACCTCCCATTCTGGGGGTCATCTTCTCCATTCTAATGCTGGTGCTGGATTTGCAGCTGCCGGCCGTGGTGATGAAGTTTTCCGGGTACATCGGAGACACCGTATCTCCGCTTGCGCTCATCTACTGCGGCTACATCATCTGGGAAGTGGGTCTAAAAAACCTGCGCCTGCTGCCCGGCCTGCCCACCATGCTGGTGGTGCGGCTTGGGGTGGCTCCTGTCATCTGCTGGGGCATCTGCCATCTGTTTGGCGTGACCGGTCTGGCCATGCAGGTGTTTGTGGTGGAGAGCGCCCTGCCCGTGGTCAGCCAGGTTCCGGTGCTGTCTGGAGCCTTCGGCGCCGACGAGCAGTACGCCGCCACGGGAGCCTGTCTGAGCACCCTGGCCAGCTTTATCAGTATCCCCATTTTGATGCTTTTGATTGGGTAATGTTTTCAACCAAAACGCGCGTCCGGGTTTGAATCGATCCGGACGCGCTTGTTTTTCCTTTTTCAAAAAATAAGGTAAAATACTTGAATTTACTCAAAAAAGATTATACAATTCCAAAGAATAAGCACACAAAGGCCCTTGGGCCGGGAAGGAATCAGACCATGAAGGAATTTCGAGGAAGTCAAAATTATGTGGCCGATGAGGAGCTGCTCCGGGCAGTAAACATCGCCATGGTACTGCAAAAGCCCCTGCTCATCAAGGGCGAGCCGGGCACCGGAAAGACCATGCTGGCCCAGGCCATCTCCCAGGCTCTGGACAAGGAGCTGGTCATCTGGAACATCAAATCCACCACCAAGGCCCAGGACGGCCTGTATGTGTACGACGTGGTGCAGCGCCTCTACGACAGTCAGTTTGGCGGCCAGGGCGTGGACGACATCGCCAAGTATGTCAAGCTGGGCAAGCTGGGCGAGGCCTTTACCGCCGACAAGCAGGTCATCCTGCTCATTGACGAGATCGACAAGGCCGACCTGGAGTTCCCCAACGACCTGCTGTGGGAGCTGGACCGCATGGAGTTCTACATCTCTGAGACCGGCAAGACCGTGAAGGCCAAGCACCGCCCGGTGGTCATCATCACCTCCAACGCCGAGAAGGAGCTGCCCGACGCCTTCCTGCGCCGCTGCGTGTTCCACTACATCGCTTTCCCTGATAAGGAGCTGATGGCCGACATCGTCCGGGTCCACTATCCTGATCTGGACGAGAAGCTGCTCACCCAGGTGCTGGAGGCTTTCTACAAGATCCGCCAGCTGCCCCAGATCAAGAAGAAGCCCTCCACCAGCGAGATCATCGACTGGATCCAGGCTCTCCAGCACGGCGGCGTGGACGTGAGCCGCATCGGCAAGGAGGTGCCCTATCTGGGCGTGCTGCTGAAGAAGAACGAGGACATGGACGCCCTGCGCCGCGTCTGGCGGTGATTCTTTTTCTTGAAAGAAAAAGAACCAAAAAGAACTTCCACGGCTTGTTTTCCCATGCTCCGGCGCGGGATACCAGGGATGTTTCCCGGCTGTGGAATGGAAAGGAACCAACATGTTTGAGGATTTTCTCTACCTGCTGCGGCGAAACGGCCTGAAAGTCTCCCTCACCGAGTGGATGGCCCTCATGGAGGCCATGGACAAGGGGCTCCACGGTTCCAGCTTCACCGGGTTTTACCACCTGTGCCGCTGTCTGCTGGTGAAGAGTGAGGCCGATTTTGACCGCTTCGACCGCTGTTTTCTGGAATATTTCAAGGACGTGCCCTTCCAGCAGGAGGTGTCCCAGGAGCTGATGGACTGGCTTGACCGGCCCGACGTGCTCCAGGACTACGCTAACTGGGACGAGGAGCAGGCCCTGAAAAATATGGGTCTCAGCGAGGAAGAAATTGAGCGCATGCTGAAAGAGCGCATGCAGGAGCAGAAGGAGCAGCACAACGGCGGCAACTACTGGGTGGGCACCCACGGCATGTCCACCTTCGGCAACTCCGGCCTGTCCCCCAAAGGCATCCGGGTGGGCGGCCAGAGCATGTACAAGCGTGCCTTCCGGGTGGCGGGGGAGCGGAAGTTCCGGGATTTCCGCCGGGACAACACCCTGGACACCCGCCAGTTCCAGGTGGCTCTGCGGCACCTGCGCCAGTTCTCCGGCCTGGTGGACCTGCCTCCCACGGAGTTCGATGTGGACAACACCATCAAGGACACCGCCGACAGCGGCGGCATGCTGAAGGTGCGCTACAAACGGCCCCGGGAGAATACCGTCAAGGTCCTGCTGCTCATGGACTCCGGCGGCTCTATGGACTACTACGCCCAGTTGTGCTCCGCCCTGTTCCAGGCAGTGAGCAAGGTGGGACACTTCAAGGATTTGAAGGTCTACTACTTCCACAACTGCCCCTATGGCCGGGTGTTTACCTCACCCACCATGCTCTCGGAGTACGGGCAGAACACCCAGTGGATCCTGGACAATATCTCCAGTGAGTACAAGGTCATTTTCGTGGGCGACGCCCAGATGGCTCCCTATGAGCTGATGGGCGACTACTCCTATTCGCCCAACCGGGACCCCAACGCCCCAAAAACGGGGCTGGATTGGCTCCACCGCTTCCGGGGGAAGTATCCCAATGTCATCTGGCTCAACCCCAGCCAGCGCCCCACCTGGGGGCAGTACTGGACCCAGACCTATGACACCATTGCCCGGATCTTCCCCATGTTTCCCCTCACGGTGGAGGGGCTGGAGGACGGGATGAAGAAGCTTTTATCTCGTTAGTTCCTTTTTGTACCGGAAAAACGGTTCTGTTCCTTTTTGCTTGCCCAAAAAGGAACTAAAAAGGCACCAGGGGCTTTCTTCGATGAACACTCGGCTTACGCCGGTGTTCATAGGCGTCGCCCCCTGGACCCCCGTTTTACGGGGGTACTCTACTGGGAGCCAAGCACTTGCGTCCGGCGGCTCCGAACACAAGACCATGCATTCTTCTTGCCTCGGGGGCACTGGCCCCTACCGGTACAAAATTTGGTAGAAAAGTGCGTTGAAATGACACCGCCTCCCCTGGCAAAACCAGGGCGGCTGGTCCGTAGTTGCTGGCCGCGCCTGCCCGATCACGCACGCACTGAACAAGTAGGCAGGCACCAGGCGGTGTACGTTAGAATACAACGGCCCTCAAATTTGTATGGAAGCAGGCCCCAGTGGGCCGAGATGAGAAGAACGCATGGTCAAATCTTAGGACCGCCGGAATTTCCGTACCAACCGAAGGGACACGCCCCCGTAAAATGGGGTCCGGGGCAAGCCGCCTGTGAGCACCCGCTGCGCGAAGGTGCTCACCGAAGGCGGCCCCGGCGATTCTTTGGTTCCTTTCTGATCTCTCAGAAAGGAACATCTTTATCCTGTATAAGCTAAAAAAACGTGGGAGCGACCGGATTTGGTCACTCCCACGTTTTTTATAACAGAGGCGAAACGCAGTTTCGCACAAAGTTCTTTGCCAAGCTTTCTTTCAAGAAAGCGATCAATAAGCCAGCTTCTCCTCCAGCCAGCTCTTCACCTGGTCCATGGGGATACGCACCTGCTCCATGGTGTCACGGTCACGGATGGTGACACAGTTGTCGGCGGGGGTGTTCTCGTCGCCCACGGTCTGGAAGTCCAGAGTGATGCAGTAGGGGGTACCGATCTCGTCCTGGCGGCGGTAACGCTTGCCGATGGAACCGGTGTCGTCGTAGTCCACCATGAAGTACTTGCTCAGCTCATCACGCAGCTTCTGAGCAGGACCAGCCAGGACCTCCTTCTTGGACAGAGGCAGGATGGCGGCCTTGAAGGGAGCCAGAGCAGGGTGGAAGTGCATGACCACGCGCACGTCGTCGTTGCCCTTCTTGTCCTGACCCACGACCTCCTCGTCGTAGGCCTCCACCAGGAAGGCCAGGGTCACACGGTCGGCGCCCAGGGAGGGCTCCACCACGTAGGGGATATAGTGCTCGCCGGTCTCCTGGTCGAAGTAGGTCATATCCTTGCCGGAGGTGGTCTGATGCTGGGTCAGGTCGTAGTCGGTACGGTCGGCCACGCCCCACAGCTCGCCCCAGCCGAAGGGGAACAGGAACTCAAAGTCGGTGGTACCCTTGGAATAGAAGCACAGCTCCTCAGGGCTGTGGTCACGCAGCCGCAGGTGCTCCTCCTTCATGTTCAGGTTCAGCAGCCAGTCGCGGCAGAAGGAACGCCAATACTGGAACCACTCCATGTCAGTGCCGGGCTTGCAGAAGAACTCCAGCTCCATCTGCTCAAACTCACGGGTACGGAAGGTGAAGTTACCGGGGGTGATCTCGTTGCGGAAGGACTTACCGATCTGGCAGACACCGAAGGGCAGCTTCTTGCGGGTGGTGCGCTGGACGTTCTGGAAGTTGACGAAGATACCCTGGGCGGTCTCAGGACGCAGATACACGGTGTTCTTGGCATCCTCGGTGACGCCCTGGAAGGTCTTGAACATCAGGTTGAACTGACGAATGTCGGTGAAGTTGTGCTTGCCGCAGGTGGGGCAGGGGATGTTCTTCTCCTCGATGAAGTTCTTCATCTCCTCCTGGGAGAAGGCGTCGATGGGCTTGTCCAGCTCCACGCCGTTCTCGCTGCACCAGTCCTCGATGAGCTTGTCGGCGCGGAAGCGCTCCTTACACTCCTTACAGTCCATCAGAGGATCGGAGAAGCCGCCCAGATGGCCGGAAGCCACCCAGGTCTGGGGATTCATCAGGATGGCGGCATCCAGGCCCACGTTATAGGGGTTCTCCTGAACGAACTTCTTCCACCAGGCCTTCTTGACGTTGTTCTTCAGCTCCACACCCAGAGGGCCGTAGTCCCAGGTGTTGGCCAGGCCGCCGTAGATCTCGCTGCCGGAGAAGATAAAGCCGCGGCCCTTACACAGAGCAACGATCTTTTCCATGGTCTTTTCGCTGTTTTTCATGGTGATACGCTCCTTTTCTGATTGATTTGGCTCAGAGCAGTGTATTTTCTCGCCAAAAACAATAACGCCCTGAGCCGGTTTTCGGCTCAGGGCGAACAGTTGTCACGCTCCGTCTGCTCACAACGCAGCCTAAGCCGCTTCAACTGCGCAAGCCGGCTAGCGGCCCTCCGGGCCGGCAGTCCGTTTGCTCCGTTCCGCGTCTTAGTCTGCTGTTCGCGACGACTCTGCGCTTCTTTGTCCGTGGTTCCACCTGAATTCGTACCTGGCTGGTACGCACTTCGTTCCCGGTAACGGCGGGGACCGGCGGGCCATTTCCTGCCCGCGCTCCAGAGGGCCGTTCCCCGACCCGCCTTCGGAGGATTCACACCGACCATCCTCTCTCTTGCGCCCCGGCGGGGGGTACTGTTCTCTGTCACAGCTTTGTGATGACATTCTACTGGACAAATCTTCCGCTGTCAAGGGGATTTTGTCACAAAATCCCTTACTTTCTGCCCAAGTGGCTCACTTAAACTTCTGGCTCTGGGCTACGGCCAGTTCATCACAGCGGTTGTTATAGGGATTGGACGCATGGCCCTTGACCCAGTGGAGGTTGACGGTGTGGTACTCGCACAGCTCCAGCAGCTGCTGCCACAAATCGGGGTTGAGGGCGGGCTTTTTATCTCCTTTGACCCAGCCCCGGGCACGCCAGCCCTTGGCCCAGCCCTTCTCCAGGGCGTCGATGACGTACTTGGAGTCGGAGTAGAGCTCCACCACGCAGGGTTCCTTCAAGGCCCGCAGGGCGGAGATCACCCCGGTAAGCTCCATGCGGTTGTTAGTGGTCTGGGGCTCTCCCCCGGACATCTCCTTTTTGTGGGGGCCGTACATCAAAATCGCGCCCCAGCCGCCCGGGCCGGGGTTGCCGGAGCAGGCGCCGTCGGTGTAAATGGTGACTGTTTTCATTCATTTCTCCTTGGGAGAGAGTGGTTTTGTACTATTTTTGCAGGGAAAGGGAGGGGGCCGCCCTGCAGGGCGGGGAGAGACGGGTGTTACTTTCTGCTCGCACAGAAAGTAACCAAAGATGCGTTGGGGGCGCCTTCGATGAGCGCCTTCGCGCAGCGGGCGCTCATAGGCGGCTTGCCCCCAAGCCCCCATTTTACGGGGGACGCCCTCCTGGGAGTTCGGTTAAAACCTCCCGGCGGCCCGAAGACAAGATCTGTGATACCACTTGCCCCGGCCCACTGGGGCCTACCGGGTCAAAAATTTAGAATTATCCGCGCTGTACGGACACCGCCTGGCTGGGTATAACCGTGGCAGCTAGGCAGTTGCGGGGGCACTAGAACGACACCCACCGCACCAAACAGGTAGGTAGGGTGTAGGCGGCGTACGTTAGAGGGGAAATACCTTCAAATTTTGATAGCAAAAGGCCCCAGTGGGCCGAGAGTAGGACAGAAACATATCTTGATTTTGCCCGCCGGAAATGACGAACAAACCAAAGTGGCCCACTTTCGTAATTAGGGGTCCGGGGAAAAGGTGACTATGAGCGCCCGCTCCGCGCAGGCGCTCATCGGAGCCGTTCCCCGGCGATTCTTTCGTGCCTTTCTGATCGTTCAGAAAGGCACATCGCCCCTTCTCGCCCCGCAGGGCGGAATTCTACTTACTGTCCTTTAAACAGCTTCTGCTTCCGCTGCTCATACTCCGCATTGTCCATCAGCCCCGCCTCTTTCAGGCTGCGCAGCTGCTCCAGCCGCGCCTCCACATCCAGGGTGGTGGAGGGAATATGGTCGTGGGTCTCCTGTTTGCTGCGGACTGTTTTTTTCTCGGGAGCCTTATTTTGAATCCGGGACACAACCTTCTCCACACTGTCGTCCAGCTTGGAGGCATTCTTGGGGGAAACGGCCTTACGGACGCCGTTCACGATCAGAAACACGGCAACCAGCGTCCACACAGCGCCAAAGGCAGCGGATGTAGACATCATCGTTCCAAAACCAACGATAAGAAGTATCACGCCCCAAATCACTGAGATCCAGCTTTTTCCCTGGACCTGATTGGGTCGGTCGATCATACGGCGTCTTTGCATCGGATTGTCCTCCTTACTCAAAGCCCCTTCAAAATCTCCTGCCGCTTCTTGTCATACTCCTCCTGGCTGAGCAGCCCGGCCTCCTTCAGGTCCTTGAGCTGCTCCAGCCGTCCCTTTACGTCCAGAGACGTGGAAGGAATGTGGTCGTGGGTCTGGGGAGCAGGGGAGGAGGATGCCCCACGGCGGGGCTCCTCGTCCTCCTCAATGGTGATTTCCGGTCCGGTGTAGCCCTTTCCGAAGGCCTGGTATCCGCTCATCACTGTGATTCCCAAGGCCATCAGCGTCCATAGAATACCGAAGATTCCAAATCCTCCGGGGATAACTACAAACAAACCAATGAGCACAAAGACGATACCGACGACTACGCTAAATGCCCCCTGGGCCTTACTGGGGCGATAGGTCACACGACGTCTTCTCACGGGACAAACCTCCTTTTCTCACCAGGAGCGATCCATCACTCCTGATCAGCCTGGGTCTCTTCCGGGGTTTCGGTGGCTTCTGCTTCCATGGTTTCCGCTTCCGCGGTCTCGGGCTGGGTGACCTCGGCGGTCTCCTCCCGCTCCGCCAAAGCCAGGGAGATCACCTTGTCCCCCTCCTCCTTGAAGCGCATGACGATGACGCCCTGAGTGGCACGTCCGGCCTCCCGGATGGCGTCCACGTGGGTGCGGATGAGGATACCCGCCTGGGTGACCAGCAGCAGGTCCTCGCTGCCGTCCACCACCTTGATGCCCACGATCTTGCCCGTCTTCTCGGTGACGGCGTAGTTCTTAATGCCAATGCCGCCGCGGTTGGTGACACGGTAGTCCTCCACGGGGGTGCGCTTGCCGTAGCCCTTCTCAGTGATGGTAAGGACGGTGCGGCCGGCGGTGGCCCGGGCAGCGCTGACCACATAGTCGCCCTCCCGCAGGCGGATGCCGCGCACGCCCACGGCGTCACGGCCCATGGGCCGCACGTCGTTCTCGTCAAAGCAGACGGCCATACCGTCGTGGGTGGCGATGAGGATCTTCTTGGTACCGTCGGTCTCCCGCACGGAGATGAGCTGGTCGCCCTCCTCCAGGCGCAGGGCACGGATGCCGCTGTTGCGGATATTCTTCAGGGCGGTAACAGGCAGACGCTTGACGGTACCGTTGCGGGTGACCATGACCAGATACAGATCAGGGTTGTCCAGCTCCCGGGTATGGATCATGGTCTGGACCTTCTCACCCTGCTCCACCTGGAGAATGTTGACGATGTTGGTGCCCTTGGCGGTCTTACCGCTTTCGGGGATCTGGTAGCCCTTCTTTCGGTACACCTTGCCGGTGTCGGTGAAGAAGAACAGGTAGTCGTGGGTGGAGGCGGTAAACACGTCCACCACGCAGTCCTCATCCCGGGTGGTGATGCCCTTGCGGCCCTGGCCGCCCTTGGACTGAGCGGCGTACTCGCTCACCGGGGTGCGCTTGATGTAGCCCGCCTGGGTGAGGGTAAAGACGCACTGCTCCTCCTCGATGAGGTCCTCGATGTCCAGGTCGTCCTCCACGAAGGCGATCTCGGTCTTGCGCTGGTCGCCGTACTTGTCCCGGATTTCGGTGAGCTCGTCCTTGAGGACCTGGCGCAGCAGCCCCTCGTCGGAAAGGAGCTTGTCATAATAGGCGATGCGCTCCTCCAGCTCCTTGTACTCGGCCTCCAGCTTCTCCCGGTCCAGGCCCTGGAGCGCTTTCAGGCGCATATCCAGGATGGCCTGAGCCTGCACATCGTCCAGACCGAAGCGGGTCATCAGGCGCTCCTTGGCGTTGTCATAGCTGGTGCGGATGATCTTGATGACCTCGTCAATGTTATCCTGGGCGATGAGCAGACCCTCCAGCAGATGGGCCCGCTCCTGGGCCTTGCGGCGGTCGTAGATGGTGCGGCGGGTGATGATCTGCTCCTGGAAGGCGATGTACTCGTCCAGAATCTCCCGCAGGGTGAGGATCTTGGGCTGCTTCTGGTCGTGGACCAGAGCCAGCATATTGATGGCGAAGGTCACCTGGAGCTGAGTCTGGGCGATGAGGCGGTTCAGGACCACCTGGGGGTTGGCGTCCCGCTTGAGCTCGATGACGATGCGCATGCCGTTGCGGTCGGACTCGTCCCGGATGTCGGAGATTCCCTCCAGACGCTTGTCCTCCACCTGGTCGGCCATGTTCTTGATGAGCATGCGCTTGTTGACCTGGTAGGGGATCTCGGTGACGATGATGCGGGTGCGGTCCTTGCCGAACTCCTCAAACTCGGTGCGGGCGCGGACCCGGATGTGGCCCTTGCCGGTGGCGTAGGCCGCCCGGATGCCGCTGCGGCCCATGATCATGCCCTTGGTGGGGAAGTCGGGGCCCTGGATGTGCTCCATCAGGTCGTCCAGAGTTGCGTTCTCGTTGTCCAGCACGCAGATGACGGCGTTGATAACCTCGGTAAGGTTGTGGGGGGGGATGTTGGTGGCCATGCCAACCGCGATACCGGAGGAGCCGTTCACCAGCAGGTTGGGGAAGCGGCTGGGCAGGACACGGGGCTCCTTGCGGCTCTCGTCGAAGTTGGGGTCCCAGTCCACCGTCTCCTTCTCAATGTCCCGGAGCATCTCGTTGGAGAGCTTGGACATACGGGCCTCGGTGTAACGGTAGGCGGCGGGGGGATCGCCATCGATGGAGCCGAAGTTACCGTGGCCGTCCACCAGCACATAGCGCATGGAGAAGTCCTGGCCCAGACGCACCAGGGCGTCATAGACGGACTGGTCGCCGTGGGGGTGGTAGCGGCCCAGCACGTCGCCCACGCAGGTGGCCGACTTTTTGAAGGGCTTGTCGCTGGTGAGGCCGTCCTCGTACATGGCGTAGAGGATGCGGCGGTGTACCGGCTTCAGGCCGTCCCGCACGTCGGGCAGAGCCCGGCCCACGATGACGGACATGGCATATTCAATGTAGGAGTCCTCCATCTCCTTGACCAGGGGAGCAGTCTTGATCACCTGGTCCGGGAAACGGATCTCCTCGGGATCGTATTGGGGTTTTTTACTCATCTATCGTTTCCTCCTTGAAGGATGGCTGAAAAAACAGGGACAAAGGACCACTTAGAAGTCCAGGTTGACCGCCTTCTTGGCGTTCTCCTGGATATACTCCCGGCGGGGCTCCACCTTCTCGCCCATGAGCAGGGTGAAGATCTCATCGGCCCGGACGGCGTCGTCCAGCTCGATACGCTTGAGGGTACGCTTCTCGGGATCCATGGTGGTCTCCCACAGCTCGTGGGGGTCCATCTCGCCCAGGCCCTTGTAGCGGTTGATGATCACCTTGGCGTTGGGGTTGTCTCCACGGAGCTCGGCGGAGATTTTATCCCGCTCCTCGTCAGAGAAGGCCACCCGGGTGGTCTTGCCCTTGGTGAGCTTATAGAGGGGAGGGACAGCGGCGTACACATAGCCGTTGTCGATGAGAGGCCGCATGAAGCGGAAGAAGAAGGTCAGCAGCAGGGTACGGATGTGGGCGCCGTCCACGTCGGCATCAGCCATGATGATAACCTTGTGATACCGCAGCTTATTGAGATCAAAGTCGTCCCCGATGCCCGCGCCCAGAGCGGTGATGACGGGGGTGAGCTTATCGTTACCATACACCTTGTCCGCCCGGGCCTTTTCTACGTTGAGCATCTTGCCCCACAGGGGGAGGATGGCCTGGAAGCGGCTGTCCCGGCCCTGAGTGGCCGAGCCGCCGGCGGAATCACCCTCGACGATGTAGAGCTCGGTGAGCTCGGGGTTGGCCTCGTTGCAGTCCCGGAGCTTGTCGGGCATGGCCGCGCCGCCCAGTGCGGTTTTTCTCCGGATGGACTCCCGGGCCTTCCGGGCGGCTTCTCTGGCCCGGTTGGCCATCATGGCCTTCTCCAGGATGAGCTTGCCCACCTTGGGGTTCTCCTCCAGGAAGATCTCCAGCTTCTCGGATACCACGGCGTTTACCAGGGTGCGGATCTCCGCATTGCCCAGCTTGGCCTTGGTCTGGCCCTCGAACTGGGCCTCGGTGAGTTTGACGGAAATGACGCAGGTGAGGCCCTCGCGGCAGTCGTCGCCGGACACCTTGTCGTCGTTTTTCAGGACGCCAATTTTCCGGCCGTAGGCGTTGAGGGTGTTGGTGAGCGCCCGGCGGAAGCCCTCCTCGTGCATGCCGCCCTCGGGGGTGTGGACGTTGTTGGCAAAGGAGACCATGACTTCCTGATAGCCGTCGTTATACTGCATGGCGATCTCGGCCATGGAGTCCTCCCGGGCGCCGGACATGTAGATCACTCCGTCGTGGATAGGGGTCTTGTTGCGGTTGATGAAGGTGACAAACTCCCGGATGCCGCCCTCGTAGCACATGTCGTCCTCTTTTTCCTGGCCGGGACGCAGGTCCACGGTCTGGATACGCAGTCCGGCGTTGAGGAAGGCCTCCTCCCGCATGCGGGTGTGGAGGGTTTCGTAGTTGTACTCCAGGGTGTCGAACATCTCGGGGTCGGGCTTGAAGGTGACGGTGGTGCCGGTGTGATCGGTCTTGCCCACCACCTTCATCTCCTGGGTGATCTTTCCCCGGGAAAACTTCATCTCATAGATCTCGCCGTTCTTGTGGACCTGAACCTCCAGCCACTCGGACAGAGCGTTTACCACGCTGGCGCCTACGCCGTGCAGGCCGCCGGAGACCTTGTAGCCGCCGCCGCCGAACTTACCGCCGGCGTGGAGAACGGTGAAGACGACCTCCAGGGCGGGCCGGCCGGTCTGGGGCTGGATGTCCACGGGGATACCGCGGCCGTTGTCGGTGACGGTAATGGTGTTGCCGGGATTGATGGTCACGGTGATATCGGTGCAGTAGCCCGCCAGGGCCTCGTCGATGGAGTTATCCACAATTTCGTACACCAGGTGATGAAGTCCCGACTCACTGGTGGAGCCGATGTACATGCCCGGGCGCTTGCGCACCGCCTCCAGGCCCTCCAGAACCTGGATCTCAGAGCCGCCGTACTCGTGCTCCACCTGGGTGGAATTGAGCTGCTGAAGCTCGTTGTTTTCTGCCATATGCTTACCTCCGGTCAAGTCGTTGGAAGGGTTGAGAGGGGAGGGGAAAGAAGGGACTTCTTCCCTCTCCCCTCTCAACTTTCCGTATTGTTGATAGGTAGATATTACTCAAAGGAGTTATTTTCCATCCGCCGCAGCAGAGTTGCGGTGGATAATTGAGAGATGTAGACGGTGGGTGGGGCGTTTCCCTCGCCCACCAGAATGAACGATCTGGGCAGGTCGTCGCCCAGCCAGACCGCCCGGCCCTCCCGCTCGGCCCGCTCCAGGAACTCCCGGGTCTTATAGGCCCAGCTGGCGTTGTCCAAATCGAAGATGCCTAAGATCTGGCGGTAGGGGACCACCACGGATTGTCCGATATGAAGATACATGGTGGCCTCCTTTTTCCACATTCATGGTCTGTTTTGTGGATTTGGTTTGTTGGGGGAGGGTTCCGCTCTGCGGGGCGGGTTCCGTTGTTAAGAGACGGATGTTACTTTCTGCTCGCACAGAAAGTAACCAAAGATGCGCTGGGGGTTGATTCCGGTGAGCGCCTTCGCGCAGCGGGCGCTCACAGTCATCTGCCCCCCAGACCCCCGGTTACGGGGGACGCCCTCCTGGGGATTTGATTAAAACCTACCGGCGGCCCGAAGACAAGATCTGTGATACCACTTGCCCCGGCCCACTGGGGCCTACATATTTGAAATTTGCAAGAAATACCGTTGAAATGCCACCGCCTGGTGCAGAAAAGCTGTGGCAGCTGGGCAGTAGCTGGGGATCTAACCAACCACCGCCGCACCAAACAGGTAGGGACGCAGGAGGCGGTGTATGTTAGCGTGGCAATGCCTTCAAATTTTGATGGCAACAGGCCCCAGTGGGCCGAGAGTAGTACGGAAACAGATCTTGATTTTGCCCGCCGGGAACATACATAAACCCAAAGGGACACACTCCCGTAAATAGGGGTCCGGGGAAAAGGTGACTATGAGCGCCCGCTGCGCGAAGGCGCTCATCGGAGCCGTCCCCCGGCGATCTTTGGTTCTTTCCATCGCTGGAAAGAACACTTCGCCCTCTCCCGCCCCACAGGGCGGAACCCTATTTTCATTTCAAATCATCAATGATTCTGGGCGACCAAAGATACTTCCAAAACCGCCATCCCAGATAGACCCCCAGCAGCAGCGCCACCGCGGGCACGCCGGGGAAAATGATCAACTGGGTGAGGGGGGAGACGTCTTTGCTCTCCCAATTCTGTATCCGGACACACACGGCCACAATCAGAAATACAACCGCAATCACGGGCGGAAGAAACCGCCAAAACCGGCGCCGGGGCAGGCGACAGCACAGATACTCCGCCAAAGCGCCGAAAAACAGGGGCAGCAGAAAGAAAATTCCAATGACAATGGGCATCCCGCCGCCTCCTTTACACCAAGCGCTGGGAGAGAACGCTCCCTCCCTGGATCTGAAAGCTTTTACCGCGCTCCAGGCCGTCCAGCTTTTCTGGCTCGCAGCAGGTGATGAACACCTGGCCGCCCTGAATGCGGTTCAATACAAAGGATTGCCGTTTTCCGTCCAATTCAGACAGCACGTCGTCCAGCAGCAGCACCGGCCACTCGCCGGTCTCCTGCTGAAAGATCTCCCGCTGAGCCAGCTTCAGGGACAAGGCCGCCGTCCGGGTCTGGCCCTGGGAGCCAAACTGTTTGGCGCTCTGTCCGTCCAGCTCCACCACCAGATCGTCCTTGTGGGGACCACTGAGACACTGGCGGCTGTCCAGCTCCGCCCGGCGGTGGCTCTCCTGGTGGCGCATCAGGCTTTCAAAAATGTCCTGCACGCTGCCCAGTGGGTCCTGAACGGTGGAAACCGTCTCATACCGCAGTCCAAGCTGCTCCCGTCCGCCGGAAAAATCGGCGTGGATGGCGGGGGCTTGTTCCCCCAGCCGCCGGACAAAGTGGGCCCGGTAGTGAATGATCCGGGCTCCAAACTGGGCCATACGGAGATTAAAGTCGTCCAACGTATCCAGCAGGGAGGGATTTTCCTGCCAGTCCCGTAAAATCCGGGTCTTGTGCTCGTAGAGGCGGTTATACTCCGCCAGCGCCTGAGCATACCTGGGCCGCAGCTGACAGATTGCCCCATCTAAAAAGCGCCGCCGGGCGGCGGCACCCTCTCGGATGAGGTAGAGGTCCTCGGGACAGAAGAGGACAGTGGTCAAAATTCCCGCCAGCTCCCCGGCGGTTTTCAGCCGCAGGCCGTTGGACCAAAGCTGTCGGGTTTTGCCCCGGCAGAGCTTGGCCTCCAGAATAAAGGTGCGCTCCCGGCTGTCCACTTCTCCCTTGATGTAGCCCTGGGGCTGATCCAACATGATGAGCTCCCGGTCATACCTGGCCCGGTGGGACCGGGCAGAGGAGAGGTAGGCAATGGCCTCCAGCAGATTGGTCTTTCCCTGGGCGTTGTCCCCGTAGATGAGATTCACCCGCGGGTGAAAGGTGGCCTCCACGTGGGCATAGTTGCGGAAAAAGTCCAGCTCCAGCCGGTTTAGCTTCATTGGACGGTCAGCTCCAGCTGGTCGTCAATGCAGGCCACGTCGCCGGGGCGCATTTTCTTGCCCCGCATGGTGCAGGTCTCCCCGTTCACCTTGACCCGGCCCTCCTGAATAATCAGTTTGGCATCGCCGCCGGTCTCCACGGCTCCGGCAAATTTCAGCAGATCCTGGAGCTTAATAAACTCCGTGCGGATCTGGACAGTCTCTTTTTCCATAGTCACTCCTTATTTTCAAAACCGAACTATCGTCTCAAATCTTTTTCTGATGGAAGCCGCCCCGCAGGGCAGCTCTCCCAGAAGCAAAGCGCAGCTTTGCACAAAGCTTTTTTGATTCCTTTTTTCTCGAAAAAAGGAATTTAGTTGGCCTTCAGGCGGACGGGCAGCACCATGTAGACGAAGGTCTCCTCCCCCTCGGCGGGCAGGATCACGCAAGGAGCCACACTGGAGGAGAACTCCAGACGCAGCTTATCCGCCGGGGCAGCCTTCAGCGCATCCATCAAATACTTATTGTTGAACCCGATCTCCAGGCCCTGGCCGTCTCCATCGATGGGGCACTGGTCGGCGGCATCGCCAATGGCGGTCTTTGTGGTAATATCTACCATACCATCTCCAAACACGCAGCGCAGCGGGCTCTTGAGCTTTTCACTGATAATCAAGGAGACGCGCTCAATGGAGGAGAGGAGGGCGCGGGTGTCGCACTGGATCTGAATGGGGTTGTTGCGGGGGATGGCGTTGCGGTAGGGAAGGAACTCGCCCTCCAGCCGGCGGCAGACCAGCACGGTGTCTCCGGCCTGGAACAGAATGTGGCGGGCGCCCTGGTTTACCGTAACAGGTCCCTCTCCGGAGCAGATCTTCTCCACTTCACTCAGGGCAGAACCGGGCACCACGAAAGAAAACTGTTCCGATCCTTCAATTTTATCGGCCTTCTCCCGGCGCAGCGCCAAGCGGTAGCCGTCCACGGACACCACAGTCAAATCGTTGTGGTCCGCCTCGAAGAGGGAACCGGTGTGGACAGGGCGGCTCTCGTTGTCGCTGACGGCAAACAGGGTCTGTGCAATCATGGAGCGCAGAGCAGACTGCTCCAGAGTGATGGAGTTCTGCTGGTCCACGGTGGGCAGCTCGGGGAACTCCTCGGGATCGGTACCTAAAATATTGAATTCGCTCATGCCGCACTTGATGTTGACCATGTAATCTTTTGAGGTGAAAACCACAACATCATCGGGCATTTTTCGGATAATTTCACCAAAAAGGCGGGCAGAAAGCACCAAAGAGCCGGGCTGCTTGATCTCAGCGGGGACGGTGGCCTGGATACCAGTTTCCAAATTATAACCGGTGAGGCGGAGTCGAGTGTCGGCTTCGATCAGGATTCCCTCCATGGCAGGGATGGAGCTTTTCGCTGCAACCGCTCTTGATGCAATGGATACAGCCGCTGTGAGCAGTGCCTTTTCACAGGAAAATTTCATGGGTTTGCCTCCTTCGCGTCGCTCCTCCCCGCTCTCTCTAAAGAGAGGAGAGGATTAAATTTCGTAATAGTAGCCCGTAGGGGGAAAAAATGTGGAAAAACGCCTCCAGCCTTACTCTCGCAACGGAAAGCGCGTCCACAGGGGGTGGGGAAGAATTTTGGTCCCTTTCCACAGGTAGTGGTGCCCACGGGAGTTTTCCACAACATGCACCAAGTTATCCACATTTAAGTGTGGATAACTAAGATGCAGTTCGGCCTGGGATTTTCGATACTATGCGTATATAAAATGAATACTTATGCAATCAATATTCAATTACACTGGGAATAGATGGTTCTACTAAAAGTATTCCGCCCAGCGGGGCGGGGGAGAGACGATGTTCCTTTCTGAACGATCAGAAAGGAACCAATGGCCCAGGCCACCCTCTCTTGCCCCTCTGGGGCAATTCACCTTGAGAATCGCTGGGGGCCGCTTCCGGTGAGCACCTTGCCTGCGGCGGTGCTCACAGTCATTGCCCCCAGACCCCCAATTGCGGGGGACGCCCTCCTGTTTTCTTAGCAATAACCTTCCGGCGGGCAAAATCAGGACAGGCTGGTCCTTCTTGCCTCGGCCCACTGGGGCCTGCAAGGTAGAAATTTAAAAGTGTCTGCGCTGTACGGACACCGCCTACTCCGGCAAAGCCAGGGCAGCTGGTCCGCGGCTGGGCGTGAGCGGTCTGTCCGCTCAATCATCGCCGCACCAAACAGGTAGGCAGGCACCAGGCGGTGTGCGTTAGAATATAAGAACTCTCAAATTTGAATGGCATCAGGCCCCAGTGGGCCGAGAATAGAAAGGAGCACGGTCAAAACTTAGGAACGCCGGAAAAGACCAAACAGCCCAAGGGACACGCTCTCGTAAACAGGGGTCCGGGGATAAGCCGCCTAGGAACACCGCCACAGGCGAAGTGTTCCCCGGCGATTCTTTCGTCCCTTTCTGATCGCTCAGAAAAGGACACTCGTTTCGGACAAAGCTCTTTTTCCTACTTTTCTCTCGAGAAAAGTAGGTTATTCGTAGCGGATATTGATATTCGAAGTAATATCCTTAATGATCTCCGCCTTTTCCGGGTCAGTCTTGACCAAATCCTCAATCCGCTCAATGGAGTGCAGCACCGTGGTATGGTCCCGGTTGTCAAACTCCTTGCCGATCTCCTTCAAAGAGAGGTTGGTCATGCGGCGGATCTGATACATGGCGATCTGGCGGGCCAGAGAGATATCCTTGGCACGGCCCTGGCCACGGAGGGTGGCGGGCTCAATGTTATAGAACTTACACACCTCGTCGATGATGACGTCGGCAGTGGGCACGATGTCCGATTTTTCCTTAAACATGTCCTTGACCGCCCGGACCACGGTGTCCTTGTCCACTGAGTCGCCCATGAGCTGCTGATAGGCCATGATCTTGTTGACGGTACCCTCGATCTGCCGTACGTTGGCGGTGATGTTCTCGGCAATGAGCTGGAGCAGGAATTCGGGCAGCTCCACCCCCATGCGCACGGCCTTGTTTTTGATGATGGCCATGCGGGTTTCATAGTCCGGGGGTTGAATGTCAGCCAACAGGCCCCACTCAAAACGGGTCTTCAGTCGGTCCTCCAGGCGCAGCATCTCCTTAGGCGGCCGGTCGGAGGTGAAGACGATCTGCTTTTTCAGCTCATAGAGGGTGTTGAAGGTATGGAACATTTCTTCCTGGGTGGAGTCACGACCGGCGATAAACTGTACGTCGTCCATGAGGAACACGTCGGCGCCGCGGTATTTCTCCCGGAACTCCGCGTTGCGGCCCTCCCGGATGGCCTGGATCAGCTCATTGGTGAAGGTGTCTCCCTTGATGTAGACCACCTTGTACTCCGGGTGGTTCTTATGAATGGTATGAGCGATGGCGTAAAGCAGGTGGGTTTTGCCCAGACCGGATTCGCCATAGATAAACAGGGGGTTGTAGCTCTGACCGGGGTTGTCGGCCACGGCGCGGGCGGCGGCGTGGGCAAACTTGTTGGAGGAGCCCACCACGAAGCGCTCGAAGGTGTACTCCTCTGTCCCGGGGAAGAAATCATTTTTTTGAGCGGGCTGCTGGTATTGGTCCAGTTCCCCTTCCGTAAGGACCACCACGTCCATCTCGGCGGAGAACAGCTCCCGCAGGGCGTTTTGGATCTTGGAGACGTACCGGGTGGCAATGATGTCCCGCTTGAACCGGGTGGGGGAGTAGAGGACAAAGCGGTCGTCCTCCAGCGCCACGGCGGTGGCGTCGTCAAACCAGGTGTTGATGGTGGTGGCGGTCATCTCCGGCTGCATGAGGGTCAAAACCTTTGCCCAGACGTCAGCGGCAGGATTCATGGAAAAACCTCCTTGAACAAGAGCGCCGGGGGCGTGAAAGCGGCAGCTCCGAAATACAGGGCCTGGCCCTGAGAAAGAAAGCGGGGAAAAAGAAAATGGGGTCCCTGCCGGCCCGAACTGGGCAGGGGACCCATTTGGTGTTTGTTTTCCGGACGCAATCAAAAAATGGGCGCAATTCGTCATCGTCATTATAGCAAAAAAACCACCCTGCCGCAAGGCGTTCTCCCTGGTTTTCCGGGGTATTTTTTATTTTAATAGTATGGGTGATTTTTTCCAGCAATGGGGCAGGTAGCAATATGAACACAAGATGTTGTGTTTTTTCGGGAGGAACGGAAAAAAGATGGAAAAAGGAAAAGAAAATAGTTGACAAGGAGAAAAACTTTCGTCTATAATAATCCGTACTGGATATGCCCGGGGATGGTTTTGTGCCCCCCGCAGGCCCAGCTTTTGACGCAGACCGCAGCCGGAAACGGCTGTTGTTGGGCCGGTGATGCCGGCTTGAATTCAAGTGAGGAGGTGTCCCCCATGCTTCGTACCTATCAGCCCAAGAAGCGCCAGCGTTCCAAGGAGCACGGCTTCCGTAAGCGTATGGCCACCCGCAATGGCCGCAAGGTTCTGGCTCGCCGTCGTGCGAAGGGCCGCGCTCGTCTGACCCACTGATCCGTGGGCTGGACAGATCCCGTTTTTGCCTGAGTTGTATGGCCTGGGCACACCGGATCTTCCTATGCGATATGGCAGAAGGACACAATTCAGAAACGCATATTTAGGGGCGTGGGAATGATTCCCCCGCCCCTGCGGTGCATACAGAGAAATGTGTAGGGCAGGCCAGCAGGGGAGACTGACTCCGGAGCGGATGGACAGAGCCCAAGGACGGCTTAAGCCGGACTGGGTCTGTCCGAAGACGGAGGAGTTGTCGACCCGACCGCGGGCCCAGCCCGAAACATGACAGACCGAAATGCGAAGGCTCTCTCCATTTTTGAGGGACAAGCCCACCTGGTTTCTCTCTTGCATACACCCATATGCGGGACTTTTTGTGCTTTTTTGTCCTATTGAAGCTACCATTTTGGATTTACAGCAGAAGCGAAACAAAGTTTCGCAGAAAGTTCTTTGCCAAGCTTTCTTTCAAGAAAGCGGGAAAGCTCTTTTGCCTGCTTTTCTCTCGAGAAAAGTAGGGGGAAAGGTAGAATTTATGAAGCACACCATTGCCTTAAAACAAAATCATGAATTCCGCCGCCTGTACAACAAGGGCCGCAGCGCGGTGTCGCCCTATTTTGCCATCTACTGCCGCAAGACCAACCGGCCAATTAGCCGGCTTGGCATCACGACAGGAGTGAAGCTGGGCAACGCCGTCAAGCGCAACCGTGCCCGCCGGAGAATCCGGGAGCTGTACCGTACCAATGAAGCTCGGCTTGCGCCGGGCTATGACATTGTGGTGGTGGCCCGCACCCGGGTGATCTACGGCCGTTACCGGGATCTGGAGCGCAGCTTTCTTCAGCTGATGCGTAAGCTGGAGCTGGTGCGTCCCCAAGAGGGAGCCAAGTCCGAACCAAAATGAAAAAGCTGTTTTTGTGGTTGATCCGATTTTATCAGCGGGAAATTTCGCCTCTGCGCCCCCCATGCTGCCGCTTTATTCCCACCTGCTCGGCCTATGCCCTGGAGGCGGTGGAAAATTATGGAGCGTGGAAGGGGGGCTGGCTGGCATTGCGCCGTATTCTGCGGTGCAATCCCTTTCACCGGCAAAAATCCATTGAGTACGATCCCGTACCCTGAGGATAAGCCGGAACCAACTAAATATGTGGAGGTACCATTGTGGGTATTATTCTGAAACCCTTTGCCTGGCTGCTGATGTTCTTCTATGAATACTTCGGCTATGCTGTGGCTTTGATTCTCTTCGCACTGGTGGTGAAGCTGATCCTGTTCCCCCTGTCCCTGAAGGGCAAGAAGAGCATGATCAAGATGAACCTGCTCTCCGGCAAGATGCAGCAGCTGCAAAAGCAGTACGGCAAGGACCGGGAGCGCTATCAGATGGAGGTCCAGAAGCTCTATGAGCGGGAGAAGGTCAACCCCATGGGTGGTTGCCTGTGGTCCTTCCTGCCCCTGTTCGTGCTGATCCCCCTGTTTTATATCATCCGTGAGCCTCTGACCTATTTTATGGAGTTGAGCGCCGAGCAGGTGGCTACCGTTGCGGAAATCACCGGCGTGGCCACCAAGGGCGCCTATCCCCAGATCGCCATGGCCAATGCCCTGAGTTCCCCCGAGGTGCTGGCTCAGGTTCAGGCTGCCCTGGGAGAAGCTGGCAGCAAGGTGTTCTCTATGAACTTCCAGTTCCTGGGTATCAACCTGGCCGCTATTCCCAACTGGAAGTTCTGGGAGGGCGGACTGAGCTGGGGCTCTATCGGCCTGTTCCTGCTGCCCCTGGTGTCTGTGGTCATGTCTCTGCTGTCCATGCAGATCAGCCTGAAAACCAACCAGATGAGCCGCAATCAGGCTCAGGACGAGGCTACCGCCAAGACCAACCGCACCATGATGATCATGATGCCCCTGATGTCTCTGTGGATCGGCTTTACCGTTCCCGCCGGTCTGTCCATCTACTGGATCGCCCAGTATTTCTTCTCCATCTTCCAGGAAATCATCTGCGGCAAGCTGCTGAAGAAGGACTATGAGGCCGCTCAGGCCGCCGCCGCTCAGCGCGAGCTGGAGGAGAAGGAAGAGGAGAAGCGGCGCAAGGAGGAAGCTCGTCTGGAGCGCCAGCGCCGTCTGGAGGAAGAGAAAAAGAACCGCGGCAAGAAGAAGGCCGCCAAGAAGGACGAGGATGCCGGCCCCACCATCAACAAGGATGACAGCCGCATCGGTATCCGGGCCTATGCCCGGGGCCGTGCTTACGACCCCAACCGTTTCGGCGGGGTGACTCCCTATGTGGACCCCAGCGACCTGATCGCCGCTCAGAAGGCGGCGGAGGACGAGAAGATCCGAAGCAAGAATAAGAAGAACAAGAAGAAGGAGCAGCCCGAGGACAAGCAGGCAGCCACTGAGACCGCCCAGAATGTCCAGCAGCCCGCCCCCGAGATCCCCGCCCCGGAGCAGGAGCAGCCCCAGAGCGAGGCCGCCCCTGAGACCGCTGAGGTCACCGAAGCCGTTGAGACGGTGGAGGAAGTCCAGGAGCAGCCCCAGGACGAGGATGACAAGAAGGAGGGTGTCTGATTATGCGTAAGTGGATCGAGACCACCGGCCGGTCCGAAGAGGACGCCATCGCCGCCGCCCTGTTCCAGCTGGGTCTGGACCGGGACGACGTGTCCGTGGAGGTCATCGAGCGGGCCAAGTCCGGTTTTCTGGGTTTCGGCGGCAACCCCGCCAAGGTCCGAGTAAGCTATGAGGTGCCCGGCGAGGAGGAGACTCCCGCCGCCGAGGAGGTAAAGGCCCCTGTTGAGGAGCCCAAGCCTGTGGTTGAGGCCCCCAAGGCCGCTCCCGCCCCCAAGGCGGAGCCCACGCCTGCTGCTGAGAGCGCCCCCAAGCAGGAGGAGGAAAACATCCTGCAGCCTGGGGACGAGGTGATCATCGGCAAGGAGGAGAAGCCCTCCCCTGCCCCTGTGTCTGAGCTGGAGCCCGCCGCCGAGGATGATCCCAAGGCCATGAAGATCCGGGAGTTCCTGGAGGGCCTGATGGAGCATCTGAACGTGCAGGCCACCCCTGACATCTACCGCAGCGAGACCGGCTATAAGGTCATTCTCCAGGGCCACGGCCTGGGCGCCATCATCGGCCGCCGGGGTGAGACTCTGGACGCTATCCAGCAGCTGACCAACTACTCTGTGAACCGCGGCCAGTCCAAGCGGGTGCGTATCCATATCGACGCCGAGGGCTACCGGGCCAAGCGGGAGGAGTCCCTCCAGCGTCTGGCGGTGAAGGTAGCGGGCAAGGTGGTCAAGTATCGCAAGAACATGACCCTGGAGCCCATGAATGCCTACGAGCGCCACGTGATCCACGCCGCTCTGCAGGACTATCCCAATGTCACAACTTACTCCACTGGTGTGGAGCCCAACCGCCGCACTGTGGTGGCTTACGCCCCCAACGGCCGGTAAAAAACCATCTATAAGCAAATCCGGGACCTTGTTTTCACAAGGCCCCGGATTTTTTATCCACATTTTCTGCGGAGAATGTGGATAATTTTGTTTTGGATAGAAAACGGGTGTTACTTTCTGCACGCGCAGAAAGTAACCAAAGACGCGCCAGGGGGTGCGCTTCCGACGAGCGCTGCGCCTGTGCTTGCGCTCATAGTCAGCCCACCCCCTGGACCCCCATCTACGGGGGACGCCTGCCTGTGGGATTGATTATGACCTCCTGGCGGGCAAAGACAAGATCTGTGATCCCCCTTGCCTCGGCCCACTGGGGCCTACAAATTGCAAATTTGAAAGATATACAGTTGAAATAACACCGCCTACTCTGGCAAAACCGTGGCAGCTGAGCATCTGTGGGAAACATTCGCTCGACCACCGCCGCACCAAACAGGTAGGCAAGCACCAGGCGGGCGTGCGTTAGTGTGGCAATGCCTTCAAATTTTGATGGCAGCAGGCCCCTGTGGGCCGAGAATAGGACGGAAACAGGTCTTGATTTTGCCCGCCGGAAGCGACGAAAAACCCAAAGGGACACGCTTCCGTAAATGGGGTCCAGGGGTGGCGACTATGAACACCCGCCTGCGGCGAGGTGTTCGTCGGAGCCACACTCCCTGGTGTCTTTTTGGTTCCTTTTTGGACAAGCAAAAAGGAATATCCGTTTCTCAACAAAGGAACCTGTTTCCCCAGAGCGGGACCAATAAAAAAACCACCTCACCGGGTTTCCGGTAAGATGGTTTTATTAGCAGAATCAATTGCCCAGCAGGCCCAAATCATACTTCCACTGCAAAACCCGCGTCACCGACTGATCGATCTGCGCCTCGTCGATCTCGCCGCTTTTTACGGCCTGTACCACCTCAGGAATCTGGGTCTGGAAGTCGGTGGTGATAATCATATCATTGCCGTCCTTTACCGCCATGACGGCGGGAGATTGGTCGCCGGCATAGGCAGCTACCGCATCCATGGCCAGATCGTCGGTCATGATCACGCCCTGGAAGCCCAAAGTGCTGCGCAGCTCGTTATGCACAGCAGGGGAGAGGGAGGCAGGTAGCTGATTGTCCACACAGGACATCACATTGTGGCTGACCAGAACGGCATCGGCTCCCGCCTGGATACCGGCGGTGAAGGGGAGATAATCGCTGGTCTGGAAGGTCTCATAGGGGCGCTCGTCAATGGCTACACCGGTGTGGGTATCCACATTATTCCCATAGCCGGGAAAGTGCTTGAGGACGGAACCAATGCCCTCTGCGTCCATGGTTTTCACCACGTTGGACACATATTCCGCGGTGGCCTGGGCGTCTTGGCCAAAGGAGCGGTCATAGATAAAGTCGTTGGGATCGGTGGATACATCAGCCACCGGAGCCAGATTGACATTTACACCCAATCCCAGGAGGGTCACACTCTTCTGACGGGCATCCTGAATGATGCTGTCCATGCCGCCCTCGGCAAAGAGGGCCTGGGGAGAGAGGCCGCGGTGAGAGAAAAGATTGGGATTAGAGCTGGCCCGTACCACAGTGCCGCCCTCCTCATCGGTGCCGATGAGCAGAGGCACGCCGGATGCGCTCTGATAGGAGCTGATGTCGTTGCGGACCTGCTCGGCGGTTTTGTCTTTAAAATCACGACCAAAGAGAATGTATCCGCCCAGTTTATACTGGGATACCGCCTCGACCGCACCTGTGTCAGGGCAGCGGACGAAGAACATCTGGCCCACCTTTTCCTCCACAGTCATAGTGGAGAGCAGTTCCTCAATGATCTGGTCCTGATTTTCTGTGGAACCGGAAGTGACGCTGGGATCAGGCTGTGAGGGGGGCTCCTCCGAATCCTGGGATGCGTCCGGTGCGCCAGAAGAACTGTCCTGGCTGGAGCTGTCGGAGGACTGGACGCTGGAATCCTGGGGCGTGCTTTGAGAGCCGGTGGATTGGGCGCTTGTGCCAGAAGTTGGGGCACAGCCGGTCAAAAGCACGCACAGAAAAACGATCAGTGCTTTTTTCATAGCTTCCTCCTAAAAAACAGCGCGGAGGCAAACGCGTCCGGAAATCGGGGCGGTTCTCTCCACACTTTCTTACAGTCTCTTTACTGATATCTTACGTACTATACCACTAAGTTGTGATATTGTCAATTTTTTGAGGCAAATTAAGTCGATTTTAAAAAATAAAGGCAGGAGCGGCAAACTGTGTCGCTCCTGCCAAATGTTTGTGTGAACGGGTGGAGGGAAGCGGAGCTTCCCAGAGAGTTCTTTGCCAAGCTTTCTTTCAAGAAAGCGGTTACTCCTCGTCGGCAGTCTCTTCCCGGCGGGTGACGGCCAGAGAGAGGTCATCCAATTGTTTATCATCTACGAAGTCGGGGCAGTTGGTCATGGGCTCGCTGGCGTTCTGCACCTTGGGAAAGGCGATGACGTCGCGGATGGACTCGGCGCCCGCCATCAGCATGCAAAGACGATCCAGGCCGTAGGCCAGGCCGCCGTGAGGAGGCGCGCCGAACTTGAAGGCGTTAATCAGGTGGCCGAAGCGCTCCTGGGCGTCCTCATCGCTGAAGCCCAGAGCACGGAACATGGCCTGCTGAGTCTCGGGCACGGAGATACGGATGGAGCCGCCGCCCAGCTCGGTGCCGTTGAGGACGATGTCGTAGGCCTTGGCGCGGCAGTTCTTCTTGTCGGTCTCCAGCTTGTCCAGGTCCTCGTCCATGGGAGCGGTGAAGGGGTGGTGCATGGCCACGTAGCGGCCCTCTTCCTCACTGTACTCGAACATGGGGAACTCAGTGACCCACAGGAACTTGAAGTCCTTGGGATCCAGCAGACCCAGCTGCTTGGCGCACTCGCAGCGCAGAGCGCCCAGAGCGGCAAAGACGACCTCGTCCTTCACGTCGCCCACGATGAGGATCAGGTCCCCATCCTTGGCGCCGGCGCGCTCCAGAATGGCCTTGTTCTCCTCCTCGGTGAGGAACTTCTGGTAGGAGGAGGTCACCTGGCCGTCGTGCATCCGGGTCCAGGCCAGGCCCTTGGCCTTGTAGGTCTTGACGAACTCGCCCAGCTTGTCGATCTTCTTGCGGGGGAAGTCAGCGGCGTGGCCGTTGACGTTGATGAGGCGCACAGAGCCGCCGCCCTGAACCGCGCCGGAGAACACACCGAAGCCGCAGTCCTTCACGATGTCGCTGATGTCCTTGAGCTCAAAGCCGAAGCGCAGGTCGGGCTTGTCGGAGCCGAAGCGGTCCATAGCCTCACGCCAGGGCATGCGCAGGAAGGGGGTCTGCACGTCCACGTCCAGGACCTCCTTGAAGACCCGCTTCAGGAAGCCCTCCTGGATGCCCATTACGTCGTCCTCGTTGACAAAGGACATCTCCAGGTCGATCTGGGTGAACTCAGGCTGACGATCTGCGCGTAAATCCTCGTCACGGAAGCAGCGGGCGATCTGCATATAGCGGTCAAAGCCGGACAGCATCAGCAGCTGCTTGTACTGCTGGGGAGACTGGGGCAGAGCATAGAACTTGCCGGGGTGGACACGGGAGGGGACCAGATAGTCACGGGCGCCCTCGGGGGTGGACTTGGTGAGCATGGGGGTCTCGATTTCCAGGAAGCCCTGCTCGTCAAAGTAGTCCCGGCAGATCTTGGTCACCTTGTGGCGGGTGGCGATGGCGTGCTGCATGTCGGGGCGGCGCAGGTCCAGATAGCGGTACTTCAGACGCAGCATGTCGTTGGCCTTGGAGTTCTCCACGATCTCAAAGGGCGGAGTCTCGGCCTTGGCCAGCAGACGCAGCTCGGAAACGTAGATCTCGATGTCGCCGGTGGCGATCTTGTTGGTCTTGCTCTCACGCTCCCGCACCAAACCGGTGGCGGCGATGACGTACTCAGAGCGCAGGGTGGAGGCCTTCTCGAAGATGGCCTTGTCGGTACTGTCGTCGAAGGACAGCTGGACCAGACCGGTGCGGTCACGCAGGTCCACAAAGATCAGGCCGCCCAGGTCGCGCTGACGCTGGACCCAGCCGCACACGGACACGGTCTTGCCCGCATCGCTCAGGCGCAGCTCGCCGCAGTAGTTGGTGCGGTGGAAATTCTGCAAATTATCCATGAAAATCAACTCCATTTTGTATTAGAAAGTTAGAAAATAGCAAATTGTTTTGAAAAAGCACTAAGAATTGCCCGCTGCTCCCTTCTGCTGAATAAAGTCAGCCAGAGTCTCGTTCAAGTCCCGGGGAGACACGGAAAAGATCAGGGTGCGGCTGCGCATGGAGGAGATGATCCACACCTTGCCGGGATAGTCGGCCTGTACCGTCACCAGGTCATCCGCAAACGAAAAGGAAACCCAAGCAATGAGCGGGGTGGGAGGAGGGCGGCAGAAGGTTTTCCAGGCTGGCGCGGTAGGAGGGTTGCTCCAGCAGCTCCAGCAGGCCCTCATAGTCCTCCTGGCCGGGGGTCAGGTCATTCAGCATCCAGGTCTGCAGGCTGGCTTGTCCAGCCGTGACATGGCCCTCAACAGCGTAACCCGATGCGCTGGTAATGTTGTCCCGGTCCATGCCCGTGGCCTGCCAGAAGGTTTGGGGGCGGGTGTACCACAGGCAGAAGGCAACGACAGCTATCGCCATCAGACAAAGAGAGAGCAAGAGCTTCTTTTTCATCGGCTATACTCCTTTCGTACGCCTGGGAACGGAAGGTGCCCTACTTTTTTCGAGAAAAAAGTAGGCAAAAAAGCTTTATGCAAAACTTCGTTTTGCCTCTGGCAGGGGAGGGGAGAGGTTACTCCCCTTTGTCCAGGATGGGCTTGCCCTGATTGAGCTTGTCCAGGCCGGCCTGGATGTGGGAGACCGCCTCGGCGGGAGAGAGCTTTACCTGCTCGCCGGACTGGAGGTCCTTCACGGCGCACACGCCGGAAGAAATCTCGTCCTCGCCCAGGAACACGGCGTAAGGGATGGACAGCTTGTCGGCATAGGAGATCTTCTGCTTGAACTTCTTCTGCTCGGCGTGGATCTGGGTGCGGATGCCGGCCTGGCGCAGGGTGGTGGCCAGAGCGATAGCGGGGGAGAGGTCATCGGTCATGGGCAGGATCAGCACGTCAGCGGGAGCGGTGTTCAGGGCATCGTTGAGGTAGCCCTGATCCTCCAAAACGAAGAACAAACGGGTCAAACCGATGGAAATGCCAACTCCTGGGAGTTGTTTATCGGTATAATATTCCGCCAGGTTATCGTAACGACCGCCGGAGCAGATGGAACCGATCTCCGGGTGGTCCAGCATGGTGGTCTCGTAGACGGTGCCGGTGTAGTAGTCCAGACCGCGGGCGATGGTCAGGTCCACAGCAAAGTGGGTTTGGGGCACGCCAAAGGCAGCCAGATATTTGACCACGGTGTTCAGCTCGTCCAGGCCCTGGTCAAAGATCTCGTTGCGGCCGCGGTAGCCCTCCAGAGCGGAGAGAACCGCCTCGTTGGAGCCGGTGATGGCAATGAAGGTGAGAATCTCGCCGGCCTGCTCGTCGGTGAGGCCGATCTCCTCCTCCATGAGCAGCTCCTTGACCTTCTCGGCGCCGATCTTATCCAGCTTGTCCACCGTACGCATGATTTCGTCGGACTTCTCGGTGAGGCCCAGCATGGCGTAGAAACCGTTCAAAACCTTGCGGTTGTTGACCCGGATCTGGAAGCGCTTCAGGCCAAGACGGGTAAAGGCCTGGTAGATGATGGCAGGGATCTCCGCCTCGTTGGAGATATCCAGCTTCCCGTCGCCGATGACGTCAATGTCGGCCTGATAGAACTCACGGAAGCGGCCGCGCTGGGCGCGCTCGCCACGGTACACCTTGCCGATCTGAAAGCGGCGGAAGGGGAAGGTGAGCTTGCTGTAATTGAGGGCCACGTACTTGGCCAGAGGAACCGTGAGGTCGAAGCGCAGAGACAGGTCGGTGTCGCCCTTCATGAAGCGGTAGATCTGCTTCTCGGTCTCGCCGCCGCCCTTGGCCAGCAGCACTTCGCTGGCCTCAATGAGGGGGGTGTCCAGGGGGGTGAAGCCGTAGAGAGAATAGGTTTCCCGCAGGATCTCTACCATGCGGTCAAACTGGGCCTGACGGGCGGGGAGGAGCTCCATGAAGCCGGACAGGGTGCGAGGTTGAATTTTACTCATCGGTATCAAAATCCTTTCTTTGAAGTATTTTTTAAAACCAGGACGGGGATGTGACTTTCTGAGCGATCAGAAAGTCACCAAAGAATCGCCGGGGGACTCCTTCGATGAGCGCCTGCGCGGAGCGGGCGCTCATAGGCGTCGTCGCCCTGGACCTCCATTTACGGGGGACGCTCTCCTGTCAGATCATAGAATCCTCCCGGCGGCCTAAAACAAGACCATTTGGTCCTTCTTGCCCCGGGCCTTAGGCCCTACCAAGCGGAAATTTAAGGTGTGCGCGCTGTACGGACACCGCCTACTCTGGCAAAACCGTGGCAGCTGGCCCGCCCACGGTCACCGCCGCACCCAACAGGTAGGGATGCATCAGGCGGTGTGTGGTAGAGTGGCAGTGCCTTCAAATTTTGATGGCAACAGGCCTCAGTGGGCCGAGAATAGAACGGGAACAGAACTTGATTTTGCCCGCCGGAAAATACCTAAGATCCAAAGGGACACACCTCCGTAAATGGGGGCCTGGGGGCAATGACTGTGAGCGCCCGCTGCGCGAAGGCGCTCACCGGAAGCGGCCCCCAGCGGCGTTTTGGTTACTTTGCCGCCGTGGGCAAAGTAACAACGTTTTCTTAGGAGGACAACGGCCGCCCCTGCAAATGATTGAAATATCACCGTCGCCCCGCAGGGCGGAACCCCAGAAGCAAAGCGAAGCGTTGCAGAAAGTTCTTTTGCCTACTTTTCTTACAAGAAAAGTAGGCGCTCTCGTCCCAGGATTGGGACGAGAGCGCCTAAGAAAACGCTTCGTGGTGCCACCCAATTTCAGAACAGGGCGACCCCGTTCCCTTTCGCCCCTGTGTTGCGGCAGGGGAGACCGCGCCCGTCTCCGAGCCCGCTGGTAGCGCCGTCTTCCTCCGGGCCATCTCCCTAAAACCCTTTCAGCCGTGGGGTTTCTCTCTGTCGGGCGGTAACCGGACTACTCATGCGCCGTCATGGCGGTCATATGGTGCTATGATACCCTAAATAGGGGAAAAAATCAATCTTTCTGCCTTACAGGGCAAAGGGAACCCGGTTGGGGTTCATGACGATACGCCAGTCCAGATCGCCCCGGGCCAGGCCGTGGATGAGCAGCTCCGCGGTGGCCACGTTGGTAGCCATAGGCACGGAGTGCTGATCGCACAGACGGGCGATATACATGACGTCCTCATCCATGCTGTTGTCCTGGGGAGAGTTGAAGAAGAGGACCAGGTCGATCTCGTTGTAGATGATGCGCTGGCCGATCTGCTCAATGCCGCCATGCTCATGGGACAAAAACAGATTGACCGGCAGACCAGTGGCCTCCGCCACCATCCGTCCGGTGGCATTGGTGGCGCAGACGGTATGCTTAGACAGGATGCCGCAATAAGCGGTACAGAACTGTACCATCAGCTCCTGCTTGCGGTTATGACACATGATAGCGATATTCATGGTGGCGGTTACCTCCTTGTAATCGTAATAAAAAGGAAAAAGTCAGCGAATACGCATGATGGGCACGCGAAGGCCCTGGATTCGTTTTGCGATATTTAAACAGGCGTTGGCGGCGCCCTGCCGTCCGCCCAGGATCAAGGGACGGCCCTGATTGGCCGACAAAATGACTCTGGGGTCCTCGGGGACCACGCCGATGAGGGGCAGGCCCGCGGCGTCCATGGCGTCGTCAATGGTGGTACGCAACTGGCGCAGCAGCTTGGGTTGGATGCGGTTCATGACCAGATGGATCTGCTCCAGACGGTCCAGCTCAGCCACAGTGCGCTGGGCGTCCCGCAGGGAGGAGGCGTCGTTGGTGGATACCACCAGGGCCCGGTCCGCGCCGCAGGAGGCCAGCTGAAAGCCGGGTCCCAGGCCGGCAGGGGAGTCGATCATAATATAATCATACCGCTTCCGGGCCGCATCCAGCAGCTCCTGGACCTGCCACTGGGTCAATTGAGGGGTAAAGGACATAGGGGCGGTCAGCAAAGACAGGCCGGGCAGATCCGGGTGGCTCACCGCCGCCTTTTCCAGAGAGCAGCGGCCAAACACAACATCGGAAAAGTCCATCAGAGCCCGGTCGCTGAGTCCCAGGGAGATGTCCAGATTGCGCAGACCGATGTCCATGTCAATGCACAGCACGCTCTTGCCCAGCCTGGCCAGGCAGGAGCCCACGCCGCCGGTGATGGAGGTTTTTCCAGTTCCTCCCTTGCCGGAGGTAACTACGATTACGCTTCCCATGAAATTCCTCCTATACACCAATTCCAGTCTATCACAAATCTAAGGTACGTCAATGATTTTTTTGAAAAAAATATGGTCAAATTAAAATAATTTTCACTCAAAAGCAAAAAAAGGCAACAATAAACCAAATTAAGCCAAAATCAGAGCGGATTCTTTTGGATTTTAGCCCATCTTCTGGGATAGCCTTTCAGAGTGGGAGCCACTTTGCGGATGGGGATAAGACGGTGGGTCACTCCCGCACCGGGGACAGGGTAGTCCATCACAGGCTCCACCCGGCCACCTAACATTTTGATGCAGTGGGCGGCCTGATCCAGCTCGTCCTGGCTGTCTACCGACTTCATGGCCAGGAACACACCGCCCACCTTGACGAAGGGCAGGCACAGCTCGCACAGAAGGCGCAGCTCGGCCACGGCACGGGCGGTGACAATGTCAAACCCATCCCGCCAGCCCTTCACCAGGGCCTGCTCTTCCGCACGGGCATGGACGGCCTGGATGCCCTCCAGACCCAGCTGGGCGCACACCTCATTGAGCCAGTCCACCCGCTTGTTCAGGCTGTCCAGCAGGGTGACCTGGAGGGAGGGGACCAGGATCTTCAGCGGCAGGCCGGGCAGACCGGCGCCGGTGCCCACGTCAAGCAACGTCTTGCCCTCAAAGTCTCCCCAGTTGAGCAGGGCGGCGCTGTCCAGCATGTGCAGCTGGGCAACCCCGTCCTCCTCCCGGATGGCGGTGAGATTCATCACCTGGTTTTTCTCCAGCATCAGCCGGCCGTACTCAGCCAGCTGTTCCGGGGCGTGTTCCGGCACCCGGTCGGCAAGGCCCAGCTCCGCCAGGCCGGAAGATATGATCTCCTTCACAGCGTCAACCTCCAAAGTTGCTCAGCAGTCCGGCAATGCCGATGGGCAGGGTGGCCAGTGCCAGCGCCCAGCACATCACGGCCAGAAGAATGGCGGGCACCTTGCCCGGCCGGCCGGTGGAGCGCCAGCTCACAATGCTCACCGCGCCCAGGCCGATGAGACCGGGCACTGTCAGCAGGGGACCCAGGTTACCCAGCGTGGTGCCGGTAAAAAAGTAATAGGTGGTCAGAGCCACGAGGATCACCATGTAGCTCAGACCGATCCAGGCCAGGGTCCGCTTCACCGGGGAGGCGGGGGTGTAGCCCTGGTCCTCGCCGGGACGTTTTTCGTCTGACATAAGAACCTCCAAACCGCAGCGGAAAGACCTCCAAAAATGGGAAGCTCAAAACCCTTGGGGCACAAGGGTTTTGAGCAGATTCTGCTCTGGAGCCGTTTTTCGGGGGAAAAATGACCCGGAGAAGGGGAGGGGAGGCCGCTATCCGCTGGAGAGCAGTGTAATATACAGATAAAATAATACAAAAAGGATATGATCCTTTACAACCGGGTGCCGACACGTCGGCCGCCGGAGGTCAGGTGCTGACGCAGTGTTCTCATCATCCACTGCCACAGCAGGGCGCCGCCAATGGTCACTGGGTAGACGACCAGCAGCCGAAGTACCAGTTCTGTTGCCACCGACGAGAGATTCAAGCGGATCACCTGATCATTGAAGATGACAATGACCAGACAGTGGTACAGGTAGATGAGGTAGCTGGCCCGGTCCACCGCCGCCCACAGGCGGGACAGGGGAGCCCGGTCCCGGGCGGCCAGCAGGAACAGCAGCAGAATAGCGCTGAGAATGTACAGGGTGTGGACCAGCTCCAGATAGGGGATCTCCCGCCGTCCGGAAAAGCCCAGCCAGCTGGCTACTCCATCCCACGCCGCAAAGAGAACGGCCAGGACAGCGATAAGAGGCGCGTTGCGTTCCAGCAGAGCCAGGAACTTGGAATAGGACTGGCCTGCGCAGCAGCCTGCCAGGTAGTAAATCAGGTAAGAGAGAAATACCCGGTCGCCGTAGGGGAACGTCACGTCGGGGGCAGCGCTGGTCAGGATGGCCTGAAGATACAGGGAGCCCAGCCAGGTCAAGCCCAGGGCAAAGGGCAGAAGCACCACCGGGTCAAACCGCCGGGCCAGCCACAAGAACAACGGAGTAAGCACTATGAACTGCACCAGGGTCACCACAAAGTAGAAGTGGCTGGACAGATCGCCCCGCACCAGGTATCCCCCGAAATCCGCCAGGGAGAAGGGGAAGTAGTGGTGGGTCCAGAAGTAGAGGTAGTAGATGGCCACCGCCAGGATGTAGGGGAGAAGGATGGTCCGTACCCGGCCCAGCCAGTATTTCATGAGGCTGCGGTGCCGGTCTGCAAACAGGGTAAGCTTCAGACCGCTGAGGAAGAAGAAGCCGGGGACCGACACAAAGGCCAGGCGCTGCACGCACAGAACAAGGGCGTATGGCCAGCTGCTGCGGTCAAGCACGGAGACCGGCTGGCTCAGGCAGTGGATCAGCACCATCAGGATACAGAAGAGCAGGTTCAGCAGGGAGAGTTCTTTTTTTCTGGTTCCCTGAGACATACACACAAGCTCCTTGTTATATATTTGGCCGCTGCCTGGCCGGAAGGGAACGTGCCCTTCGGGACCAGGCAGCGGGGGAGGGGAGAGGAGGAGCCGCAGCTTCTCCGGTCCGCCTGCTTATTTCTTGGGGATCAGCAGCTCCTTGCCGCCCATGTAGGGGCGCAGGACCTCGGGGATTTTCACGCTGCCGTCGGCCTGGAGGTTGTTCTCCAGGAAGGCGATGAGCATACGGGGAGGAGCCACCACGGTGTTGTTCAGGGTGTGGGGCAGGTAGGTGCCCTTCTCGCCCTTAACGCGCATCTTCAGGCGGCGGGCCTGGGCGTCGCCCAGGTTGGAGCAGGAGCAGACCTCAAAGTACTTCTGCTGACGGGGGGACCAGGCCTCGATGTCGCAGGACTTCACCTTCAGGTCAGCCAGGTCGCCGGAGCAGCACTCCAGCTGACGCACGGGGATGTCCAGGGAGCGGAACAGCTCCACAGAGTAGCGCCACATCTTCTCGTACCAGTCCATGGAGTCCTCAGGCTTACAGACGACCACCATCTCCTGCTTCTCGAACTGGTGGATGCGGTACACGCCGCGCTCCTCGATGCCGTGGGCGCCCTTCTCCTTGCGGAAGCAGGGGGAGTAGGAGGTGAGGGTCTGGGGCAGCTGGTCCTCGGTGAGGATCTGGTCGATGAACTTGCCGATCATGGAGTGCTCGGAGGTGCCGATGAGGTACAGGTCCTCGCCCTCGATCTTGTACATCATGGCGTCCATCTCAGTCTGAGACATAACGCCCTCCACCACGTTGCCGTGGATCATGAAGGGGGGAATGCAGAAGGTAAAGCCCTTGTCGATCATAAAGTCCCGGGCGTAGGCCAGCACGCCCTCGTGGAGGCGGGCAATGTCGCCCATCAGATAGTAGAAGCCGTTGCCGGACACGCGGCCGGCCGCATCCATGTCGATGCCGTTGAAGGACTCCATGATCTGGGTGTGGTAGGGGATGTCAAAGTCGGGGGTGACAGGCTCACCGAAGCGCTGCACCTCCACGTTGGCGGAGTCGTCGGGGCCGATGGGCACGGAGGGATCAATGATGTTGGGGATCTGGAGCATGATGTGACGGATCTTCTGGGCCAGTTCCGTCTCCAGAGCCTCCAGCTCGGCCAGACGGTCGGCGTTGGCCTTGACCTTGGCCTTGGCCTCCTCAGCCTCCTGGAGCTTGGAGGGGTCCTTCTTGGCCTGACCCATCAGGATGCCCACCTGCTTGCTGAGGGCGTTGCGCTGGGTGCGCAGGTCCTGAGCCTCGGCAATGGCGGCACGGTTCTGGCTGTCCAGCTCCAGCACCTCGTCCACCAGGGGAAGCTTCTGATCCTGGAACTTCTTCTTGATGTTTTCCTTTACCACGTCGGGGTTTTCCCGGACAAACTTGATATCCAGCATGGTCTGTTCCTCCAATATTGTTCATTTGGTATGGTTTTAATGTTTCACGTGAAACCTACTTTTCTTGGAAAGAAAAGTAGGCAAAAGAACTTCCTGCGAAACTGCGTTTCGCCTCTCGCCCGTAGGGGAGGGGGGAGGTGAAAGCACCGTTTCCCTCGCCTGAGAGACCACCCAGCCACCCTGGCTTTGCCAGAGCAGGCGGTGTTTCTTCCGCGCGGAGTGTTCTAAACTTTGCACACATAGGGCCTAAGGCCCGGGGCAAAAAGTATCACTGAACTAAATTTTGCCCGCCGGAAGGTCAGATTAACCTCATAGGAGGGCGTCCCCCGTAACTGGGGGTCCGGGGGCAAGATGACTGTGAGCACCGCCGCAGGCTTGGTGCTCACCGGAATCGGCCCCCGGCGGTTCTTTGGTTACTTTCTGTCCGTACAGAAAGTAACACCCGTTCTTTCAATAGATAAACGATTCTTTCCACATTTTCATCTAAGATTGTGGAAAAATTCTGAATCAATAAACCGCGTCGTAGATCTCCTGATACCGGTCAGCCGGGGAGAAGCGGCCATTGTCCGTCACCGCCTCAGTGGGCAGCGCGGAAACCAGTTCTTCGCCCATCTGATCAATGAGGCTGCGGCACAGGCTGTACTTGCCCAGAACATAGGCCTCGTCGATCTGCCAGAACCAGCCCATCGCCTCCACGGACTGCTCGCTACTCTTCTGGCTGTTGGAGAGATCCCGGTTTTCGCTGGTGAGCCGGTCATTTTCCGACTGAAGCTCATTGATCTGCTCGATGAGTTCCATGTTCTCGTCGTAGATATCCTGGGCGGACTGCATGTTGCTCAGCGACTCCCGCAGGCCGGAGACAGACTGGTTCAGACTGTCCACCACCTGCTCGTTCTGCCGCCGCTCCATCATGAAGGCCAGCAGCATCAGCACAAAGGCAGCGGCAAAGAGAATGGTGATGTATTTGAACACCGATTTCTGCCGCTTCTCCTTGGTGGCAGGGGGCACATAGGCCGGGGCTTTCTTAGGCTCCTGCTTCTCCGGCGCGGATTCCCGCTTCTCCTGAGAAGGGGAGGGGGTACGTTCATCATTCTTCATAGGAATTGGGCTCCTCTCCGTGGAGGGTATTGAGCAGGCTCAGTAGGGCCTCCAGGTCCTCGGGGTTGTAGTATTCCAACTGGATCTTGCCTTTTTTGCCGTGGTGGGAGATGGTTACCTTCCGGCCCAAATTGCTGGACAGGGACTTCTCCAGTTCTCCAAGGTAAAGGGCAATCTCATCGTTGGCGGCTTTTTTCTCCGCCGGCTGCTTCTGCAGTGCCTTGACCAGACTCTCGGTCTGGCGCACAGACAGGCCGTGGGCAATCACCTGCTTGGCGGCCTGGCGCTGCATGGCCTGGGTGGGCGCGCCCAGAATGGCCCGGGCATGGCCGGCAGATAGAGTTCCTTCCTCCACCAGCTTCAGCAGATCCTCGGGGAGAGCCAGCAGACGCAGGGTGTTGGCAATGGCGGGACGGGATTTGCCCATCTCTTCCGCCACCTGCTCCTGAGTCAGGCCGTATTCCTCCATCAGCACCTGATAGCCCCGCGCTTCTTCTGCCGGGTTCAGGTCTTCTCGCTGAAGGTTCTCAATGAGGCCCAGTTCCATTACCTTGCGGTCGTCTGCCTCAATAATGACGGCTGGCACCTCGGTGAGACCTGCCTGCTTGGCGGCGCGCCACCGCCGCTCTCCGGCGATGATCTGATAGTAGCCGGAAGCCAGCCGCCGTACCGTGAGGGGCTGGATAATGCCGTGGACGCGGATGGACTCAGCCAGATCGCTGAGCGTCTCCGGATCAAACCGCTTCCGGGGCTGGTTCAAACCTGGTTCCACCTGGGAGATGGGCAAAGAGATGGAGCCCTCTCCCTGAGCGGGCAGCTCCGGGTCGCCCAGCAGGGCGTTGAGTCCCCGACCCAGTCCCAGATCGGTCTTTCGTTTTGCCATGGTACACCTTCCTTTCCAGTAAGAAAGGGCTGGGCCAACGGGATACGACCTGTGGTTCAGCGCTTTCCAAAATCAAAGATCAAAGATCATAGGCGGCAGCGCCGCCGTAGGGGAGAGGGGGTCAGCCCTCTGCGGATGCCATTTCCTCCGCCAGAGACCGATAGGCCTCCGCGCCCCGGGAGTAGGGATCGTAGTCGGTCACCGGCATGCCGTGGCTGGGAGCCTCGCTCAGACGCACGTTCCGGGGAATGACGGTGGCATACACCTGACCGGGGAAGTGCCGCTTCACTTCCTCAGCCACCTGGAGAGACAGGTTGGTGCGGCTGTCGAACATGGTCAGCAGCACGCCCTCCAGGGCCAGCTTGGGGTTGAGGCCCCGCTTGACCAGCCGCACGGTGGACAGCAGGTCGCTCAGACCCTCCAAGGCGTAGTACTCGCACTGAACGGGCACAATGAGGGAGTGGGCTGCGCACAGGGCGTTGACGGTAAGCAGCTCCAGGGAGGGGGGGCAGTCGATAAAGATGTAGTCGTAGTTCTCAGCCAGGCTGTCCAGCGCCTTTTTCAGCAGGTGCTCCCGGTCGGGGATGGCGATCATCTCGATGCCTGCCCCTGCCAGGGCCTTGTTGGAGGGGATCACGTCGCCGTACTTGGTGGAAACCACAGACTTTTTGGGGTCCGCTCCATTGATCAGCACATCGTACACGTTGGGAGAGGCGGTGTTCTTGTCCACGCCCATGCCCGATGTGGCGTTGGCCTGGGGATCAAAATCGCACAGCAGCACCCGTTTGCCCAGAGCTTTCAGGGATGCGGTAATGTTTACGGTGGTAGTGGTCTTGCCCACTCCGCCTTTCTGGTTGACAATGGCAATGATTCTGGCCATTCAGCTACCTCCTGACGGAAAATGAGGCCATCACAGGGCTACCTTTATATATAAGTAAGCAGCGGTGTGATTCCAGAGTTCCATTATAACAACCGCGGCCCGCACTTTCAAGCCGTTTGCCTGCATTTCTCTTGGGCAAAGCAACGATGTTTCACGTGAAACAATGGCAGGACAAGAAAAAACGGCAGGGATGTTTCACGTGAAACATCCCTGCCGCTCCACAGGTCATCCGCGGGCAGGGGACCGGGGGATGCGGATGGTGAGCAAAATCTCTTCCTCGCCGTCCTCTCGCTGACACTGGGCGTTGACTCCCGCGGTGCGCATCAGCGTCAGCCCCCGCTGGACGGTATTTAAAAACAGCCGCACATCCTTGACCACAAAGGTACGCCGGGGACGGCGGGCGGGCTGGTCCGGCGGCGGGGGGAGAAGGAGGGTTTCCGTCAGAGCCTCCGTCTGGGCCACCGTCAAATGCTGTTCCACCACGGTCTGGGCCGCCTGGAGCTGAAGCTGGGCGTCTTCCAGGCACAACAGCGCCCGGGCGTGGCGCTCGGTGGCTCCGCCGTCCCGCAGGATCTCCAGCACCTCGCGGGGGAGCTTCAGCAGCCGCAGCTTGTTGGCCACCGCCGACTGGCTCTTGCCGATCCGCCGGGCGGCCTCCTCCTGGGAGAGGTGGTAGGTGGAGATGAGCTTGTCCAATGCCAAGGATTCCTCCCAGAAATCCAAATCCTTGCGCTGTAAGTTTTCCACCAGCGCCAGCAGGGAGGAGCGCTGGCTGTCGATTTGCAGAGAGAGGCAGGGGACCTCCCGCAGCCCGGCCAGCTTGGCTGCCCGCAGCCGCCGCTCGCCCGCCACCAGCTCCCAACCTCCCTCGGTGCGCCGTACCGTCAGCGGCTGGAGCAGTCCCAGAGCCTGAATAGACCGGGCCAACTCCTCCAAATCTCCCTGGGCAAAGACACGCCGGGGCTGGTCCGGATTAGGAAAAATGTCGTCCACAGGCAGAAACAGCACCCGCGTGCTGTCCAGCATGCCTTTTTTCCGCAGCAGCTGCATCGCTACCCCTCCTATCTGGGAAATATTTACAAGTATAGTTTACCATATTTTGGAATAGAAAAAGACGAAGCAGGTCGACCGGAAAAAATTCTTTTTTCCCGGGAAAAGCATGACAGACATTCAAAACATGCAAAATAGCAAAGAATAATTGGAAATAACGGGAAGCGGAGGGGAGAGGGTATGGGTGAAATCTGAAAAAAATTTCAGGAAAAGCCGGAAAAACGGTTGAGAAAATCGGGGAAGGTGTGTATACTGAAAGAGTAAGAGGACGCCCCGCAAAAATGCAAGGCGGGGGACAAAAACATGCGTTTGTGAAGAAGCGGAAGGAGAGAGCTGCATGACAAGCAAAAAGAAGCTGCCCCTGGCGTTTTGGATCTTTATTGGTCTGGCAGTCGGTGTGGTGGCCGGTCTGATCCTGATGAACGTACCCGATGGGGCGGGGATCGACGTTGCCAAAAACTACATCAAGCCCTGGGGCGATATTTTCCTGAACCTGTTAAAATTTGTGGTTGTGCCCATTGTGCTGTTCTCCATCGCTTCTGGCGTGATCTCCATGAAGGATATCAGCAAGGTGGGCGCCATCGGCGGAAAGACTGTGGTGTATTACATGTGTACCACCGCCTTTGCCGTGGTGCTGGCTCTGATCCTGGCCAATATAGCCACTGGTATGGGCCTGTTCCATGTCCTGGATACCACCGACCTCAGCTACACCCCTCCCGAGGGACAGAGCATCATGACCGTGATCGTCAACATCTTCCCCTCCAATGCGATTAAGCCTCTGGTTGACGCGACCATGCTTCAGGTCATTGTGATCTCCCTGTTTTTGGGCTTTGGCATCCTGCTGGCCGGGGAGAAGGGGCTGGTGGCCGCTCAGGTGGTGGACAGCTTCAACGAGGTGTTCATGAAGATCATGGACCTCATCATCAAGCTGTCTCCCATCGGCGTGGCCTGCCTGATCTGCCCTGTGGTGGCAGAGAACGGACCCATGATCCTGCGGGATCTGGTGGCGGTACTGGCACTGGCCTATGTGGGCTATATCCTCCATGCGCTGATCGTCTACTCCTCCACGGTGAAGCTGCTGGGCGGCTTGTCCCCGCTGGCCTTCTTCAAGGGAATGGCCCCTGCTATGATGATGGCGTTCTCCTCGGCCTCCTCTGTGGGCGCGCTGCCCTTTAACCTGGAGTGCACCGAGCGCCTGGGCGCCCGCCGGGAAGTGGCCTCCTTCGTGCTGCCTCTGGGCGCCACCATCAACATGGACGGTACCGCCATCTATCAGGGCGTGTGCGCCGTATTTATTGCTACCGCTTATGGTGTGAGCCTGTCCCTGGGCGATATGGTCACCATCGTGCTTACCGCCACGCTGGCCTCCATCGGCACCGCCGGCGTTCCCGGCGCGGGCATGGTCATGCTGGCCATGGTGCTCCAGAGCGTGGGTCTGCCCATTGAGGGCATTGCACTGGTGGCTGGTATCGACCGTGTCTTTGATATGGGCCGTACTACCGTCAACATTACCGGCGACGCCGCCTGTACCCTCATTGTCTCCAGAATGGAGGACCGCAAGGAGGCTCGTACCCGCGCCGTCCGCGGCTAACCTACTTTTCTTGAAAGAAAAGTAGGCAAAAGAACTTTGTGCGAAACTTCGTTTCGCCTCTGCACCCGTAAGAGAGATTTTTGTGGGAGTGACGTTCTGCGTCGCTCCCACTTTTTTATTGAGAAGGTTCCGCCCTGCGGGGCGGGGAAGAGACGGTGTTACTTTCTGGACGATCAGAAAGTAACCAATGGCCCAGGCCACCCTCTCTTGCCCCTTTGGGGCAATTCACCTTGAGAATCGCTGGGGGCTGCTTCCGGTGAGCACCTTGCCTGCGGCGGTGCTCACAGTCATTGCCCCCAGACCCCCATTTACGGGGGGCGCCCTCCTGCGAGCTTTCTGTGTCCTCCCGGCGGGCAAAGATAAGATCTGTGATACCATTTGCCTCGGGCCTTAGGCCCTTTATGTGCAAAATTTGGTGGACATCGCGCTGAAATGACACCGCCTACCCTGGAAAAATCGTGGCAGCTGGTCCGACCGACCACCGCCACACCCAACAGGTAGGAATGGGGCAGGCGGTGTACGTTAGAAGATAAATGTTTTCAAATTTTGACGGAAAAAGGCCCCAGTGGGCCGAGAGTAGGACAGAAACAGATCTTGATTTTGCCCGCCGGAAACATACATAAACCCGAAGGGACACACTCCCGTAAACGGGGGTCCGGGGAAAGGCGACTATGAGCGCCCGCTGCGCGTAGGCGCTCATCGGAGCCGTCCCCGGCGGCGTTTTGGTTACTTTGCCGCCGTGGGCAAAGTAACATTCTCTCCGTGGAAAGCAAAAAGAAACGCCCGGGCATGCCCGGGCGTTTCCCATAGAAAACAGATTATTCAATTGCCACCGCGTGCTGCCGCACCATATACAGGGGATCCAGAACATCGGCGGAGATCCAGTAGAAGTAGTCGTGATAGCGGTCATCAATGTTGTAGGGATCGGCAATGTAATAGTATTGGGTGGTAGCGTCATAGCCGCATACCAGCACCGCGTGGTTGTTGCGCAGCAGGCTCTGGGTGGTGCCCTCAATGTTGAAATTGCGGTAATAGGGCTGCTTCCAGTACAGGGTGACGTAAATGACCACCGGGTTACCCAGCAGCACTTCCTCCCGCAATTCCTCTACGGACTTGCCGGAAAAGTCCTTCACATTGCCGTACCGCCGGCCGTACTCCGCCAGAGGAGCCGGATAGATGGTGGTGCGCAGAGTCTCGCTGGGGACGTAGGGGGAGCCCACAAAGCCCTTGGCCGGGTTGGAAGAAGTCTTAGGCAGGTCGGCCAGGAACTGATCCAGCGTCACATTCTGGGCGTAGCCCTTGGCTTTCAGACCCATAAGCAGGGAGGTAGGCTCACAGCCCACCCAGGCCGCGGAGGGGTACACCTGGCTGATGTAGGGGGTGGGGATCACCGTACACACGGGCAGGGGATCAAACTCCACGTCGGTCATCAGAGGATAGCCTGCCAGATTCAGCAGCAGTACAGAGAACTCCGCCCGGGAAATGGAGTCGTCAGGGTAGTAACCGCCGTCGCCGCGGCCGGACACCACACCCAGCCGGGCCAGAGACAGCACGGCCTCCGCATCGGGTCGTCCGTCCATGTCGTGAATGTCGGGCGACTCGGTCACAGGGGTGAGGGAAAACAGCTCCGGCCAGCGGCAGATGCTGTTGTACAGGATCTGAGCCGCCTCGCCCCGGGTCAGGTTCTGGAAGGGACGGAACAGGCCGGTGCCGTCCTCAGGCAGCACGCCGTTGGCCTCCAGACACAGGATCTTGTCCTTTGCCCAGCTGTCGTCCAGGTCGGTATAGGTGGGGAACGTCACGTCGTTACCGGGGATCGTGGTTTCTTCCTCCCCTTCCTCCGGTTCGCTGGGACGCTGGAGGGAGCTATGATACTTCTCCCAGTCCTCCAGTACCTGCTGGGGAATATCCTCCGTGGTGCCGCCGAAGACGGGGATCTCCACCTCGTCGTCCAGTTCCGCGCCCATCTCCTCCAACAGGCCGTAAACCAGACCTGCCGCCTCCTGGCGGGTGACCGGCTGGTCCGGGCGGAAGGTGTGGTCGGAATAGCCGGCAATGATGCCGTGTTCCATCAAGGTGTATACCTGGGTCTGAGCCCAGTGGTGCCGCAGGTCATTGGGGGCCGCGGCAGCCAATGCCGGGGTGGTAAAAAGCGCCGCCCCAAAGACGCCGCACAGCATGGCGGCGCATACTTTGGAAGGTTTCAAAACTCGTCTCTCCTTACAAATGGTTTCCCGCAGGGATAACATACACACACTAAAAATATTCTACTCTTTTCCCCAAAAAGTGACAAGGGGCGAAAGGCGGAAAACGGCACCGATTCAGGAAAATATTTCCGCTTAAGAAAGGGAAAGGCCGTTCAGGATCAGCCGGTTGGCCAGTTGGGCCACCTGCTCCGGCTCCTCCTGAAAACCACGTACCATCCAGCCACGGGCCAGTCCTACCGCGCCCGACACCAAAAAGTCCAGGCAGCAGTTCCACAGCTGCTGGTCTACGGGCAGAAACAGCCCCTGCCAGTCCTCCTGGCACTTTTTATAAATCAGCTGGTCCAGCCGCCGGAAAAAGGAGTCCTGGGTGCGCTGGTCCAAAAAGGCCAGCCGCAGCACCGGATCGTCCCGGACAAAGCGGAACACGTCGGTGAGCAGGGGGGTGAGCCCCCGCTGCAAATCTTGGGTGGAATAGGAGGACAACAGCTGGGTCAAACGCTGAAACAGGTCCTGCTCCATCTGGTCCAGCAGATCGAATACATCCTTGTAGTGGGCGTAGAAGGTGCCCCGGTTCACGTCGGCACGCTGGGTCAGTTCACGCACGGTAATGGAGCGGGCGTCCTTCTCTTTCAGCAGCTCCAGCATGGCCTGCTGCAGACGCATCCGGGTGCGGCGAACCCGGCGGTCCTGGGTGTCCTGGATCATATAGCTCCCTCCTGAAAAGTTTACGAAATCTTTCCACATTTTCCGGACAGAATGTGGAAAATTGTTGGGTTTCAGACAAGAATGGGCAAATGTGTCCCTTGCGTCTGCCGTTGGAACCACTATAATATAAAGTATAAAAATAATCAACACATGTTCCTTAATCAACAGGAGGACGGGTATGGCATATATTTCACTGGAGCACGTGGTCAAGCGGTATAAAATGGGTGAAGTTACCATCACGGCGGTGGATGACATCACCTTTGACATTGAAAAAGGGGAGTTTGTCATCATCGTGGGTCCCTCCGGAGCGGGTAAAACCACGGTGCTGAATATTTTGGGCGGCATGGACGCCTGCGATGAGGGCACCATCCTGGTGGACGGCAAGGAGATCAGCAAATGCAACTCCCGCCAGCTGACCACCTACCGGCGCTACGACATCGGCTTTGTTTTTCAGTTCTATAACCTGATTCAGAACCTCACCGCCCTGGAAAATGTGGAGCTGGCCGCCCAGATCTGCAAGGAACCGCTTCCGGCCCAGGAGGTACTGTGCCACGTGGGACTGGGGGAGCGGCTCAATAACTTCCCCGCCCAGCTCTCCGGCGGCGAGCAGCAGCGGGTGGCCATTGCCCGTGCGCTGGCCAAAAACCCCAAGCTGCTGCTGTGCGACGAGCCCACCGGCGCTCTGGACTACATTACCGGCAAGGCCATCTTAAAGCTCCTTCAGGACACCTGCCGCCAGCAGGGGATGACGGTGGTGGTCATCACCCACAACACCGCCATTGCACCCATGGCCGACAAGGTGATCCACGTGAAAAACGGCCGGGTGGACCGGATCGTGCGCAACGAAAACCCCATGCCCGTGGAAGAGATCGAGTGGTAAACAGGGCAAAAACAGCACAATAAGGAGCACTTTTAGAACAATATGGACGATTTAAGACAAAGAAAGGGGGCGGCGGCATGAAAAACAGAAGAAAGCGCACCCCCAACCGCCTGCTCACCGATACTCTGCGGGAGATCAAGAATACCCGCAGCCGCTTTATCTCCATCATGATCCTCTCCGCCCTGGCGGTCTGTTTTCTGGCGGGCCTGCGGGTCACCGAGCCCGACATGAAAAACAGCGTGGACCAATATCTGGATGCCCAGCGGCTGATGGACCTGCGGGTGGTGTCCACCCTGGGGCTGACGGAGGAGGACGTGGAGGTGCTCAGCCGTCAGGAGGGGGTGGAGCTGGCCCAGGGGGCCTATACCATCGACGCGACGGTGAAGGTTGAGGATAAGGATTCTACTGTGAAGGTACTATCCTTTACAGATAATTTGAACATCCCCGACCTGCAGGAGGGCCGACTCCCGGAAAAGGCCGGAGAATGTTTGGTAGAACCCCGATTTTTGCAGGAAACAGGCCTTTCTGTGGGGGATACGATCACATTAGACACCGGAACCGGGGATTATAAGGATGCTTTAAGGCAGACAGAATTTACCATAGTTGGAAGTGCCAACTCTCCGCTGTACATCGGTGTGGAGCGAGGTTCCTCCACGTTGGGCACCGGAAAAGTGAGCTATTTTATTCTGCTGCCCATGGAATCCTTTGATATGGAGACCTATACTGACGCCTACCTCCTGTTTGAGGGTGCTTCCCAGCTGATGACTTACAGCGACGCCTACGAGCAATTGGTAGAGGAGCGCACCGACCAGCTGGAACCGCTCTCCAAAGAGCGGGCCCAGCTGCGGGGAGACTCTATCCGGGACGAGGCCCAGGAGGAGATCGACAAGGCCAAGCAGGAGCTCTCTGACGCCGAGGCAGAGGTGGCCCAGGAACTGGCCGATGCTGAGGCGGAGCTCAGTGACGCACGGAAGAAATTGGACGACGGCTGGGCGGAGTACCGGGACGGCGAAAACACCTTTAACCAGGAAATCGCCGACGCGGAGCAGGAGATCGCCGACGGGGAACAAGAGCTTGCCGACGCGTGGCAGGAGCTGCTGGACGGCGAAAACGAGCTCAAGGACGCTCGAAAAGAGCTGGATGACGGCTGGGCCGACTATGAGGAGGGCCGGGAGGAATATCTGGACGGTCTGCAGGACTACTACGAGGGCGAGCGGAAATACGAGGACGGCCTTAAGGAATATGAGGACGGCGTGGCCGAGCTGGAGGACGCCCGAAAGGAGCTGGACGACGGCTGGGACGAGTATTACGACGGCGTCAGACAGTATAATTCCGGCGTGTCCAAGCTCAATGCGGGCCGCCGGGAGCTGCAGCAGCAGGAGGCCGCCTTCCAGGACGGCCTGACCCAGTTCCGCAATCAGCTGCCCGCCCTGGGACTGCCCACTTACGGCAGCAACAGCGAGCTGCTCTCCGCCATGGCGGGGGAGCAGGGCGCGGTCATTGACGGCGTACTCAATACCACCCGGAACAATTTATCCAGCGGTATCCAGTTGCTGGACGGGATTGCCAAGCTGGAGAGCCAGCTGGGGGACTACGCCAATGTGGATACCGGCACGCTGACTGCACAGAAAAGCCAGCTGGAGAGCGCCATCAGCGCGATCCAGAGTGGAATTCAGACGTTGGAAGGCCAATTGGCCGCTCTGGATCCGGCCGCCGAGGACTATGAGGCCAAAAAAGCGGCGCTGGAGGGACAGATCGCTGAGCAGCAGCAGGCGCTGGCTCAAAGACAGGGCGAACTGGCCGGATTGGAGCAGGTGATTCCCTATAAGCAGCAGCTGGACAGCCTGCGGGCGCAGCGGGATGCGGCGGGGCTCACCAATACCACCTCCCAGCAGCTGCAATCCCAGCTGGACCAGCTCTATACCACGGTAAACGGGCAAAAAGTGCCTGTGTCCACCTCCGTGTTCCTCTCCGGAAACCAGGCCATTCAGGGTGGCTGGCAGGAGATCTATGACGGCGAGGCAGAGCTTGCCTCTGCCCGGCGTCAGCTCAACAGCGCCAAAAAGCAGCTGGAAGAGGGCGAAGAGGAGTACGAGGACGGCGTAGCCCAGCTGGAGGACGCCAAAAAGGAACTGGACGACGCCAAGAAGGAATTGGACGACGGCTGGGCGGAGCTGGAGGACGGCCGCCTGGAACTGGAAGACGCCAAGAAAAAGCTGGACGACGGCGAGGCCGACTACGCCCAGGGCTTAAAGGATTGGCAGGACGGCAAGAAGGAGTACGAGGACGGCCTCGTCGAGCTCCAGGACGGCAAGAAGACCCTGGAGCAGGAGCGTGCTGACGGACTGGCTGAACTGGCTGACGCCAAGAAGGAGCTGGACGACGGCGAGGCCGAGTACGCCGACGGCTACCAGGAATACCTGGACGGCAAAGCGGAGGCCGAGGCTGAGATCGCCGACGCCAAGAAGAAGGTGGAGCAGGCCCAGCGGGATCTGGACGATCTGGACGACTGTGAGTGGTACCTGCTGGACCGGGACACCAACATGGGCTTTGTCAGCTACTCCATGGACGCCGACCGCATGGGCAACCTGGCCAGCGTCTTCCCCCTCATTTTCTTCCTGGTGGCGGCTCTGGTGTGTCTGACCACCATGACCCGCATGGTGGAGGAGCAGCGGGTGGCCATCGGCGGCATGAAGGCTCTGGGCTACTCCAAGGGCGCCATTGCCATCAAATATGTGGGCTACGGCTTCCTGGCCAGTGCGGTAGGCTCCCTGGTGGGGCTGGCGGTGGGTCTGACCCTGCTGCCCTGGATCATCTGTACCTCCTGGAAAATCATCTATACCTTTGGTCCCATCCATTACGGCATTGAGCCGGTCACCTCGGTCACGGCCTGTCTGGCGGCGGTGGGGACCGTCACCCTGTCCGCCCTGGGGGCCTGCTTCAATACCCTGGCCGCCGTGCCTGCCCAGCTCATGCGGCCCAAAGCGCCCCCATGGGCAAGCGCATCCTGCTGGAGCGCATCACCCCTCTGTGGCGGCGGCTGTCGTTCAACTATAAGATCACCCTGCGCAACTTGTTCCGGTATCAGAAGCGGTTCTGGATGACCGTCATCGGCATCGGCGGCTGCGCCGCCCTCATTGTTACGGCCTTTGGCCTGCGGGACTCCATCTTTGCGGTGATGGAGAAGCAGTATGAAGAAATTTACCGCTACTCCGCCCAGCTGGGGCTGGTGGAGCATATTACCCCCGGCGAGTGGGCCGAGGTAGAAAAGGCGCTGGAGGGCAGCGAACTGGTAGGGGACTGGACGAAGGAACACACCGAGACGGTCACTGCCGAGACCGACGCCTATACCGCCGACGCCACCCTGGAGGTGGTGGAAAACAGTGAGGTGCTGGAGCGGTTTGTCAACCTGCGCCACCGCACCGACAATGACACCGTTACCCTTCCCGATGATGGGGTCATCCTCACGGAAAAGCTCTCCCTGCTGCTGGACGTAAAGGTGGGAGATACCATCACCCTGGACGGAGACAGCCGGGTGGAGGTGCGGGTGGCCGACATCACCGAGCACTATATCCAGCACAGCATCTATATGTCCCAGGCCTGCTATGAGCAGGTCTTCGGTCAGACTCCGGAGGAAAATGCCGTGCTGGTCTTCTACGACACCCAGGCCGACGGCGCCCAGGAGCTGGAGCAGGAGCTGGAGCAGAAGCTGGTCTCCCTGGACGGCGTCAGCTCGCTCACCCGCATCGAGGACACAAGGAAAACCTTCGGCACCAGCCTGGAGAGCGTGGACTACGCGGTGGCGCTGATCATCGTGTGTGCCGCGGCCCTGGCCTTTGTGGTGCTCTATAACCTGACCAACATCAACATCACCGAGCGCATGCGGGAACTGGCTACCCTGAAGGTGTTGGGCTTCTACGATGGAGAACTGTCCGCCTACATTTACCGGGAGAACGTGATTCTCACCGTGTTTGGTGTAGCCATGGGCATGGTGATGGGTAAATTCCTCCACCAGTGGCTGATCCTGACGGTGGAAATTGACCTTTTGATGTTCGGCCGCACTGTAGCGCCCACCAGCTATCTGTGGGCGGTGCTGCTGACTACCGTGTTCTCCCTGGTGGTGAACCTGGCGGCCCACCGGAAGCTAAAGAAGCTGGATATGGTGGAGTCTTTAAAAACTGTCGAATAAAACCAAAGGGACGGCCCGTGGGCCGTCCCTTTGGTTTTTGGGGAGAGAAGAGTGTTCTTTCCAGCGATGGAAAGAACCAAAGATCGCCGGGGAACGGCTCCGGTGAGCGCCTTCGCGGAGCGGGCGCTCACAGTTACCTTTTCCCCGGACCCCTGTTTACGGGGGCGTATCCCTTTGAACCTTAGTATTTTCCGGCGAGCAAAATCAAGACCGGTTCCCGTCCCATTCTCGGCCCACAGGGGCCTTTTGCCATCAGAATTTAATGCTATTTCCTTCTAACGTACACCGCCTGGTGCCTGCCTACCTGTTGGGTGCGGTGGTGGTCGGGCGGACCAGCTGCCACGGTTTTGCCAGAGTAGGCGGTGTTATTTCAACTGCATATCTTTCAAATTTTTAATTTGTAGGCCCCAGTGGGCCGAGGCAAGAAGAACTGCGGAACTTGTTTTAGGTCCGCCGGGAGGTCAAAACCAATCTTTCTGGAGGGCGTCCCCCGTAATGGGGGCCTGGGGGGCAGATGACTGTGAGCGCCCGCTGCGCGAAGGCGCTCACCGGAATCAACCCCCAGCGATTCTTTGGTTCCTTTCTGGTAATCCAGAAAGGAACCCGCCCCGCAGGGCGGAACCCTCCAAACACAAAAAAACGTCCCCGCAGGAACGATCCTACGGGGGCGGTTTCTATTAGAAAAAGAATTTATACCTCATTCACCACGCCCACAAATAGGGTCACACCCTGGCTGCGCAGTACAAACAGGAAGGGACGGTTCAGGTTCATCACGCAGGTTTCGTCGGGGGCTCCGCCCTTGCAGTCGGCAATGATGGTGACGGCGGCGGCCTCCACGCCCTCCTCATCCACACTCACCCGGGTCATCTGCTCGGCCTGGGTCAGGAAGGTGTCCATAGAGGTCAGGCCGCTCAGGTCCGCCTGATCCGGGTTCAGCAGATCGGTGATGCCCAGGGCTTTCAGAGTGCTCATCAGGTCCAGGTCGGCGGACAGGTCAAACTTGGGGACCGACCACTCTACCGTACCGTACTGCACATCAGCGGCTCCGGAGCTGAGGCTGGACAGGAAGCTGGTATCACTCAATAACTCCTCGGGGGAGGTGCCCTCCTCAGGCAGGACAAAGAACATCTCGCCCAGCTGGGTCTCCAGAGCAGCAGCCTGGTAGCCATCCCGTTTCAGAAAACTACCCGCTTTGGAGGCGTGCATAAAGTCTGCGGAGACGGTATTCCCTGCGGCGGTGGTGAAGTCTCCCGCCTGGGTCTGGGAGGCATCAAAAGGCTCCAGCCAGGCTGCCTTGTAGTAAAGGGAGGAGGCCAGCAGAAGCAGGGTGTCAGGCGTGGTCTCCACCACCGGCCCATCCCCGCCGATGAGACCGCCCGTCTCCTTGGAAATCCAGTCCGTGATGGCCTGGTCGGCTCCGGCAGTGCCCATGGGGGTGGTGTATACCCCGGCAAAGTAGTCCCGGCCCAACGTGTCCAGGGTGGACTGGACGTAGTCCCCCTCCTGAGCGTCATTGAGCCACACAGAGTTGGACAGAATGAGGCTGCTCACCCCGTCGTTGGTGTACAGACCCTTCCACAGGCGACCCACCTGGTCGGTGAGCTCCCGCTGACCGGCCACCCCCAGGGCGGAGAGCAGCTGGGCCTGGCTGTCCCCCTGGGCGCAGGGTACCAGCATGGCAAGAGCCGCCCACAGGGAGGCAGGGGAGTAAGCGGAGTTTTTCCCCTCCTGGCCTGCCAGAGCCAGGGGAGTGCTCTTGGCGGCAAAGTCGCTCAGGGCAAAGCGGGTGCCCTCAGGGATGCCGCCGCTGCGCAGCTCCATCACCGCGCTGTAATACTCGTCGTAGGCGTTATAATAGGCGTCCCAGTCAGCGTCAGGGCCATCCTCAGGCTGCTGGGGAAACTGGGGAAATTCGGGGTAGGTGGGCTCCTTCAGGGTGGTAAAAACAGGTTCGGCCTGGCCCTGGGACGAGCTCTGACTGCCCTTTGGGTCTGAGGACTCCCCTTTGGGGCCGCAGCTTGCCAGAGATAAGAGCAGGGCAGAGGCCAGCAAGATGGATACCGTTCGTTTCATGGCAGTACACTCCTTTCCGGTGTTTCCTCTCTATTCATTTAGACGGAATACAGGGTGGAGGGGTTCCAAATCTAAGCACGGATTCTCATCTCTATTATACCCCGTTTTGCTCCGGCAGGGAAGGGTCAGGCCAGGGAGTAGGCCCACAGATTGTTGATCTGTCCGGCCAGGGTGTCATAGTCCCACAGCTGAGAACTGGTGGAGTGGCGGTTGGGATCGTTGACCCGGATCTTGCCGTCCTCCATCCCCACCAACACGATAAAGTGGCCGCTGGTGGTGAAGTCGCCGGGGCCGACGCTGCAAATGATGGGCTGGCCATTTTTCAGAGCGCGGGTGACCACGCCCTCGTCCAGGGGCAGTTCCTTGGCGGTGAGACCGAAGTGTTCGGCCCCCGTGCGCATCAGATCCCAGCTGGTGCCCACTCCGTCCACATACAACCCTTGGCTGTCAGCGTACTGGGCCACGGTGTAGGGGGTGATGGTGTCGTCCCCGGTGAGGCCGCAGATCACCATGGACAGGGCAGTGGGACCGCAGCCGTTGAGGGCCATCAGACCATCGCCGTAGTTGGCGTAGCCCCAGCGCATATCCCACTGCATGAGCAGGGGGAACTCTCCCTTTGTCATCTCGCCCACGGTGTCGGCGGGGGTGTCGTGCTTGTGCTGGGGGTAGCCCGCCACAAAGTCCAGAGTCTCGCTGTTGCGGGCAAGCAGGGAGAGTAGATTGGCGGGGTAGTCGTCCAGATTTTTCAGGATGTATTTAGCCTGGGGCTCCTCTTTGGCCAGTTCACGCAGCTGGGAGAGAGTCTCGCGGCTGACAGTCTGGCCGTCCAGGGAGTGGCGGGGCTGGAAGGGGAAATAGCCGGTATAAAGGCGATAGCCTCCCACCACTGCCACCAGGACCAGAAGAATCCAGGGCAGGGGGGAACGGCGACACTTTTTCTTTGTGGAGGCGGCAGCCTCGCGGGAACGGGATGGCATAGGGAAAACCTCTTTTCTGTCCAAGGGATGTCTTCTATACCATACCGCAGAAAGATTAAATTGATATGGAATAATTCTTAAGTTTTTTCGAAGGTTTTCTGACCCTTGTATGGGAGCATGGTTTTTGGTATCCTGAGGAAAAGGAAGAAAAGGAGGCGTTTGCCATGGTGCCCAGCTACGAGACCATGGGGGACTGGCTGGAGGAGATCGCCCAGCAGTTCCCGGACGCGTTTTTTGAAGAGCTGGACGGAGGCATCCAGCTGGAGGAGCAGGCCCTGCCCGACCCGGAGTTTCCCCCGGGGGAGATGTACATCATGGGGGAGTACTGCAATGATATGCTGGGGCGGTATATTGTACTCTACTACGGCTCCTTTGCCGCTCTGCTCGCGGACGAGGACGAGGAGACCTGGAAGGATGAGATCTTCGCCACTGTGGCCCATGAGTTTACCCACCACATGGAGGATTTTGCGGGGCTGCACGCCCTGGATGACAAGGATGCGGAGTTTTTAAGGCAGGCCAGGGGAGAGGAGTGAAGGTTCCGCCCTGCGGGGCAGGTTCCTTTTATGTGGGCGAATGTTACTTTCTGCTCGCACAGAAAGTAACCAAAGATGCGCCAAGGGGTGTGTCTCCGATGAACGCCACGCGGCGCGGGCGTTCAAAGTCGCCCCACCCCCTGGACCCCCATTTACGGGGGACGCCCTCCAGAAAGATTGGAAATCTAATTCGGCGGGCAAAGACAAGACCGCTGGTCCTTCTTGCCTCGGGCCTTAGGCCCTTTATGTGCAAAATTTGGTGAATATTGCGCTGTACGGACACCGCCTACTCTGGCAAAACCGTGGCAGCTGGGCAGTTGTGGGAGACATCCGTCCGACCACCGCCGCACCCAACAGGTAGGGATGCAGGAGGCGGGGGGCGTTAGAGCCGCCTGCCTGTAAATTTTAGATTGGTAGGCCCCAGTGGGCCGAGAGTAGAGGGATGCACGGTCAAAACTTAGGACGCCGGAAGTGACCAAAAGTCCAAAGTGACCCTCTCTCGTAAACAGGGGTCCGGGGGCAAGCCGCCTAGGAACACTGCCGCAGGCAAAGTGTTCCTCGAAGGCGGCCCCCGGCGGCGTTTTGCCTACTTTGCCGCCGTGGGCAAAGTAGGACGCCCCGCAGGGCGGAATCCTCCCAAAATAAAAATCCTGGCTGCCGTTGACAGCCAGGATTTTTCTACTTAATCCCGATCGGATTCGTACTTCAAAATCTGTCCCGTTCCGCCGTGAATGGTGTACTCATACTCCACCCCGCCGGCCTTGAACTCCACTTCATACTCCAGAACGCCGTCGTCCCAGTCCTGCTCCACCTTCATCTCGGAGGTCTGGCTGGCGCTGACCCCTGCGTGATTGAGGGCGATGGACTTGGCCTTTTCCGCACCGATGTCGGTGGAGGAAGTGCCGGAGCCGCCGCTGGTCTGGCTGCCGCTCTGGCGGGTGGATTGTCCGGAGCTTCCGGAGCCGCCGTAGCTCTCCCGCTCGCTCTCCAGCACGGTAGCGGAGGTGAGGGCAATCTTGTACTCATAGCGGGTGTTGCCCGCCATAAATTCCACCTCATAGCACTCGGCGCGGCCGTCGTCGTACTCCAGCCAGGCGTTGCAGTATTTGGTACTGCTCTCGCTCACTCCGGCGTGGCTGAGGGCGGCGGCCTTGGCGGCGCTCTCGCCGATGAAGGAGGAGGTATTGGCGGAGGAGCCGCCGGTGTTGGCGCCGTTCTGCTCGGTCTTGTACTTTACCACTTCGCCGGTCTGGGCGTCGATCTCGCAGTCGTATTCGGTGCCCTTCACGTGAAATTCCACCTCATAGACCATGCGTCCATCGTCGTAGTCGTACTCGGCCTCCACAAAGGTGGCGTCGGAGGCAGATACCCCAGCGTGTTTCAAAGCGGCCTCTTTGGCGGCCTCTGGGCCGATGTAGGCGCTCTGGCTGGCCGAGCCGGAGGTGGTAATGGGAGCGGCGTTTGCCGCGCCGGTGTTCTGCTCATTGCCGGAAGTCTGTCCTTCCAGAGGAGCCTGGGCGGTATAGAGAAGGTTCAGCTCGTTGATGGACAGGCCCACCAGATCCTCAAAGGTCTTGGTGTTGTTGCTGCCCGCCACGATGGCCTGGATAAGGGCCGCCTTGCCAGTGGAAATGCCGTACTCCTGGGCCTTTTGGCTCAGCTCCTCGCTGTTCTGGAGGGTCTGAGCCAGCACTGCGCCGTTTACCTGAGCATTGGCCAGGGCGGCGTCCGCCTGGGCGGTGAGCTCCTGCTGGAGCTTCTCGCCCCGCACCTGGTCGTCGTCCTCCACGGTGATGAGAATGGAGTTGGCCAGCTCATCCACATAGCCGTGCTGCAGGAGGGAGCCGATGATAGCATACATGGCCACGTCGGCCTGGGTGCCTTTCAGGTCCATGCCGTCCAAAATCTCCGCTCCGTCGTCGTTCATGGGGGTGGCGGAGAGAACTTTTTCGTTTTTATTGACTTCCAGCTGGATGCTGGGGTTTACGTCCAGGGACACCAGAGAGGCCACGGCGTTGTTGGCGCTGTAATAGTAGTAGCCTCCGCCGCCGCCCACCAGCACCAGGGCCAGACAGGCGGCCGCCGCCAGGGGAGCCCAGCGGTTCTTTTTCTTCTTCGTTTCCACGGCATTTGTCATGTCGATCACGGTTCCTTTCCCCGTTTCACACCGGGAGAGCACGCCCTCCAGGTCGTTGGGGGCGGCGTGATCCAGGGCGGTGCGCAGCCTGCGTTCCAACTCATGGTCTGTCATGGGGCGTCATCTCCTTCCAGTTTGGTCTTGAGTTTTGACAGGGCTCTGCGATACTTGGACAGCACGGTGGGCAAAGGCAGCTCCAGCAGCTTGGCGATCTCACGGTGTTTGAGACCGGCCGCGGCGTGGAGCACCACGATCTGCCGTTCCTGGTCGCTGAGGATGTTGAGGGCGGCCTCCAGCACGGCCCGGTCCTCGGGGGTCACCGAGGGGGACTGGGCGGGGATAGCGTGCCACTGCTCCTCTCCAAGGTCCTGGGTGCGGCCCCGGTCCCGCAGCTTCATGCGGGCCAGGTTCCTGGTGATGGTGAGCAGCCAGGCCATGGGGGTGCCCTGAGGGCGGTAGAGGTGGCACTTCTCCCAGGCGGTCACATAGGTGTCCTGGGTCACGTCCTCCGCGTCGTGGCCGCTGCCCAGAATGGACAGGGCCAGGCCGTATACCGCCGCCCGGGTGCGATGGTACAGCTGAGCCAGAGATTCCCGGTCTCCGGCGGCCAGGCCCGCCATCAGCTCTTCCAGCTGCTGGGGGTCGGGGACGCCATATTCACTTTGCAGTGCTGCCAATAGCATCAGCATGGCGCATTTCTCCTGTCATTTATGAAATGGGGAACGGGGGCATTTTATTGCGTGGAGACGAAAAAATTTCTGGGATTTTTTCGCCCTCCATTATACCTGCCCTTGGGGCTTTCTGGCAAGAGCCTTGCAGGGAGGCGGCGGGGTGTGGTATCCTTGGCACAACAAGGAGAGGAGGGGCGGACTCATGGAACAGAAAACAGTGCGGGGCCGCTTTGCCCCCAGCCCCAGCGGACGGATGCACCTGGGCAACCTGTGGTCAGCGCTGCTGGCCTGGCTCAGCGCCCGGAGCCAGGGGGGCGAGATGGTGCTGCGGCTGGAGGACCTGGACCCGGACCGGTGTACCCGGGCCTGGTGCGACCAGGTGATGCGGGATCTGGAGTGGCTTGGACTCACCTGGGACAACGAGCCGGTGTACCAGTCGGAGCGCACCGCGGTATATGCGGAGGCTTTCCACGCTCTGGAGGAGCGGGGCCTCATCTACCCCTGCTACTGCACCCGGGCTGAGCGCCTGGCCGCCTCGGCGCCCCACCGCAGCGACGGGCAGACCATCTACGACGGCCGCTGCTCCCGGCTGACCGAGGCGGAGCGGGAGGCTCTCAGCCAGACCCGCCGCCCGGCCTGGCGGGTGAAAGTGGGGCAGGAATCCATTACATTTTGCGATTTTCTATATGGAGAATACAAAGAGGACTTAAAAACCGACTGCGGAGACTTCATTTTGCGCCGCTCCGACGGGGTGTATGCCTACCAGCTGGCGGTGGTGGTGGACGACGCCGCCATGGGGGTAACCCAGGTGGTGCGGGGCAGCGACCTGCTCTCGTCCACCCCCCGGCAGATCTATCTCCAGCGGCTGCTGGGGCTGCCGCAGCCGGAGTACGGCCACGTGCCTTTGCTGCTGGCCGCCGACGGGCGGCGGCTGGCCAAGCGGGACCGGGACCAGGAGCTGGGGGAGCTTCAGAGCGGGTATACCGCGCCCGAGCTTTTGGGTCACCTGGCCCATCTGGCCGGTCTCATCCCGGAGCCCGCGCCCATCACCGCCCAGCAGCTCGTCCCTCTCTTTTCCTGGGAAAAGCTCACCCGAGAGGACCTCAAGGTGGAAAAATTTTGATTTATATAGAGGAAACCCCTTGACTTCTGGACAAAATCAGATATAATAATTAGGCCTGTCTTCCTGAGAAGGCGGGCCTTATCCTTGCTCCCGGCATGAAGACCGGGGGCCACAAGACCATAAGGAGGTGCAAGAAACATGGCAAAGATCACTGCGAACTACGAGGCGATGTATATCCTGGACCCCGCTCTGAGCGAGGAGGCCATCGCTGCTCTGGTTGCGAAGTTCAAGGCCGTCGTGGAGGCTAACGGTACCGTCTCCGAGATCGACGAGTGGGGCAAGCGCCGTCTGGCCTATCCCATCAACGATCTGATGGAGGGCTACTACGTCCTGATGACCTTCAACGCCGCTGCCGCTATCCCCGCCGAGCTGGACCGTATTTTCCGGATCACCGACGGCGTGATGCGTTCCCTCATCGTCTGCAAGGACCAGTAAGGGGGAGCTAAAATGCTCAATCGAATCATTATCATGGGTCGCCTGACCCGTGACCCGGAGCTGCGCCACACCCAGACTGGGACCGCTGTGGCCTCCTTCACCCTTGCGGTGGACCGGGATTTTAAGGACAAGTCCACTGGCGAGCGCTCCACCGACTTCATCGACGTGGTAGCCTGGCGCCAGACCGGCGAGTTTGTCAGCCGCTACTTCACCAAGGGCCGCATGGCTGTGGTAGAGGGCCGGCTGCAGATCCGGGATTGGACGGATAAAGACGGCGGCAAGCGCCGCAGCGCCGAGATCGTGGCGGATAACGTCTACTTCGGCGACTCCAAGCGGGACGGCGACGGAGGCTATCAGAGCTCCGGCTACGCCTCCGGCGGCGGATACTCCGGCGGCTATGCCTCCGGCGGTTACGCTTCCCCCGCTGCTCCGGCCGCGCCTGCGGCCCCCTCCGGCTACGGCGCCCCCTCCATGGGCGGCGACCAGTTTGCCGAACTCTCTGACGACGACGGCGAGCTGCCGTTTTAAATCTTAGACCGTATATGGTCGTAAAAGGAGGTTACTCTCATGGCTATGGAACGTGAAAACCGGGCTCCCCGCGGCCGCAAGCGCCGCAAGGTCTGTGCCTTCTGCGTGGACAAGGTCGAGTGCATCGACTACAAGGACGCTGCCAAGCTGCGCCGCTATACTTCCGAGCGCGGAAAGATCCTGCCCCGCCGCACCACCGGCACCTGCGCCATGCATCAGCGTCAGCTGACCGAGGCCATCAAGCGCGCCCGTCAGGTCGCCCTGCTGCCCTACGTCACCGACTAATTGCATTGCTTCAAGCCTCTCCCAGTTGGGAGAGGCTTTTTTTATTGCTTTCACAGTCCGGTCACAAAAAATTTTGAAAAGGGATTGCACAATGGGCAATTATTTTGTACAATAAAAATATATTTCTATCGGATCGTGGCCCGCACTGTCGGGCCACGCCGTTGTTTCCGTGCATTATTTGTTTATATTTTACAGATAGAAAGGGTGGCGGCCGGCCTATGGAGCTTTTGAAGGAACGAATTCGCAAAGATGGGAAGGTCAAGGGCACCGACGTGCTGAAGGTGGACAGTTTTCTGAATCACCAGATGGACGTCGATCTCTTCGCGGAGATCGGCAAAGAATTTAAGCGCAGATTTGCAGACTGCGACGTGAACAAGATCCTGACGATTGAGGCTTCGGGCATTGGGATCGCCTGTATCACGGCGCAGTTTTTCCACTGTCCGGTGATTTTTGCCAAAAAGAACCAGACCAAGAACATCGCCGGTGAGGTGTACACCTCCCAGGTGGAGTCCTTTACCCACGGCCGTGTGTACAACATCATTGTGGCCAAGGAGTTTTTGGGCCCGGGCGACAAGGTGCTGCTCATCGACGACTTCCTGGCCAACGGCGCCGCCCTGGAGGGGCTGGCCAAGCTGGTGAAGGATGCCGGAGCGGAGCTGGTGGGCGCTGGTATCGTCATCGAGAAGGCCTTCCAGCCCGGCGGTGACCGCCTGCGCGCCGAGGGCCTGCGGGTGGAATCTTTGGCAAGAGTCAAGAGCATGAACGAGGAGACCGGCGTGGAGTTCGTGGACTGAGCGTCCCCTTACCGTGGTTAAAACCGGGAAAACCCGGTTTTAATAAAAAAGAGGAATAGGAAACGAATGAGAAAACAAGGAGGAACTTTGCACATGAAGAAGATTCTCGCACTTGTACTGGCTCTTGCCATGGTCCTGGGCCTGGCTGCCTGCGGCAGCAGCGGCTCCGGCAGCGGTTCCGGCAGCCAGAGCGGCTCCCAGACCAGCAATTCCGACTTTAAGGTAGGCGCCATCTATATCAACAAGAAGAGCGATACCGCCGGCTACACCTATGCCCATCACACCGGCATCACCAAGGCCATGAAGGAGCTGGGCATGGATCCTGAGAAGCAGCTGGTCATCGTGGACCAGGTTCCCGAGGACGACACCCAGGTGGGCGCCGCCGTGGACACTCTGGTGGGTGAGGGCTGCAGCATCATTTTCGGCATCTCCTTTGGTTACCTCAACGAGATGGAAGTGAAGGCTCAGGAGTATCCCGACGTGATCTTCTCCCACGCCACCGGCTTCAAGAGCAACGACACCAACTACAATAACTACTTCGGCCGCATCTATCAGGCCCGCTACCTGGCCGGCATCGCTGCGGGTCTCAAGAGCCTGGAGACCGGCAACAACAACATCGGCTATGTCTCCGCCTATGATACCGAGTACGCCGAGACCTGCTCCGGCATCAACGGCTTCACCCTGGGCGTGCAGGCCGTCAACCCCAACGCCACCGTCTATGTCAAGGAGCTGGGCACCTGGACCGACGAGGTCAACGAGTACGCCTTTGCCGAGGAGCTCATCAAGAGCTACGGCTGCGGTGTGATCGCCCAGCACTGTGACTCCGCTCAGCCCCAGCTGGCCGCGGAGAAGGCCGGCCAGTTCGGCTGCGGCTACAACTCCGACATGACCGCCGACGCCCCCGCTGCCCACCTCACCGCTCCCGTGTGGAACTGGGATGTGTACTACAAGCTGGCCATCCAGACCGCCATGGAGTGTGAGTCCGCCGACCAGTTCGTGGAGAAGATGGGCGGCCCCGCCTACTACGGCGGCCTGAATGAGGGCATGGTTGACGTGTCCCCCCTGAGCGAGAACTGCGCTGCCGGTACTCAGGACGCCATTGACCAGGTCAAGGCCCTGATCGCCTCCGGCGAGTGGGATGTGTTCTCCGGCGTGAAGCTGAACATCACCGTCGCCGACGGCAAGGCTACCATCGAGAAGGTGGATGCTCCCCTGGTCACCAGCGACCGGGATGAGGTGAAGGACGACCAGGTGGTCGTTGCCGCCAACACCGAGATCGTGCCCGCCGGCGGTCCCTCCGTGAAGGACAGCGTCATCACCGGCAGCATGAACTATCTGGTGAAGGGCGTTGTGGTGGCCTGATTCGCCCGCGCAACTGTCTGAAGACCCGAACAACCGGGCCGGCCAACCGGCCGGCCCGGTTTTGATTTTTGCAGTTTGGGCCGGAACAAGGTCCGGTTTGAACTGGAAAAACCAAGCCTGAAACAAAACCGACAACGATTTGCAGATACAAAAGAGGGAGTGTGATTCCATGGCGGAGGAATACGCCATTGAAATGCGGGGGATTACCAAGACCTTCGGAAGCGTGGTGGCCAACAAGGATGTAAACCTGACCCTGCGCCGGGGCGAGATCCTGGCGCTGTTGGGCGAGAACGGCTCGGGCAAGACTACGCTGATGAATATGCTCTCCGGCATTTACCAGCCCGACGGAGGCGAGATCTTCGTGGAGGGCAAGTCCGTGTCCATCCACTCCCCCCAGGAGGCCAAGCGCCTGGGGATCGGCATGGTCCACCAGCACTTCAAGCTGGTGGAGGTGTTCTCTGCCGCGGACAACATCTGGATGGGCAAGGAGAAGGCGGGCTTTTTGCTGAAAAAGGACCGCTATGCCCAGATCGAGGCCATGGCCAAAAAGTTTGGGTTTGACATCGACCCCAAAAAGCAGGTCAAGAACATGGCCGTGTCGGAAAAGCAGACCCTGGAGATCATCAAGGTGCTGTATTACGGCGCCAAGGTCATCATTCTGGACGAGCCCACCGCCGTTTTGACGGTGCAGGAGATCCAAAAGCTCTTTGCGGTGCTGCGCCGTATGAAGGAGCAGGGACACTCCATCATCATCATCACCCACAAGCTCAATGAGGTGATGGAGATTTCCGACCGGGTGGCCATCCTGCGCAAGGGCGAGTACATCACCACCGTGGAGACGGCCCAGACCAACGAGCAGGAGCTTACCGAGTGGATGGTGGGCCGGAAGGTGGACCTGAACATCGAGCGGCCTGTGGTGGAAAAGACCCGGCCTCTGCTGGAGATCCGAGACCTCACCATCGACAACGACGAGGGCGCAGTGGCCATCGACAAGGTGAGCTTCTATATCCGCGGCGGCGAGATTTTGGGCGTGGCCGGCATTGCGGGCTGCGGCCAGAAGGAGCTGTGTGAGGCCATCGCAGGCCTGCGGCCGGTGCGGTCGGGCCTGATGATCCACAAGGGAGACAACATTGTGGGCCTTTCCCCCAAGGCCATTTTGGAAAAGGGCATCTCCATGTCCTTCATCCCGGAGGACCGGCTGGGCATGGGCCTGGCGCCTTCCATGTCCATTACGGACAATATGATCCTGAAAAACTACTCCGAGACCAAGGGCCCCCTGGTGGACCGGAAGGCGGGCCGGGCGGCGGCGGAGCAGGTCATTGAGCAGTTAGGCGTGGTGACTCCCTCCACCGAGACGCCGGTGCGCCGCCTGTCCGGCGGCAACGTGCAGAAGGTGCTGCTGGGCCGGGAGATCAAGGCCGGTCCCAACGTCATCGTCACCGCCTACCCGGTGCGCGGCCTGGATATCAACTCCTCCTACGCCATCTATAACATCCTCAACCAGCAGAAAAAGGACGGCGTGGGCATCCTCTTTGTGGGCGAGGACCTGGACGTGATGCTGGCCCTGTGCGACAAGATCATGGTGCTGTGCCACGGAAAGGTGATGGGCGTGGTCCACGCCCACAAGACCAGCAAGGAGGAGCTGGGCCTGATGATGACCGGCGCGCTGGATCTGACCAACAAGTATGAGGACAAGCCTGCCGGCATCGCCAAGGACACTAATATTTCCCAGGAGCAGCTGGAGCAGAGCAAGAGGGAGGAGGAGTGACATGGGATTTCATATCGTAAAGCGGGACAGCTGTCCGATGTGGAAAAAGCTGTCGCTCTATCTCGGGGCGGTTCTGCTGGCGCTGGTGGTGGGCGGCCTGCTGCTGCTGGCCATCGGAGTCAACCCCATCGCCTACTACCAGCGCATGTTCACCATGGGCATGATCGGCAACAAGATCGCCTATAAGACCTTTGAAAACTATCTCAAGGTCTTTGTCCCCCTGGTGCTCACCTCGGTGGCCCTGTCCCTGTCCTTTAAAATGCGCTTTTGGAACATCGGCGGCGAGGGCCAGTTCATCCTGGGCGCGGTGGCCGCCGGCGCGGTGGCGCTGAAGCTGGGCAGCGTGCTGCCGGAGGGTGTGACCCTGCTGCTCATGTGCCTGGCCGGCATGCTGGCCGCCGGGCTGTACGGGGCTCTGGTGGCGGCGCTGAAGGTGAAGTTCGGTACCAACGAGACCCTGATGACCCTGATGCTCAACTATGTGGCCCTGTACTTCCTGGTGTTCCTGGGTGAGACTCAGGCCTCCTGGAACTTCTTCCTGGATACCTCCTCGGCCCGTCCGGTGTTTGCCAACTTCAGCAAGGAGGTCTCCTTCCCCACCATCCCCATCGGGAAATTCCAGCTCAACGTGTGCGTCATCTTTACCCTGATCATCGGCGTGCTGGTCTACGGCTACCTCAAGTACTCCAAGCAGGGCTATGAGATCGCCGTGGTGGGCGACAGCGTGGGTACCGCCCGGTACGCGGGCATGAAGGTCAACCGCATCGTGCTGCGCACCGTGTTCCTGTCCGCCTGTCTCATCGGCCTGGCCGCCGCCTTCAAGGTGGGCACCGTGGGTATCCTGTCCTCCTCGTTTACCGACGATGTAGGCTGGACCGGCGTGATCGTGGCCTGGCTGTCTCAGCTGAATACCGGAGCCATCTTCCTGGTGTCCGCCCTCATCTCCATGCTTCAGCACGGCTCCACGGTGGCGGCAGCCACCTTCGCCCAGGTGGATTCCAGCTTTGCGGATATGCTCCAGGGCGCGATTCTGTTTTTGGTGCTGGCCGCGGATTTCCTGATCCGCTTCAAGATCGTTCGAACCAAGAAAGGGGGCGGCGAGAATGGAAATGGATAAAATGGGGGTGGTAACCACCTTCATCCACAACATCGTGGTCTATAATATTCCTCTGCTCTACGGCACCGCCGGAGAGATCATGGTGGAAAAGTCGGGCAGCCTGAACCTGGGCGTGGAAGGCATCATGGCGGTGGGCGCCATCTTCGGCTATATCGTGGGCTGCTACGCCAACAGTCTGGGCGTGGGCATCCTGATGGCCTTCCTGATGGGGGCGCTGTGCGGCCTGCTGTTTGCCGCTCTTACCGTCTCCCTCCAGGCCAACCAGAACATCACCGGTTTGACCCTGACCACCTTCGGCCTGGGTGTGTATTTCTTTGTGGGCAACGGCGTCAAAGCCATCAGCTGGCCCGTCATGAACGACTACGCCAACATCAAAGAGGGCTTTGCCAACCTGCCCATTCCCGGCCTGTCCCAGATCCCGGTGCTGGGTGAGGGACTGTTCAACCACAACGTTCTGGTCTATCTGGGCGTAGTCATCGCCCTGGTGATGTGGTGGTATCTCAACCGCACCAACCCCGGCCTGCGGCTGCGGGCGGTGGGCGAGAACCCCGGCGCTGCCGACTCGGTGGGCGTCAATGTAAAGCGGTATAAGTATATCCACATCTGCCTGGGCTGCGGCGTGATGGGCATTGGTGGGTACTATATGGCCCTGAACATGTCCGGCTCCTTCAACAGCAGCTGCTGGATCAACGGCTACGGCTGGATCGCGGTGGCCCTGGTCATCTTTGCCAACTGGAATCCCGCCCTGGCTATCCTGGGTACCTTTGTTTTTGGCTTCTTCAACACCCTGCGGGTGTCGGGCTCCAGCCTGGCCGCCGCCTTCCCCGAAGGGTTGGGCTGGCTGGCCGCGGTGCCCACCCAGCTCTACCAGGCCCTGCCCTTTATTATCACCGCCGTGGTGCTGGTGGTCACCTCCGTGCGCAAGCGGGAGGGTTCCGGCCAGCCTCAGGCGCTGGGCCTCAATTACTTCCGGGAGGAGCGGTAAGGCGCTTCCCATCCAAACTGTAAAAAACGGCCGCCACCCCAAAGGGTGGCGGCCGTTTTTGCAGCTCTCAGGGAACTGCGGCGGTCTGCCTGGCGTTGTTTTTTTTGCCGGTGAGCGCTTTGCTGATCTCACAGATGGGAACAGGAGCCGCGGAGAGGAGAAGCACCGTGAGCCACTGATACAGGTCCAGGGAGACGGTGGAAAAGACGCTCTGGAGAGGCGGCACCAGCAAAACCGCCAGCTGGAGCGCCAGCCCGGCCAGAAAGGCCCGATTCATGGCGGGGTTGGACAGGGGACCCATGGCAAACAGGGAGCGGTCCTCGCTGCGCACGTTGAAGGCGTGGAAGAGCTGGCAGAGGGTGAGGGTGGCAAAGGCCATGGTGTTGGCCACAGGGCCTTCGCTGCCCGGCGCAGCCAGGCGGGTAAAGCCCAAAAAGTAGGCCGCCAGGGTGAGAACGCCCACCATCAGTCCCTGCCACAGCAGGCGCAGGGTGAATTTCCCGTCAAACAGCCCGGCCCGTGCGTCCCGGGGCGGCTGGTCCATGACGCCCGGCTCCACCGGCTCCACGCCCAGCGCCAGGGCGGGGAGGGAGTCGGTGACAAGATTGAGCCAGAGAAGCTGCACGGGAGCCAGAGGCATGGTGCCGAAGTCCAGCAGGGTGGCGGTAAAGATAGTGAAGATCTCGCCAATGTTGCAGGAGAGCAGGTAGTGGATGGCCTTGCGGATGTTGGAGTAGATGCCCCGGCCTTCCTCGATGGCGGCCACAATGGTGGAAAAGTTGTCGTCGGTGAGGATCATGTGGGCGGCCCCCTTGGCCACGTCGGTGCCGGAGCGGCCCATGGCGCAGCCGATGTCGGCGGCCTTCAGGGCGGGGGCGTCATTGACGCCGTCTCCTGTCATGGCCACCACCAGCCCCCGCTTCTGCCAGGCCTGGACAATGCGCATCTTGTGCTCCGGGGACACCCGGGCGAAGACGGAGAAGCGGTGGATGTCCTCCTCCAGCACCTCCTGGGGCATAAAGTCCAGCTCCGGGCCGGTAAGGGTGAGCTCCCCAGGGCGGAGAATGTCCAGCTCCCGGGCCACGGCGGAGGCGGTCGCCCGGTGGTCGCCGGTAATCATCACCGGCCGCACCCCGGCCTGGTGGCAGCGTGCCACCGCCAGCTTGGCCTCCGGCCGGGGCGGGTCCATCAGGCCAAAGAGGCCTAAAAAGGTGAGGTTGTCCTCCAGCAGCTGGGGGGTGAGCTGGGCGGGGAGGAAGGACAGGTCCCGAAAGGCCACCGCCAGTACCCGCAGGGCCTTGCGGGCCATCTCCTCATTGGCGGCGGTAATGCGTCCCCGGTCGTCGGGGGAGAGGGGACCCTTCGGCCCCTGGGTGCACCGGGGCAGCAGCACGTCGGGAGCGCCCTTCACATATACCCGGTAGCCCCCCTCCGGCAGGGCGTGGATGGTGGACATGCGTTTGCGGGTGGAGTCAAAGGGCAACTCGTCAGTCCGGGGCAGCGCCTCCTCCAGCTTGTGCTGGTCCAGCCCCTCCTGGGCCGCTGCCACCAATAGAGCCCCTTCGGTGGGGTCACCGGAGGCCACGGGAGCACCCGCCCGCCACTCCAGCCGGGCATCAGAGCACAGCGCGCCCCCGGTGAGGGCCTCCCGCCGGTGTCCGCCGGGGAGCAGCCACAGCTGCTGGACCGTCATGCGGTTCTGGGTGAGGGTGCCCGTCTTGTCCGAGCAGATGACCCCGGCGCAGCCCAAAGTCTCCACGGCGGGCAGCTTTTTTACGATAGCACCCCGCCTGGCCATGCGGCTTACTCCCAGAGCCAGCACAATGGTAACGATGGCGGGCAGGCCCTCCGGAATGGCGGCCACCGCCAGGGAGACGGCGGTGAGGAACATATCCAGCATCTTTTTCCCTTGGAGGAGCCCTACCCCAAACATCACTGCGCACACACACAGGCACAGAAAGGACAGCTTTTGGGAAATTTCCGCCATCCGGGCCTGGAGGGGGGTGGTGCCCTCCTCCTGGTCGGAGAGCATCCCGGCGATATGGCCCATCTGGCTGTCTCCGCCGGTGGCGCAGACCACCGCCGTGCCCCTACCGGCGGTGACCAGGGTGCCGGAGAGGACCATGTTGACCCAATCCCCCAGAGGGGCGTCGGGGGCAAGGATGAGGTCCGGGTCCTTTTCCACCGGGGCGGACTCGCCGGTCATGGCGCTCTCGTCGGTTTGCAGGCGGCTGGAGGACAGGAGCCGGGCGTCGGCAGGGACCAGGTCCCCGGCTTCTAAGTAGATGATGTCCCCGGGGACCAGGTCGCTGGCCTGCACCCGGGTTTGGCGGCCGTCCCGCAGAGCCTGAGCCATGGGGGAGGATAGCTTCTGCAACTCCTCCAGGGCCTGTTGGGCCCGGTCCTCCTGAGAGATGGACAGGACGCTGTTGACCACCACAATGACCAGAATAATGGCCCCGTCCAACCAGTCCTTTCCGCCGCTCACCGCCAAAGACAGCCCTGCCGCTGCCAACAGCACTACGATCATGGGGTCGGTGACCTGAGCCAGCACCCGGGCCAGAAGGCTGGCCTGTTTCGGGGCGGGGAGCGCATTGGGACCGTAGCGGTCCAGGCGGTCCTTGGCCTGCTTGGTCGTGAGACCCTGGGGCCGGGCGTCCAATTCCTCTAACAGACGGTCTGTGGGTATACTGTGCCAGTTGTTCATGGTTCTCTCGCTCCTTCCTTGTTCTGCCAGTATAGACCATGGCCTGTCCATATTTTAGGGAATTGGGGAGGGGAGGAAATTTATTCCATTTTTAAGCGGGGGAGAGTCCGCCCTGCTGGGCGGGTTCCTTTTTGTTTGCCCAAAAAGGAACCAAAAATGCCCCGGGGGTTGCGTTCCGATGAACACCTCGCCGAAGGCGGGTGCTCATAGTCTCTTACCCCCGGACCCCCGGCTACAGGGGACGTCCTCTTGGGGGTATGGTTGTGCCTTCCCGGCGGGCCTAAGACAAGATCCTCTGTCCTTCTTGCCTCGGCCCACTGGGGCCTGCGAGGTGGAAATTTGAACGCGTCCGCGCTGTACAGACACCGCATACCTTGGCAGAGCCGTGGCAGCTGGTCCGCCCAGCCACCGCTGCACCCAACAGGAAGGCAGGCACCAGGCGGTGTCATTCAGAGGTGCAATGCCAACAAATTTGGATGGAAGTAGGCCCCAGTGGGCCGAGATTAGGAGGGGAACAGATCTTGATTTTGCCCGCCGGAAATAACTGCCGGACCGAAGTGACCCGCTTTCGTAGAAGGGGTCCGGGGACAAGCCGCCTGTGAGCACCCGCTGCGCGAAGGTGCTCACCGAAGGCGATCCCCGGCGGCGTTTTGCCTACTTTGCCGCCGTGGGCAAAGTAGGACGCCCCGCAGGGCGGAACTCCAAATAAAAAAGTGGGAGCGACATTTTTCGTCACTCCCACAAGAGAAATATTCAGGAAGGATTAAGAGGCACTGGAGCTGCTGCTGGAACTACCGCTGGAGCTGTTGCTGGAATCCCCGGAGCTCTCCTCCTGCGCGGCAGTCACCTCCGCCTGCACCGCGGTGCGCAGGGCGGTGAGCTGGGTGTAGAAGGCGGCGGGGTCGATCTTCTTGTACTCGTCGTTGGTCTCCACAGGGAACTGCTCCAGCCAGCCCTGCTGCCGCTGGCTCATGAGATAGGAGACGTACTGATCCCGGTAGTCGGCGGCCTGGATGGGCAGGCGGAGAATGATGTGATAGCCGTAGGTGCTCTCCACAATGCCGCTGATCTCGCCGGGCTGAAGGGCCAGGGCGGCCTCCTCAAAGGCGGCTACCATCTGGCCGGACTTGGCCTCGTAGCCCTCGGGGCTGTTCACGTTGCCGGAGGAGTCGGTGTCCTCGCTGTACTCCTTCATCAGCTCATCAAACAGGGCTTCCTTGTCGCTGGCGGCCTGGAGCTGGGCGAGAATGTCCTCGGCAGTGGCTTTCTTCTGGGCCACGGTGGCGTCGTCCAGCGGCTCGTACTCGCCGGTGGCCTTGCCGTCCGCGTCCTTGATGGGCTTGCTGGTATCCACGGTCTTGAGCAGGATGTGCTTGGCCTTGTAGGCGATCTGCAGGTTGTCGGAGACATAGGTGAGGATGTCCTCATCCTTGGGGGCGTCAGGAGCGCCGTCGCCGTAGTAGCGGTTCATCAGCTGGGTGTTCAGGTCGCCGGCCTGCATCATGCGGGTGTACAGGTCCCGGGTGAGGGCGCTGGACCAGAGCATGTGATCTACCATAGCATCGCCACCAGCCTGCTGGGCAAAGCTGTCTATGGCCTGCTGGATGGTCTGAGCGGACTCGTCAGAGACAGACAGGCCCTCCTGCTGGGCGATGACAGGGACCAGAGCGTACAGAGCGGCGGTTTGCAGGGCGTTGTTCAAAAAGCCCTCCGCCATGGTGGAGCCGTCCTCCATCTCGGTGTCCCAGGGCAGGTCAGAGGCGCTCATGCCCATCATGGCGTAGTACTGAGCGCTGCCGTCCACGGTGGCGGCCAGCCAGTAGAGCAGGCTGTCGGCGGTGATCTCCGTGTCGCCCACCGTGGCCACCACGGTGTCGCCGGAGAGACCGGCGGTGGACAGGAAGGGGTCCGTGACGGAGGAGAGGTCCATGGCCTGGACCTGGGAGGAGCTGCCGTCGCTGGAGCTGCTGGAGCTGCCGCCCTTTGCACCGCAGCCGGTGAAGGCGGTGAGGGCCAGAACAAGAGACAGGGAGAGGGCTCCCAGACGTTTCAAGGTAGGCATGGTACAGATCCTTTCTTATTTCACGATGATTTCAGACTAAATTAAGCTTGGGTCAGACCATCATAGCACAAACCGGGCATTAGGGCAAGCAAAGTCTCAGCCCAGAGCGGAAAAGGCGGAGATGAGAGCCTGGGCGGTGCGCAGGGGCTCGTCGCCGCTGCGCAGGCGCAGGGTAAAGCGGGGCACGTCGCCGGGGATGAGGAGCAGCCGGTCCTTGAACTTGGGGTCGGCGCACAGGGCGGAGAATTGCTCCAGATTGAACTGATCCAGGGTAAAGACCAGCTGGCCCTTCTTCTGGGCGATGTCGGTGACCCCGGCCTGGGAGGCGGCGGCGCGGAGAAGGGCCACCGAGATGAGGTTGTTCACCGTGCGGGGCGGCTCGCCGTAGCGGTCGATGAGCTCATCCACCAGATCGTCGGCCTCGCTCTCGTCCCGGATGGCGGCAATGCGGCGGTAGAGGTCCATGCGCTGCTCGGGGGAGGGGACGTACCGGTCCGGGATGGAGGCGGCCACGCTGAGGTCGGCGGAGCACTCGGTGCGCTTGGGGGGCGTCTGGCCCTGCTCGGTCAAAACGGCCTCCTCCAGCAGCTTCAGGTACATATCGTAGCCCACGGACAGCATAAAGCCGCTCTGCTCGGGACCCAGCACGTTGCCCGCGCCCCGGATCTCCAGGTCCCGCATGGCGATTTTGAAGCCGGAGCCGAACTCGGCAAACTCCCGGATGGCGGCCAGGCGTTTGGCGGCCACCTCGGTGAGCACCTTGCCCCGGCGGTAGGTGAGGTAGGCGTAGGCCCGGCGGTTGGAGCGGCCCACACGGCCACGGAGCTGGTGGAGCTGAGCCAGTCCCAGGTGGTCGGCGTCCTCGATGATGAGGGTGTTGGCGTTGGGCAGGTCGATGCCGGTTTCGATGATGGTGGTGCACACCAGCACGTTGAGCTCCCCGTCGGTCATGCGGCTCATCACGTCGTCGATGGCCTCCTGGCTCATCTTGCCGTGGGCCACGCCAACCGCGGCCGTCTCACCCAGCATCTGCTGGATGCGGGCGGCGGTGCGGTCGATGGTCTCCACCCGGTTGTGGAGGTAGTACACCTGGCCGCCGCGCTCCAGTTCCCGGCGCATGGCGTCGGCCACCACCGGCCAGTTGTGCTCCAGCACATAGGTCTGCACGGGAAGGCGGTCGGCGGGGGGCTCCTCCAGGGTGGACATGTCCCGGATGCCCGACATAGCCATATTCAAGGTGCGGGGAATAGGGGTGGCGGAGAGGGTGAGGACGTCCACCTGGCGGAAGGTCTCCTTCAGCTTCTCCTTGTGCTGCACGCCGAAGCGCTGCTCCTCGTCCACCACCAGCAGCCCTAAGTCTTTAAACTTCACGTCCTTGTTAAAGAGGCGGTGGGTGCCGATGAGAATATCCACCCCGCCGTTTTCCACCTTGCGTAGCGTCTCCTTCATCTGGGTGGGGGTGCGGAAGCGGGAGACCACGTCGATGTTCACCGGGTACTTCTGGAAGCGGCGCAGGGCGTTGAGGTAGTGCTGCCGGGCCAATACGGTGGTGGGCACCAGAACGGCGGCCTGCTTGCTGTCCAGCACGCACTTCATCATGGCCCGAAAGGCCACCTCGGTCTTGCCGTAGCCCACGTCGCCGCACAGCAGCCGGTCCATGGGTACGGGAGACTCCATATCCTTTTTGATTTCCTGGATGCACCGCAGCTGGTCGTCGGTCTCGGTGTACTCAAACTGCTCCTCAAACTCCCGCTGCCAGGGGGAGTCGGGGGAGAAGGCGTAACCTGGCTGGCGCTGGCGCTGGGCGTAGAGCTCGATGAGGCCCTTGGCCAGGTCCTGCACCGCCTTTTTCGCCCTGGTCTTGGCCCGTTCCCAGTCGGTGCCTCCCAGCTTGGAGAGTTTTTTCGTCTCTTGGGCGTCCTCGCCGCCGCCGATATACTTGGAAATGAGGTCCAGCTGGGTAGCGGGGACGTAGAGCACGTCGGAGCCGGCATAGGCGATCTTCACATAGTCCTTTTCAATGCCGTCGGCGGGCATTTTTACCATGCCCACGTAGCGGCCCACGCCGTGGTGCTCGTGGACCACCAGGTCGCCGGGGGAGAGGTCGGCGTAGGACTTGAGCTTCTGGCGGTTGGTGGTCTCCTTTTTCTGCCGGGGCCGCTTTTGGGGGGCGGCCTGGCCCTCGGTGATGACGGCCAGCTTCAGGCCGGGGTACTCCATACCGCCGGACAGGCCGCCCACGGTGAGCATGATCTGTCCCGGCTTGGGCAGGGTCTTGGGGGAGAACTCCACCCCGGAGGTCACCTTCTGCTCCCGCAGAAGGGTCTGGAGATTCAGCGCCCGCTGCTCCGAGGACACCAGCACCAGCACCCCAAAGCCAGCGGACTGGTAGTGGCTTAAATCCTGCACCGCCGTCTCCAGGCTGGCTCCGAAGGAGGGGAGCTGTTTGGCCATCAGGGACAGTACGCACCGGGGAGGCGTGGGGTAGGTGGAGAGGGTGAAGGAGTCCAGATAAGCTACCGGCCAGTTCTCCAGCACCTGGTTGAGCTGGGCAAAGGAGCGGGACAGGTCGCCGCAGCTGCCGTCCAGCTCGCCACGCTCCAGCAGAGTCTTCACGTCCTCCTCCATCTGCCACTGGTAGGTCTTGGCCCGCTCGGCTACCCGGCTGCTCTCCGAGAAGAGGACGCAGGCGTCCAGGGGCAGGTAGTCGGCGGCGGTGGCCAGGGTGGGGTAGATGAGGGGGAGGTAGCGGTCCACCGCGGGGAGAGAGCGGCCCTGCTCCAGGGCCTCACGGTCGGTCTCCAGGGTGGATTTCAGCGCCTTGTGGCCGTCCTTCTCCGCCTTGACAATGCGCTTATCCAGCAGAGCCAGCAGGCCGCCCAGCCCGCCGGGGGCCAGCTGGGGCAGCGTCTCCGCGCCGGGCAGAAGCACCGCCCGGTCCAGGTTTTCTGTGCGCCGCTGGGTGGCCGGGTCGAAGGAGCCCATGGCGTCCACTTCGTCACCCCAGAACTCCGCCCGGACGGGGGCGTCCATGGCGGGGGAGAATACGTCCAGGATGCCGCCCCGCAGGGCAAACTGGCCGGGACCCTCCACCTGCTGGCAGCGGGTATAGCCGGCGGCAGTGAGACGGGCGGCCAGGTCGTTGAGATCAATCTGCTGGCCGGTGGCCAGCTCCAGGGTGGCCTGTTTGAGGACATCGGGAGGCAAGGTGCGCTGCTGGAGGGCCTCCACCGAGGCCACCAGGCAGGGCAGCTCCCCCTCCGACAGCGCCCACAGCAGCTTCAAGCGCCGGTGCTCCCACTGGTGGGAGACGGTGGCGGCGTTGTGGAAGGTAAACTGCCGGGCGGTGAGCACCGGCACACTCTGGCCGGTGAAGAAGGCCAGGTCCCGGGCCATGCGCTCGCACTCGCTTTCATCGGCGCACACCACCACCACGGGTCGGTCCGAGGCCGCGCCCAGGGCGGCGGCAAAGTGGGCCCGGTGCACCGCGCCCAGGCCGGACACCGCCGCCGGGGACTGTCCCCCGTCCAACGCGGCCAGCAGCTGCTGAAATTCCGGCAGGTTTTGTAAAACAGAACGTAATATATTCAAAGCAAATCACTCCTAGTGACCTTATATTCCATAATATGGAAGTTATAGACGCGCCAATGCCCCCGTTTCCAGACAGAGACGGGGGGTGGTACGATTTTTCGCCCGGGGAGACTTGCCTCAAACGTCTGCCGGGGCGGGGGTTTTTAAAGGGATACCCCTATTTTACCCCAGAGAAAGGGGGTGTTACAAGGGAAATTTCGCTGCAGGCGCAGCAAAAAAGCATCCGTGTTGCGGATGCTTTTTTTGCGTATGAAAAAGTTGTGCGGTTATCCCTGGAGCAGGCGGCGCAGCAGGGGGATCCTGGACACGCAGGCGGCAAACAGGAAGGAGAGCAGGGCGGTCAGCACGCCCTGCAAAACCAGAGCGGCAGCCAGGGGCAGAGCATCGGGCTGCAGATGGGTGATAACGTCCAGCACCAGAGGGTGGACCCAGTACACGCCAAAGACCACCTGGGCGCACAGGCGCAGGGGCTTTTGGGCCGGGCGCAGCGCCTGGGCGTGGTGGGAAAAGAAGGTGCGCACCCACACGAACAGGACGGCGGCAATGAGATAGTGGGGGAAGGCGTAGCCGCTTTCAAAGGGGAGATAGCTCTGTTCCGGGCAGGCGTAGAGCAGATTCCCCACCAAATGCACGGCATATCCTGCCGCGCCGCCCAGATAGATCAAAAGCCGGGTCCGGCGGCTCAGCTCCTGCCGCCCCAGCAGCCAGCCCAACAGGACATACCCCACCAGTCCCTCCAGCATAGGGCCAAACAGCACCACCTGGAAGGGGAGGACCTGATTGAGGGCGGGACGGAGGGTGGAGGAGAACAGAATGATGCCAAACAGAAGCAGAATCTGCCGGGGGGTGCAGGTCTCGATCAGCCGCCGCAGGAAGGGGCAGATCAGGTAGATGCCAAGGAGCATGTAGATGTACCACATGTGGTACTTCACGCCCTGGCCCAGGAGAAGCTGCAGAAAGACCGACAGGCTGAGGGGCTGGGAGCCGGTGAGGACCGCCACGGCGAAGTAGATCCCATTCCAGACCACCAGAGGGATCAGCAGCTTAGGCAGCTGCTTTTTGTAAAAGGGTGTGATCTCTCTGGAGCGGGGATCGTCCAGCATCAGGCAGCCGCTGATCATCAAAAATAAAGGCACACCCACCCGCACCAGCGGGTCCAGCACCATGCAGGCAAGCCAGGTATTGGTTTGAGACAGGGTGGGGCTGACCATGATGGGGGCGGTCACATGCAGTGCGATGACAAGAAGAATGGCCAGACAGCGCAGGGCGTCCAGATAGGGGATGCGGACCTGGTTTGGAGCGCCGGGTGCCCTGGTGAGGTCGGAGCAATGATCCATGGTGGGTTCCTCCTGTTGCCAGCAGAGTGGACCGTGCCGGTACAGCCGCTGGAGATTTGTCCCTATTTTACCCGGGGCAGAGGGGGATTGCAAGGCAGAGCGGGGGTTTTTAAGCAGATCCTAAGAAAAACAAAAAAGCACGGAAACAAGTTGTTTCCGTGCTTATCTGGTGGACGATACAGGACTTGAACCTGTGACCTCCCGCACGTCAAGCGGATGCTCTACCAGCTGAGCTAATCGTCCGAACAGCATGGACTATTTTATCCTGTATGTGGCCATTTGTCAAGAGTTATTTTGGATTTTTTTTTGTGCAGGAGGGAGAAAAATTTCCTTATTTCCATTGATTTTTTCCAGGTGGAAAACGGGACGTTTTGTGCTATACTGATTCCAGCATCCTATACTTCACTTCTCAAGGAGGACCTGCAAGTATGCTTCACTTAGATTTGACAAAACTGGAGGGGTTCATTCCCCAGGATTACCTGACCCAGCGCATGGCTGGTCTGGAGAAGGCCGCCTCTATGCTGGCCAACCATGACGGCCCCGGCGGCGACTTCACCGGCTGGGTGTATCTGCCCCGGGACTACGACAAGGAGGAGTTCGCTCGCATCCAGGCCGCTGCCAAGAAGATTCAGCAGCAGTCCCAGGTGCTGGTGGTCATCGGCATCGGCGGCTCCTATCTGGGCGCCCGTGCTGTCATCGACCTGCTGGCCTCTCCCAACTATAATCTGAAGAAGAAGGACACCCCCGACATCCTGTTTGCCGGCAACGGCCTGTCCACCGACGCTCTGCTGGAGACCATCGCCCTCATCGGCGACCGGGACTTCTCCGTGAACGTCATCTCCAAGTCCGGCACCACCACCGAGCCCGCTGTGGCCTTCCGTATCTTCAAGGCTCTGCTGGAGGAGAAGTACGGCAAGGAGGGCGCCCGGGAGCGCATCTACGCCACCACCGATAAGGCCCGCGGCGCGCTGAAGGGTCTGGCCGACGCCGAGGGCTACGAGGAGTTCGTGGTGCCCGACGACGTGGGCGGCCGCTTCTCCGTGCTCACCGCAGTGGGTCTGCTGCCCATTGCCGTGGCCGGTATCGACATTGCCGAGCTCATGGGCGGCGCGGCCCAGGCTATGACCGACCTGTCCGTGGGCGGCGCTGAGAACCCCGCCTGGCAGTATGCTGCTGCCCGCCACGCTCTGTACCAGGGCGGCAAGAAGGTGGAGCTGCTGGCCTGCTATGAGCCCTGCTTCCGGTTCTTCTCCGAGTGGTGGAAGCAGCTCTACGGCGAGAGCGAGGGCAAGGAGGGCAAGGGCCTGTTCCCCGCCAGCGTGGAGTTTACCGCCGACCTGCACTCCATGGGCCAGTATATCCAGGAGGGCGAGCGGCTCATGTTTGAGACCGTGGTGCAGTTTGCCCCCAAGGGCGAGTTCATCATCCCCAACGATCCCGAGAACGTGGACGGCCTGAACTTCCTGTCCGGCAAGTCCATGGCCTTTGTGGCCGAGCAGGCCATGCGGGCGGTCATCCTGGCCCACGTGGACGGCGGTGTGCCCAATGTGCGCATTGAGATGCCCGCTCTGTCTGCCAAGACCGCCGGTTACCTCATCTACTTCTTCGAGTATGTCTGCGGCCTGTCCGGCTATCTGCTGGAGGTCAACCCCTTCAACCAGCCCGGCGTGGAGGCCTACAAGGTCAACATGTATGCTCTGCTGGGCAAGCCCGGCTACGAGGAGCAGAAGAAGGCTCTGGAGGAGCGGCTGTAAGAGCAGCGAAGCCTTCGCGGCCTGACTCGGCGGGCGCAAGCCCGGTTGCGAGAAGGAGAAAGCAGAGTTGGAAAAGCGGCTGTAAGCGGCTAAATCCGACGAAATGAAACAAATCCCGGCCTTTTCCAGATTTTCCGGAAAAGGCCGGGATTTATGCTCTGCGCTGACCGCCGCTCTACCAAAAAAATTCATAACTTTGCGGTTGAAAACCGGCCCCTCTTATGTTAAAGTTATAGTAACGTAAGGGACCTGCTTCCCACGTAACATCCATTAAGGAGTGATTCACATGATTCGAGTTATCATGGGTAAGAAGGGCACCGGCAAGACCAAGCAGATGATCGACATGATCAACGAGGCCGTTGGCAGCGAGCACGGCAACGTGGTGTGCATCGAGAAGGGCAACAAGCTCACCTTCGACATTCACTATCAGATCCGCCTGGTAGAGGCCAGCCAGTATGATATTGCCAATTACACCGCCCTGAAGGGCTTCGTCAGCGGCCTGTATGCCGGTAACTATGACATTACCCATGTCTTTATCGACAGCCTGACCAAGATCGTTCCCATCGAGAACTATGCCGAGACCGAGGAGTTCCTGGCTTGGCTGAACAACTTCGGTGAGAAGCACAACATCAAGTTCACCATCACCATCAGCGACGAGCCCGACCTGGCTCCCGAGGGCATCAAGCAGTATTTCTAAGCATAATTTTCAAAAGAAACAGCGCGCCATTTCAAATATGGCGCGCTGTTTTTTGTGCTTTTTTCCTGAAATGTCCCGTTGTCAGGACAATTTACGGCTTTTTTCTTGGTAAATACGGGAAAAACAAACTTGACAGAACCGGACAAAGGGAGTATATTATGTCTACGGATTAGAACGTATGTTCTATAAGGCCGGAGGAGAATTTCCTTGTTTGGACTTTGCGGTGTTGAGAGAAGCAATCAGCAGTTTTTTTAATTCCACACAGTGGGAGAGGGGAGCCTGCTGAGTGCAGTACCCGCTCTCCAGCAGGAGTTCCAGCCAATATTCACTTTCTGCACATTCTTTTAAGGCAATCTGGAGCTTGGCGATAAAGTCGGCCCGGCTGTGACCGTAAAAGGCCTCGCGGATGTTGGCGCCAATGCTGGTGCCGGAGCGGAGGAGCTGATTGACCAGAATGGTTTCTCGTTTTTCCCGCTTGATCTGGTTGCAGACTTGAATAATTTCCAGGGCAAAGGCCTTTGACTTAGAGAGGAGAGGACTGGTGTTCATCAAATCACCCATTTTAATTGGTCGGCGCAGCCGACACCTTACTTCTTCCCTCTTGCCTTTTACTTCTTCCCTCCAAAAATCCTGAATGCGAACGAGCGGGTAAGAAGGAAGAGGGAAGAAGAAAAAATCCTGAACGCTGACGCATTCAGGATTTTTGGTGGAGGAGGGTGGATTCGAACCACCGAAGCTAACGCAACAGATTTACAGTCTGCCCCCTTTGGCCACTCGGGAACTCCTCCAGATATGAAATTGTGGAGCTGGTGGACGGATTCGAACCCCCGACCTGCTGATTACAAATCAGCTGCTCTACCGGCTGAGCTACACCAGCGCATCAAGAGTGCTGTCCAACAGCAGGTGTTATTTTACCAAAGAACGTACACTTTGTCAAGCCCGATTTTGAAAATTGAAAAAATTTTTTTGAAAGGGAGAAAGGAGTGTTCCTACACGGCCCAGAGCCAAAGAAATTCCCTGCTTCTGCCGCTGCGGGATGTGCAGCAGGCGCCTCCGGCGGCCTACTGTCCCTGCTGCGGCGGGGAGCAGTACCGCTGGGACCGGATGGTCTGGCGGGAGGGACGGAGCATCTGCGCGGAGTGTGCCGCGCGGGAAGAAGAGGAGGAAGAGAGAGAGTCATGACCCTGTTGGAACTGTCTGTGGAGTACCGGGAACATGCCCGGATGCTGGATCTGCGCATCTGTCAGCTGGAGGCGGTGCTGGAGCGGACCCGAAATGAAAAACAGCGGCTGGTGTTGGAGCACCGCATCCACATGCTGTCCACCATGCTGCGGGAGGCCAGAGAGCTGGCTGTGCTCACCGAGCGCTACTATGAGAGGGGGTACCGCCGAAATGCCAAATACACGCTATAGGAGAGGAAAGCTGTACGCCGCCGACATGGCTCTGTACAGCATGCAGATGGCCTCTGACAACAGCAAGGAGATCAGCCGTCTCAAGCGTAACCTCATCCGGGCGCTCCAGGAGGATGTGACCGAGCGCCAGCGGCAGACGCTGCTGATGTATTATGCCCAGGGGTATAACATGCGGGAGATCGGGGAGCGGCTGGGGGTGGACCGGTCCACCATCTCCCGCACCATCAAGCGGGGAGAGCGGCGGCTGCAGCGCTGCCTGCGCTATGGGGCGGAGGCGTATTTGAGAAATATGGATTAGGAGTAGTGGCGCTTCCGTTTGAAGCGGCGGTGTGGTAGAATAGGAAAAAACCACCCGCAAGCGGGTCACAGGAGGAGCCTATGTCCGGAAAAGAGGAATTTATTGAGCTGTTCAAGGAGAAGATCACCCGTCCCGGCGCCGACGCGCTGCTGAATTTTTTGGAGCACAAAAGCGACTTTTTTACCGCCCCTGCCTCGGCGCGGTATCATCTGTCCTGTGAGGGCGGGCTGTGCGAGCACAGCCTGAACGTGTACCACTGCCTGGTGGATTACCTCCAGCGGGAGCGGGTGCAGGAGCTTTACGGCCTGGAGTACAGCGAGGAGACGGTGGCCGTGGTGGCACTGCTCCACGATCTGTGCAAGATCGGGTGCTATAAGAAGGGGTTCCGGAACGTGAAGAACGACGCCACCGGCCAGTGGGAGAAGGTGCCCACCTACACCTTTGACGACCCGCTGCCCTATGGTCACGGGGAGAAGAGCGTGTACATCGCCAACGGCTATATCCGCCTGACCCGGGAGGAGGCCATGGCCATTCGTTGGCATATGGGTTTCTCCGGACCGGAGGATTCCAGAACGGTGGGCCAGGCGTTTCAGAAGTATCCGCTGGCATTCGCCTTGGCCACCGCCGATATGGAGGCCAGCTACTTCCTGGAAGGAGAACCCTAACCTACTTTTCTTGAAAGAAAAGTAGGCAAAAGAACTTTGTGGAAAACTGCGTTTTCCATCTGCGGGAAGGAAGATAGTGTGAAAGAAACCCAGGAGGGGTGTCTTTCACGTGCAATCAACACAAATTTTGCAGACAGAAACTGACTGCAAAATTTGCAGGCGGGCAAAATATTTTTGCCCGGCTTGGCAAAGAACTTTATGGGAAACTTCGTTTCCCTTCTGCGCCCGTAAGTAAGATTGCCAGTGGGAGTGACGTGTTCCGTTGCTCCCACCTGCTTTTCTTAAAAGAAAAGCAGGCAAAAGAACTTTGTGCGAAGCTTCGCTTTGCTTCGACGCCCGTAAGTAAGATTGCCGGTGGGAGTGACATATCCGGTCGCTCCCACCTGCTTTTTTGAAAGAAAAGCAGGCAAAAGAACTTTGTGCGAAGCTCCGCTTCGCCTCTGCGCCCGTAAGTAAAGTTTTCCGTGGGAGTGACGTATTTCGTCGCTCCCATTTTTTACGTATATGTTTACCACCACAAAAGGAGGTTTTTTCCCCTGAAAAATGGGCAAACTAATAGAAAGGATATTGTTAAAAGGATGTGCTTTATACAAAAAGCCTCGTCGCTGTGCACAGTTTGCCCTGCTGTTCCCACTCCTTTTTCCTACCTTTTTGGAGGAAAGTGAAGAAAACGAAAGTTTTTGAAAAAAATCCCCTGGAGGGGGTCAAATTTTCCGTTCAGGTATGCTATAATGGCTTTGCCAATCCCGACCTTTTACCTGGTCAAAGGCTGGTGGGTGTTTTACCTGCCGGGCCTGCGCGGATCAAGAGCATCTTCGGCTCCGGCGCAATGCCGGCGCCGGTTCAAGTTAAGGCTGTCGGCACCGGTTCTCCGCCGAGAACCTGGAACGACGGCCGGCCCGCGTTTTTTCAGCCGTCCAGAATCTTTTTCATGCAGTCATTTACAGGAGAAGGTACAGGAACACGGAGCAAGGCCTTCGAGCCGCTCCACGAAAAACGGAAGGAAGTTGATTATGATCACACACGGGAAGAGCATCAAGATTTTCACGGGCAACTCGAACCCCAACCTGGCCAAGGCCATCTGCCAGGAACTCGGGGTACCCCTGGGCAATTCTGAGGTAGGCTCCTTCGCCGACGGCGAAAACTTTGCCTCCATCTACGAGACCGTCCGCGGGTCTGACGTCTTTGTGGTGCAGTCCACCTGCCCCTTTGAGAAGGACGGAAAGATGCACACCGTAAACGACGCCCTGATGGAACTGCTCATTATGATCGACGCGCTGCGCCGCGCCTCCGCCGGCCGCATCACCGCCGTCATCCCCTACTTTGGCTATGCCCGTCAGGACCGCAAGACCAAGCCCCGCGATCCCATCTCTGCCAAGCTGGTGGCCAACCTGATCACCCGCGCCGGCGCCGACCGGGTGCTGACCATGGACCTGCACGCCAACCAGATCCAGGGCTTCTTCGACATCCCGGTGGACAACCTGCTGGGCTCTCCTCTGTTTGTCAGCGAGTGCTTCCGCAAGTTCGCCGCTGTCCAGGACGACACCATGGTGGTTTCTCCTGACGTGGGCAGCGTGGCTCGCGCCCGCGCCTTCGCTCAGAAGCTGAACATGCCTCTGGCCATCGTGGATAAGCGCCGTCAGAAGGCCAACTCCTCTGAGGTCATGAACATCATCGGCGACGTAAAGGACAAGCACGTCATCCTGCTGGACGACATGGTGGACACCGGCGGAAGCCTGTGCCACGCTGCCAAGGCTCTGGTGGACATCGGCGGCGCCAAGGACGTTACTGCTGTGGCTACCCACGGCCTGCTTTCCGGCCCCGCTGTCCAGCGCATCACCGACAGCGTCATGGACGAGGTGGTCTTCCTGGATACCATTCCCCCCAAGCCCGGCATGAAGTGCGACAAGATCCGCTATATCTCTGTGGCTCACATGTTTGCCGAGGCCATCAGCCACATCTACGAGGAGACTTCCGTTTCCCGCCTGTTTACCTGATTTTCCGTATCCCACTGGGGCGGGCATTTGCCCGCCCCAGTGCATTTTACGCAGCAAGTGAGGGATAGCATGTTTTTCCATCGCAGTTCCGGCGGAGCATCCTGGATGCTGGTGTGCTTGGGCAACCCCGGGGACCAGTATGACAATACCCGCCACAATGTGGGCTTTATGGTGGCTGACCAACTGGGCGAGCGGTACCGTCTGCCCATCCAGAAGCTGAAATTCAAGGCCCTGACCAATGTATTCACCATTTCCGGGGAAAAGGTGCTGGTGATGAAGCCGGTGACCTATATGAACCTGTCCGGCGAGGCGGTGCGCCCTGCCGCTGACTTCTATAAAATCCCCCCGGAGCATATTATAGTGATCTCCGACGACACCGCCCTGGACGTGGGAAAGCTGCGCATCCGCAAGAGCGGCTCCGCCGGAGGACACAACGGGCTCAAGAGCATTATTCAGCACCTGGGCACCGACCAGTTCCCCCGGATCCGGGTAGGCGTGGGCAAAAAGCCCCATCCCGACTATGACCTGGCCGACTGGGTGCTGGGCAAGTTCCAGGGTGAGGACCGCAAGGCCATTGCCGCCGCCGTGGAGCGCTGTGCCGACGCGGTGGAGTGCTATATCAAAGAGGGGCCCGACCGCGCTATGAACAAGTTCAACGGATAAAATTTTCCATTTCTTAAAGATTTATATGGGTTTATTGAAATGATGTGTGGTATGGTTGCCTCACATCATTTCATTTTCTTTGGGGGACCATGTATGAGGAACTTTCTTTTGACCCGGGCCCGCACGGCGTTTTGGATTTGGAGTGCCCCGGCGATTTTGGCGCTGTTGTCGTGTGCTGCCTCCGGCTTGAAGGGCTGGGCGCTGCTGACCGGATACCTGCTGGCGATAGCCTGGATTTTGGCGGGGTGGGTCGTCATCAATTTTCAACCCCGAATCGCCATGCGTCCGGCGCTGGCCGCGCTGGATCACCACTGCGACCCGGAACCCCTGCTGGAGCTGTGCCGCACCGTCTGCCGCCAGAATCCGGACAGTCTGCTCTTTCAGGTCTATCAGAGTTGGGCGCTGTCTCTGCTGGGAAAGGATAAGGAGGCCCTTCCGGTGCTGGACCGTGTGGCCAATCATCCCCGGCTGACAAAGGATGCCCTGGCTCTGCTGGTCTGGAGCGCGGCCTTGCCCTCCGGTGATCCCCGGCAGGAGTGGGCGGCGGAAAAACTCACCGCCTTGAAGCCGAAAATGCGGGCCAACCAGCGGGCATTGGTGGACCGGGTCATGAACCAGCGGCGCTCCTTTGCGCTGATGCAGGCGGCGCCCCCCCAGCTGGAGCCTCTGCTCCAGCAGGATCTGGAGCGGGCCGGGTGCCTGCGGGAAAAGGTGGCGGCCCATATGGCGCTGGCGGTTTACTGCTACCAGCGGGAGAAATGGCAGCAGGCGCAGATGCATCTGGAATTTGTGCTGGACAATGCCAACAAGCTGCATGTCCGCACCCAGGCGGAGGAACTGCTGTGTAAACTCCCCTCCGCTTTCTTGTAAGAAAGCTTGGCAAAGAACTTGGCGGGAAACTTCGTTTCCCTTCCTCGCCCGGATATGAGACTTTTTGTGGGAGTGACTGCTCAGGTCGCTCCCACTTTTTTGTTGAGAGGGTTCCGCCCTGCGGGGCGGGTTCCTTTCTGAGCGGTCAGAAAGGAACCAAAGACCCGCTGGGGGCCGCTTCCGGTGAGCACCTTGCCTGCGGCGGTGCTCACAGTCATTGCCCCCAGACCCCCATTACGGGAGCGTGTCCCTTCGGTTGTTTGGTCATCCCCGGCGGCCTAAGTTTTGACCGTGCAGCCCTCTCCTCTCGGCCCACTGGGGCCTGCTGCCATCAAAATTTGCAAGTCGCTGCTTCGATCACACACCGCCTGGTGCATCCCTTCCTGTTGGGTACAGGTGTTGTCGTGCGTTTCAATAGGGGGGCGTTTCTACGCAAAAAATAAAAAAGTAGGAGCGACGGAAATGTCGCTCCTACCCAGAGAGTTCTTTACGGGCACAGAGGCGAAACGAAGTTTCGAACAAAGTTCTTTTGCCTACTTTTCTTTCAAGAAAAGTAGGTCAGGAGAAGGCCGGAGAAGGCTCCTCCTTGGCTTCGGTGATAGGCTCCACGCCAAGGCGGCGGCGCAGGCGGCTGGGGTCATAGATGCCGCTGAGCTCCATACCGGCGCACAGGGTATCCACCACATCCACCAGCCAGGCCTCCATAGACCGGGGCAGCGCTCCGCCCAAGGGCCACATGTGGGAGAGGATAATATTCCGCTCCTTGTCGCTCAGGTCGGTAAGCCCCTGGGCGTTGCGGGCGGCGGCCCGGGGATGGTCAAAGCACTGCCAGCCCGGGTGGGCCGATTTGTCACGGGAGTCGTAGAGGTACAAATCGTGCAGGAGTCCGCCTCTGGCGGCAGCGGTCTCGTCCAGGCCCAGAGCCCGGGCGGCGCGGAACGACCAGTAAGCCACAAACAGGGAGTGGTCCAGGGTGGTGATGCGGTTATGATGGCACCAGCGGCCCATCATCCGTACCTGCTCAGAGCCTAACAGTTCCCCGGTGGTCTGGCAGAACTCCTTCATGTAGTGGTTCATTGGAATCAGTCCTTTCCAAAATCACAAGGGTGGATGGTACATCAAGATCCAGCTGGGCTCCGCGCCGGAGCGCGGAGAACTGGGTGGGAAAAGGCCCCCTTTTTCCCACCTTCATTATACCTCCAAACAGGCGATTTTGTCACCCGGAAAATGGCGGAAAGAGCCGACTCTCCAAACAGTCAGCGGGTCTGACCGGTGCCCCGGATGATGTACTTATAGGTACACAGCTCCTGGAGCCCCATGGGTCCCCGGGCGTGGAGCTTCTGGGTGGAGATGCCCATCTCACAGCCCAGTCCAAACTCGCCTCCGTCGGTAAAGCGGGTGGAGGCATTCCAGTAGACGGCGGCAGAGTCCACCTGGTTGAGGAAGGCCCGGGCGGCCTTTTCGTCGGCGGTGACAATGGCCTCAGAGTGGCCGGTGGAGTGGGCGGCAATGTGGGCGATGGCCTCGGCCACGCCCTTTACCACCTTGACGCCCAGGATGTAGTCCAGGAATTCGGTATCAAAGTCCTTTTCCACGGCAGGTGTACCGGAGATGATGGCCTGGGCGGCCTCGTCCAGGCGCAGCTCCACCGGGTGCAGGCCCTGGGCAGCGCGGTCCTGGGTCAGACGCTTTTGCAGCTTGGGGAGAAATTCCCCGGCGATGGTCTCGTCCACCAGGCACACCTCGCAGGCGTTGCACACGCTGGGGCGGGAGCACTTGGCGTTCTCCAGAATGTCCAGGGCCATGGCCTGGTCGGCCTGGCCGTCCACATAGACGTGGCAGATGCCGGTGCCTGTCTCAATGACGGGTACGGTGGCGTTGTCCACACAGGCACGGATGAGGCCCGCGCCGCCGCGGGGGATGAGCAGGTCCACATAGCCGCTGGCCGTCATCAGCTCGTTGGCAGAGGCGCGGGTGGTGTCCTCCACCAGTTGGAGGGCGTCGGCAGGGAGACCCGCCCGCTGGAGCCCTTCCTTCAGCGCGCCTACAATGGCGGCGGCGGAGCGGTGGGCCTCCTTGCCGCCCCGGAGCACACAGGCGGAACCCGCCTTCAAGGCCAGAGCGGCGGCGTCAGAGGTGACGTTGGGGCGGCTCTCGTAGATAATAGCAATAACACCCATGGGTACCGCCGTCTTTTCCACCACGATGCCGCTGGGGCGCTCCACCCGCTGGAGAACGGCGCCCACCGGGTCGGGGAGGGCGGCCACCTCCCGGATGCCCTGGGCCATGCCTGCGATGCGCTCGGGGCTGAGGGCCAGCCGGTCCAGCATGACCTCAGACACGGTGCCGCGGGCGGCCTCCAGGTCGGCCTGGTTGGAGGTGAGAATGGCCTGCTGATGCTCCATCAGCGCGTCAGCCATAGCCAGCAGAGCGTTATTTTTGGTCTCGGTGTCCGCCAGAGACATAGCCCCCTTAGAAGCACGGGCCTTTTCCAGCAGTTCCAATGTCGTCATCGTACGACCTCCTTTGACTCACTCTCCGGACCCAAACAGCCGGATTTTATCCCGAAGAGCGATGATAAAATGTAGATAATAGAAATTGTAATACGAAACGTATTGAAAAATCAGGCCTTATGAGCCACAAAGCGGGTGCCAACGTCCTTGCCTTCGGCAATGTCGTAGAGCCGCTCGGGGTGCTCGCCGTTGGTGATGACCATGTCACAGCCCTGGGCGGTAACCATCTTGGCGGCCCGGAGTTTCGTCGCCATGCCGCCGGTGCCCAGGCTGGAGCCTACGCCGCCGGCCAGGGCCTCGATCTCCGGGGTGACTTCCTCCACGGTGGGGATGAGCTTGGCGTTGGGGTCCTTGCGGGGATCGGCGGTGTACAGGCCCTCGATGTCGCTGAGAAGCACCAGCAGGTCGGCCTTAGTGCAGCAGGCCACAATGGCGCCTAGGGTATCGTTGTCGCCCACTTTGATCTCAGCCGTGGCGATGGTGTCGTTCTCGTTGATGACAGGCAGGGCGCCCAGCTCCAGCAGGCGCTCCATGGTGTTTTCGAAGTTCTCCCGGCGTTCGGGGTGGTCCACATCCTCGCCGGTGAGCAGCACCTGGGCCACGGTGTGGTTATACTGGAGGAAGAGCTTATCGTAGGTGTACATCAGCTCACACTGGCCCACAGCGGCGGCAGCCTGCTTAGTGGGCATGTCGGAGGGCTTGCCGGGCAGGTTCAGCTTGCCCACGCCCATGCCGATGGCGCCGGAGGAGACCAGAATGACCTGATGACCGGCATTTTTCAAATCGGAGAGTACCTTGACCAGCTCCTCCACGTGGCGGATGTTCAGCCGCCCGGTGGCGTGGGCCAGGGTGGAGGTGCCGACTTTTACAACGATTCTCATGGAATAAACCCCCTCATATCAGGAATAGAAACTTATTTGGCCAGCTCCTTGTTTTTTTCAAAGGTTGCGATCACCGCATCTATAGCGGCGGCGCGGAAGCCGCGCTCCTCCAGCACACGCACACCCTGGATGGTGGTGCCGCCGGGGGAACAGACCCTGTCCTTGAGCTGGCCGGGGTGCAGGCCCTTCTCCATCATCAGCTTGGCGGTGCCCTCCACCATCTGGGCGGCATAGGCCAGGGCTTTGGCACGGGGCAGGCCGCAGGCCACTCCGCCGTCGGCCAGGGCCTCAATGAACAGAGCGCAGAAGGCGGGGCCGCAGCCGGACACGCCGCTGGCAGCGGGGAGGAGGTGGGGTTCGATGGGGTCCACCAGTCCGGCGGGAGCCATAAGAGTCTGGAAGGCGTCCAGTTCCTCCTGGGTGGTATCCACGCCGTAATACTGCAACACGCCCGCACCTACGGCCACGGGCGTGTTGGGCATCAGGCAGATGACCGGGTACTTGCCTCCGGCCAGGTCCTGGATGGCCGCGCCGTCCAGACCGGCGGCCATGGAGGCCAGCACGAAACGGTCGGTGCGGGCAGCAAGGACAGGTGCCAGGTCGGCCAGAACGCCCGCCATCATCTGGGGCTTTACCCCCAGGAAGATGAGAGAACAGGTGCGGGCCACGGAGGCGTTATCCACAGCCTGGCCGCCCACTTCCTGAGCCAGGGCCTGAGCCTTGGCGGGAGTGCGGTTGGAACAATACAGCGCCGCGCCGGGAGCGCCCTTGGCGGCAGCCTGGAGGACGGCGGAGCCCATGGTGCCCGCGCCGATAAGACCAATGGAAGAGAACATAGGGAAAATACCTCCTTTTGTCTGGTGACCCTATGATAACACGTTCTTTTTTTCGGGGGAAGGGGGAGATGAAGAAAGTTGAAAGAAATGAAGGGGGGAGAGCGGCCTTAGGCCGCTTGGGGAGATGGGGGATGTTCTTTCCAGCGATGGAAAGAACCAAAGATCGCCGGGGGACGGCTCCGGTGAGCGCCTTCGCGGAGCGGGCGCTCACAGTCACCTTTCCCCCGGTCCCCCTGTCTACGGGGGCATGTCCCTTTGGTTGTTACAAACTTTCCGACGGCCTAAATTTTGATCGTGCGCCTTTCTACTCTCGGCCCACAGGGGCCTTTTTCCATCAAAATTTGTGAACGCCTGCTTCTATCGTACACCGCCTGGTGCCTGCCTACCTGTTTGGTGCGGCGGTGGTCGTATAAAGGCGCCCAACAACTGCCTAGCTGCCACGGTTATGCCAGGGCAGGCGGTGAAATTTCAACGCAGAATGCCGCAAATTTCGGCCTGGGCAGGCCCCAGTGGGCCGAGGCAAGAAGGACGCAAGGTCTTGTTTTCGGAGCCGCCGGACGCAAGTGCTATCTTTCAGGAGGGCGTCCCCCGTAAACGGGGGGTCTGGGGGTGGGGCGACTTGGAACGCCCGCCTGCGGCGAGGCGTTCCTCGGAGACACACCCCCAGTCACTCTTTGGTTCCTTTCTGGTGATCCAGAAAGGAACCCGCCCCGCAGGGCGGAACCCTGCTTGAACATAAGAAAATCTTAAACCCTTCTTAATTGACTTTCCCCGGCCTCACACATACACTTAGTGTACTAATACAGACCATACAGTTTGCCCACGGGCAGACGGAAAGGAGGGCGTAATGTTAAGCTTAGATTATCGGGACGCCCGCCCCATCTATGAACAGGTGCGGGATGGCCTGCGCCGCCTTGTGGTGACGGGGGCTCTGGTCCAGGGGGAGAAGCTCCCCTCCGTGCGCGCGATGGCCAGCACCCTGGCCATCAACCCCAACACCATTCAGCGGGCCTATGAGGCTCTGGAGGCGGAGGGATACCTGTACTCGGTGCCGGGAAAGGGGTCCTTTGTGGCGGAGCACACCGGTGTAGACCGGGGACGGCAGGAGCGGCTGCTGCACACCTTTGACCAGACGGCGGCGGAGCTGCTGTACCTGGGGCTGACAAGGGACGCACTGTGTACCCGCATTGCAAATCTGAAAGGGGGAGCGGCCCAATGATCCAGATCAACGACGTGGTCAAAAGCTTTGACGGCTTCCGGGCACTGGACGGCCTGACCATGAAGGTGGAGGAGGGCTCCATTTACGGCCTGGTGGGTCCCAACGGAGCGGGCAAATCCACCATTTTGCGCCATATTATGGGCATCTACCGGCCGGATTCCGGCTCTATCCTGGTCCACGGCCAGAATGTGTATGAAAACCCGGCCATTAAGGCGGAGATGGCGGCCATCCCGGATGAGCTCTACTACTTCAACTCCGCCTCCACCCGGGATATGATGAAGTTTTACCGGGGTCTCTACCCCCAGTTTGACGACAAACGCTACGACGCCCTGCGGGAGGCTTTCCCGGAGGTGGACGAGAACCAGCCCATCCGCCGCCTGTCCAAGGGCATGCAGAAGCAGTCCGCCTTCTGGCTGGCTCTGTGCTGCCAGCCCAAGGTGCTGGTGCTGGATGAGCCGGTGGACGGCCTGGACCCGGTGATGCGGCGGCAGGTGTGGTCTTTGCTCATGGGCGACGTGGCCCAGCGGGGCACCACCGTGCTGGTTTCCTCCCACAACCTGCGGGAGCTGGAGGACGTGTGCGACCATGTGGGTATCCTGTCCCACGGCAAGGTGCTGCTGGAGCGCTCTCTCACCGACCTCCAGGACAACATCATCAAGCTGCAGCTGGCCTTCCAGGAGCCCGGCCTGCCTCCACTGCCCGAGGGGCTGAACGTGCTGCACACCAGCCAGATCGGCCGGGTGTATACCCTCATCGTCCGGGGCGATCCCGCCCAGATCAAGGAGCGCATGGCGGCCCTGAATCCCATTTTGATGGAAATGCTGCCTCTGAATCTGGAGGAGATCTTTATTTATGAGTTGGGAGGTGAGGACTATGCGGTCCGGGACATCGTTCTTTAATTCCACCCTCTACCGCAAGACCATGCTGCGGTTCTGGCCTCTGTGGGTGGCCTACGGCCTGATGTGGCTGTTTCTGCTCCCCTTCAACCTGCTGAACAACTACTTCTCTATGAGAGGTGCCTCCGTGTCTTCGGTGGAGCTGGCTAACCGCCTGGTAGAGTATGCCCGAGACATCCCCAATACCCTGCAATTTGGGGTGTTTGTGGCCTGCGGCTACGGGGTGCTGTGTGCCATGGCGGTATTCGGTTACCTCTACAACAACCGCTCCGCCTGCATGATGCATGCCCTACCTCTGCGCCGGGAGACCCTGTTCGGCACCCAGTATCTGGCGGGACTGTCCTTTGCCCTGCTGCCCAACCTGGTGGTGGCGGGCATCACCCTGGCCGTTGAGCTGCCCCTGGTGGCTCAGAAATGCTGGGGAACCTCCCTGGCCAGCCTGGGCATCTGGCTGCTGGTACAGAGCGGAGTATGCCTGTTCTTCTTCTCCTTTGCGTCGTTTTGCGCCATGTTTACCGGCCATATCCTGGCACTGCCTGCCTTCTACGGGATTTTAAACATGCTGGCCTATGTCCTCAATATGCTGATCAACATAGTTTTGAGCGATTTCTTCTTCGGGCTCTCCAGGCACAGCGGCCGGGGAAGCGCTTTGGCCCAGATTCTTACCCCAATCTGGCCCCTTACCGAGGCCGTGGAGTGGGATCCGGTACAGGAGACGGTGAATGGAATGACCGCCACCACGGGGGAATGGTACCTGCTGAGCCCCGGTACCGTGGCCGCCTACGCCGCCGCCGGTGTGGTGCTGGCGGTGCTGGCCCTGCTGGTGTACCGGAAGCGGCAGGTGGAGTCGGCGGGGGACGTGGTCTCCGTGCGCCTGGTGCGGCCCATCTTTCTGTATGGCGTGGCCTTCTGCTCCGGACTGTGCTTCGGCGTCTACACCATTGCCTTCTTCGGATGGAGAAACCGGCTCTCCCTGGCGGTATGCGTGGTGGTATGGGCTGTGGTGGGCTATTTTGTGGCCCGAATGCTGCTGTGCAAGTCCTTCCGGGTGCTGAAATACTGGAAGGGTGCGGCAGCCAGCTTTGTGGTCATGGCGGTGCTGTGTGTGGCCTGCCTTACCGATGTAATGGGCATTACTGCCTGGGTGCCCCAGGCAGATGAAGTGGGATCCATCGATGTAGATTGCCGCATCAACTACCCCTACGACAGCGGAGACTCCACCCGCTACCAGGTCACCGACCCCGGACAGATCGAAAAGATCGTCGCTCTGCATCAGGCCGTTCTGGACCACCGGGACACGGTGGACACCAGCAGCTCCCACTATCAGGCTGGGGAGGAGTACACCCGCCTGGATGTGACCTACACCTTGACCGACGGCCGTACTGTGCGCCGCTGTTACTACGACATCCCCATCCACATGGAGGACCTGAACACAGAGGGTACCGTGACCTGGGCTCTGAATCAGATTGCTCAGGATCGAGACGCGGTGGAGGATATGTACGACTTTGACCGCTTTGAGAAGTATCGTCTGGTGGAGGCCTATCTGGACCGGGCCGGTACCCAGAGCGGACAGACGGAGACGGATACCAACGAACCCTTCTACCTGGAGGGGGCCTCCAACGCCCAGCTGCAAGAGCTTTGGAAGGCCGTGCGCGCCGACTTTGACGCGGGCACCATCGGGGTGCGTTATCTCTTTGACGACCAGCAGCGCCAGGAAAATACCTACGTTACCGACCTGGTCTTTGTCTTTGAGGTGCCCTCGAGAAACAGTGTCTCCGAGGCTGGGAGCAGTTACAGCACCGATCTGCGCATTACCCTTACCCCCAACGCGGAAAACACCCTGGCCTGGCTGACGCAGTACGCCGGATGGAACACGACTGTATTCCCCATCCTCCACGAGTAAAAGCAAAAAATACCGGCCTTCTCCCGCTGTGGGAGAAGGCCGGTGATTTTTTTGAGAAAGAGAAAAAACAGGCAAAAAATTATTTTGTCAAAAATTTAACGAATTACCGGAGGAAAAGTTCTCAACTTTGCTTAAAATGGCGTGAATTTGTCACTCTCAGACAGAAAGGAGGCCAGAAAGCACAAAAAATTGTATTGATTTTTCCAGATTCCTTCGATATAATGCAGTCAAGAGCGGAACGAAGGGCGCCTTATGACGCCACAACACATTTTTGGAGGTAACAGAGCGATGAAAGAAGTCTATGTTGTCAACTGCTGCCGCACCGCCATCGGTTCCTTTGGCGGAAGCCTGAAGGATGTGCCCGCCGCTGAGATGGGCGCTGTGGTCATGAAGGAAGCCCTGAGCCGCGCCGGCGTGAAGCCCGAGCAGGTAGACGAGGTCATGTTCGGCTGCATCCTCACCGCTGGTCTGGGCCAGAACCCTGCCCGCCAGGCCGCTGTGAAGGCCGGTATCCCCTTCCAGGTTCCCGCTTACACCGTGGGTATGGTGTGCGGCTCCGGTATGAAGAGCGTCATCGAGGGCGCCCGCAGCATCCTGGCCGGCGACGCCGATGTGGTCCTGGCCGGCGGCACCGAGAACATGTCCGCTGCTCCCTTTGCTCTGCCTGATGAGCGCTGGGGCGCCCGCATGGGCGACAAGAAGGTCGTGGACACCATGATCAAGGACGGCCTGTGGGACGCTTATAACAACTATCACATGGGCACCACCGCCGAGAACATCTGCGACGTGTGGGGCATCACCCGCGAGGAGCTGGACGAGTTCGCCGCTTCCTCTCAGAATAAGGCTGAGGCTGCTCAGAAGGCCGGCCGCTTCGACGACGAGATCGTGCCCATCATGATCAAGAAGAAGAAGGAAATGGTGGAGTTCAAGGTGGACGAGTTCCCCCGCGCCGGTGTGACCGCCGAGGGTATCTCCAAGCTGCGCGGCGCCTTCCCCGTGGGTCCCGAGGGCGTGGAGGACGAGATCGTCCACACCTTTGAGGTCACCCAGGTCCATGAGGCCGACACCAAGAAGCACGTCCAGCGTGTCACCGCTGCCAACGCCTCCGGCATCAACGACGGCGCTGCCGCCATCGTGCTGGCTTCCGGCGAGGCCGTGGAGAAGTACGGCCTGAAGCCCATGGCCAAGCTGGTCTCCTGGGGCCAGGGCGGCGTGGATCCCAAGATCATGGGCGTGGGTCCTGTGCCCGCTTCCCGTCAGGCTATGGAGAAGGCCGGCCTGAAGATCGAGGATATGGACCTGATCGAGGCCAACGAGGCCTTTGCCGCTCAGTCCATCGCTGTGGCTCGTGAGCTGCACTTTGATATGAGCAAGGTCAACGTCAACGGCGGCGCCATCGCTCTGGGTCACCCCGTCGGCGCTTCCGGCGCCCGTATCATCGTCACCCTGCTGCACGAGATGCAGAAGCGCGACGACGCCAAGAAGGGTCTGGCTACTCTGTGCATCGGCGGCGGCCAGGGCGTTGCTACCATCTTCGAGAAGTGCTGACCTACTTTTCTTGAAAGAAAAGTAGGCAAAAGAACTTCCTGCAAAGCTTCGCTTTGCCTCTTTGCCTGTAATATAGTTTTCCTGTGGGAGTGACGGATTCCGTCGCTCCCACTTTTTATGCGTATTTTGTGCCCATAACCGCCCAGCTGCCACGGTTCTGCCAGGGCAGGCGGTGTCATTGCAACGCGCTTGTCCACTACATTTTGCACACATAGGACCTAAGGTCCGGGGCAAGAAGGACCAGACGGTCTTGTTTTAGGACCGCCGAAAGTTTTCCGCCAAGCATCAGGAGGGTGTCCCCCGTAAATGGGGGTCTGGGGGGCGACGCCTATGAACACCGGCGCAAGCCAGGTGTCCATCGAAGGAGCCCCCCAGTCACTCTTTGGTTCCTTTCTGGTGATCCAGAAAGGAACCCGCCCCGCAGGGCGGAACCCGCTAAGAATAACATACCCATGTAGACATAACCCCGCCGCCTCTTACATACAGTGGAAGTGACACGCAGGATAAGGGGTGGTACCATGGCAAACCGAGGAAGAAAAAACCACTGGCAGCGGGCAATGCGCCGCGGCGTGGGGCTTGGTCTGGCGGCGGTGGCAGTGTGGGGGGTGACGATGACCGCCGACCTGTCGGGCGTAACAGAGGTGCTGCGCACCTGGGCGGACCGCCCGGCGGTGGCAGTTGCTCTGTTGGAGAGCCAGCTGGGCTCTCTGCCCGAAGAGACCGTGCAGGGGAGTCTCACAGGCTGGAACCGACTGCTGGTGGGGCAGTCTGCTCTGCTCTCGGCGGGACAGGACGAAGTGGAAGGCCAAATTCAGGGTCAGCAGCAGGAACAGCAGGGCTCGTCGGATTCATCGGAGCCCTCCACAGAACCGGAGGAGGCTCCGGACGACGATGACCAGGTGGATACGCCCCTTCAGCCGCCGGTGTCTCAGGACGGAATCCTGGAGATGACCGGTGTAGGAAAGGAGGGAGGGCAGTACCTCAGTCAAAATGGGGTGTACCTCTATAACCGCACAGGCAAGAACCTGGATGAATCGGTATTTTCTGCGGGAATGGTCCATTTTACACTGGGAGAAGGCCCTCAGATTCTGATTTTACATACCCACGGCAGCGAGGCCTATTCCCAAAGCGACGGTCTCACCTATCAGGAGAGCGATTCCTATCGCACCACCGACTGTACCCGCAACATGGTGCGGGTGGGGGAGGAGATGGCCCAAATTTTCCGGGAGAATGGGTTTGAGGTCATCCACGACACCAATTTGTACGACTACCCCGCCTATAACGGGGCCTATGACCGATCGGGCGCGGCGGTAAAGGACTGGCTGGCCAAGTACCCCTCTATTAAAATCATTCTGGATGTCCACCGGGATGCCTTGGTGGGAAACGATGGATCCATCTATAAACTGGTCAGCCAGGAAAATGGGGAAAAAGTGGCTCAGGTGATGCTGGTGGTGGGTACCGACGGCGGCGGAGCGTCCCACCCTTACTGGATCGACAACCTGGCTCTGGCGATTCGATATCAGCAGGAGCTGATTTCTGACTATGTCACCCTGGCCCGGCCCATTGTGCTGCGCAACAGCCGGTATAACCAGAACCTGTCCACTGGCTCATTGCTGGTAGAGGTAGGGGGACACGGAAATACACTCACCGAGGCCTTGGCCGGGGCGCGGCTGTTTGCTCAGAGCGTGTCCCAGGTGCTGCTGGGGATAAAAGAGTAGGGCGGCCAATGGCCGCCCGGAGGAACTGGGGATGTTCTTTCCAGCGATGGAAAGAACCAAAGATCGCCGGGGGACGGCTCCGATGAGCGCCTGCGCGGAGCGGGCGCTCATAGTCACCTTTCCCCCAAGCCCCCATTTTACGGAGGACGCCCTCTTGAGAACTTGGAACTTGCGTCCGGCGGCTCCGATAACAAGACCATCTGGTCCTTCTTGCCCCGGGCCTTAGGCCCTACCGGGTCTGAAATTTGCGAATACCTGCGCTGTACGCACACCGCCTACTCTGGAAGGACCAGGGTGGCTGGGCAGAATACAAAAACAAAACGTGGGAGCGACGGATGATGTCACTCCCACGTATCTTTTTGGTTCGGGCGCAGAGGCAAAGCGAAGCTTTGCAGGAAGCTTTTTTGCCTACTTTTTTCACGAAAAAAGTAGGTCACGAAAAAAGTAGGTCGTAAATGAGGCGGATGGTGAGCAGGGCCAGCACCACAAAGAACATGGGCCGGATGACCTTTGCTCCATTCTTCAGCGCCAGACCGGAACCCACATAGCCTCCTGCGATGCCGCAGATGGCAGCGGGGATGCCCACGGACCAGACCACCTGTCCGGCCAGGGCAAAGGTGACCAGAGAGGCCACATTGGAGGCGGAGTTTGCCACCTTGGTATTGCCCGAGGCGGTGAGCAGGTCGAATTTGCACAGCCCGGTAAAGGCCAGCATCAGGAAGGTGCCTGCGCCGGGGCCGAAGAAGCCGTCGTAACAGCCCATGACCAGCCCGATTCCCAGAGACAGGATCAGCAGCCGCCGGGGGGAGAGCTCATGGGAGTGGTCCTCGGTACCGAACTCCCGCTTGAACAGCAGGAAAACAGCCATCACCGGCACGATGATCAGCATCAGATAATAGAGGTAACGCTCCGGCATGATCATGTTGAGCTTTGCTCCGGCCCAAGCGCCGATGAGAGCGCCCACGCCGCCGCACACCGCGCTGGAAAGATGGACCTCGCCCCGCTTAAGAAAGCGGTAGGTGGCCAGCAGGGTGCCCCACACGTTGCCGCACTTGTTGGTGGCAGAGGCGGCATGGGGAGGCAGGCCGGCCAGCAGATAGGCGGGCAGTGTGATCAGTCCGCCGCCGCCGGCCACCGCGTCCACCAGTCCGCCCAAAAAGACCAGGGGACATACGATCAGCAGGGTGTGCAGCAATTGTTCAGAAAGCATAAGGGCACCTCCAAGGGCAAATTTCCCGGAAAAAGCCCCCGGGCCGCCCCGGGGGTAACGTAAAGCTTTCGTAAAAAAGGGGATAGTTTTTACATTTTATCATAAAATAACCGGGAATACTACCCGCTTTTTTCACAAAAACTTCCCCCTCGGTCTGGTCAACTCTTTCGGGCAAACCACTTGACGCGGCCGTGCCGGAAAGCATAAAATAAAGGCTGAATATTTTTGAAATCATTTGCAATCAACCCTCGGTGGAACAAGCAGACTTGAGATCTGTCCGCGCCGAAAGGCCGCCTTGCCCGCCGGGGGTAAACTATGACGAGGTGACGGTATGACCAGACAGGGCTTTGACAACCAAAAATATCTTACCATGCAGTCCCAGCACATCCAGGAGCGCATTGCCCAGTTCGGGGGCAAGCTGTACCTGGAGTTTGGCGGCAAGCTGTTTGACGACTTTCACGCCAGCCGGGTGCTGCCTGGCTTTGAGCCGGACAGCAAGATCCGCATGCTGGCCCAGATGAAGGACAAGGCGGAGATCATTCTGGTCATTAACGCCGCCGATATTGAAAAGAACAAGGTCCGGGGCGACCTGGGCATCACTTACGACAGCGATGTGCTGCGTCTGATCGATGCCTTCCGGGGCATGGATCTGTACGTGGGAAGCGTGGTTGTGACCCAGTACGCCGGCCAGCAGGCCGCCGACCTGTTCCAGAAGCGGTTGGAGAGCCTGGGCGTGCGGGTGTACCGCCACTATCCCATCGCCGGCTATCCCCACAACATTGCCCAGATCGTCTCTGACGATGGCTTTGGCAAGAACGACTATGTGGAGACCACCCGCCCCCTGGTGGTGATCACCGCTCCCGGCCCGGGCAGCGGCAAGATGGCCACCTGCCTGAGCCAGCTCTACCACGAGCACAAGCGGGGTGTCACTGCCGGCTATGCCAAGTTTGAGACCTTCCCCATCTGGAACCTGCCCCTCAAGCACCCGGTGAACCTGGCCTACGAGGCGGCTACCGCCGACCTGGACGACGTGAACATGATCGACCCCTTCCATCTCCAGGCCTACGGGGAGACCACCGTCAACTACAACCGGGACGTGGAGGTGTTCCCCGTCCTGTCGGCCATGTTTGAGAAGATCACCGGCACCTGCCCTTACAAGTCTCCCACCGACATGGGTGTGAACATGGCGGGCAACTGCATCTATGATGACGAGGCCTGTCAGGATGCCGCCCGGCAGGAGATCGTGCGCCGCTACTACGACGCCCTGTGTGAGCGCCGCCAGGGCAAGGACGTGGATCACGCGGTGTACAAGCTGGAGCTGCTGATGCAGCAGGCGGGAGTGACCACCGCGGAGCGCAGTGTGGTGGCTCAGGCCAATCAGCTGGCCGAGGAAACCGGCGAGCCTGCCATGACTATCGAGCTGCCTGACGGCCAGATGGTCACCGGCAAGACCTCCGAGCTGATGGGCTGCTCCGCCGCCGCTCTGCTCAACGCGCTGAAGGCTCTCTCCGGCGTGGGCGGCCACGGGGTACACCTGATCGCCCAGAGTGCCATTGAGCCCATCCAGACCGTCAAGGTGAAGTTCCTGGGCTCCAACAACCCCCGCCTCCACTCCGACGAGGTGCTCATCGCCCTGGCCTCTTCCGCCAACGCCGACCCCAAGGCCGCCCAGGCCCTGCGGTCCCTGGCTCAGCTGAAGGGCTGCCAGGCCCACTGCTCCGTCATGCTCTCTCCCCCTGACGAGATGACCTATAAGAAGCTGGGTCTGCAGCTCACCTGCGAGCCCCAGTATCAGAGCAACAAGCTCTACCACCGATAAAATCAAAAAAACCGCGCCTTTCCATTTGGAGTGCCCCAGATTGTACGGACAGCACAAAAAAGCCCCTTGGTAGGAAAATATTGAAGTTTTAAGCGGAGTGGCGCAGCATGAGCGGTGCCACTCCAGTTTTTAACTGGATGCGCTG